>JAHHHL010000024.1 GCA_019359375.1 Lyngbya sp. HA4199-MV5
CGTTGCCATTGTGCATCGCTTAAGTCTTTGCGTGAAATTGGATTTCGTGTGACCAAGGTCGGTTACTTTTTCCTTGAGATACTACATATCTCCATCCTAGCTTGAGGTCTTAAAACACTACCTAGCCGGCATGGGAGGCATTCTACGATCGAGGTAAACTGAGCGTTCAGGGTAAACTATGACTAAAGCAACTGCAAATGATCAGCCGCGCAACATCAATGCTTGATACCAGGAATGCTTGATACCAGGCTAACGAGATAAGGCTCGAAGCCTTGTCTTTGGTAGAGTTGCTTCTTACAAACCTGCTCAGTTCGACTACGTACCTCCTGTGACCATAGCGTTATCTGCCGATTCTCAAAGCCATTCTCCTAGCCCCAGCCAGCCAACCACAAAAGCTAGTTGGCGTGGGCTGATTGAAGCCTATCGACCCTACCTGCCCGTCACCGACCAGACTCCTGTTGTAACGCTGCATGAGGGCAACACGCCCCTGATCCCTGCACCCGCGATCGCCGCTCAAATCGGCAGGCAAGTGCGTGTGCTGGTGAAGTATGACGGTCTAAATCCCACCGGAAGCTTCAAAGATCGGGGCATGACGATGGCTATTTCTAAGGCAAAAGAGGCGGGAGCAAAAGCTGTCATTTGCGCCAGTACGGGAAATACGTCTGCGGCAGCAGCAGCCTATGCGCGTCGTGGAGGGATGAGAGCCTTTGTGCTGATTCCTGATGGGTATGTTGCTTTGGGCAAACTAGCACAGGCATTGCTCTACGGCGCAGAAGTGATGGCGATCAAGGGTAATTTTGACCAGGCGCTGACGATCGTGCGCGAAATGTCTGAACACTATCCCGTGACGCTGGTTAACTCTGTGAATCCCTATCGCCTGGAAGGGCAAAAAACCGCTGCCTTTGAAGTGGTGGATACGCTGGGTGATGCCCCCGATTGGCTCTGCATTCCGGTGGGCAATGCAGGCAATATCACGGCTTACTGGATGGGCTTTTGCCAGTACCACCAGGAGCAGCGCTGCACGAAGCTACCTCACATGATGGGCTTTCAGGCAGCAGGAGCAGCTCCGTTTATTGTTGGGCATCCAGTTGAGCATCCCGAAACGCTTGCCACCGCTATCCGCATTGGGAATCCGGCAAACTGGGAGCGGGCGATCGCGGTACAGCACGCCAGCCAAGGCGCATTCAACGCCGTCACCGATGCCGAAATTTTGGATGCCTATCGTCTTCTGGCTTCTGAGGAAGGTATCTTCTGCGAACCTGCCAGCGCTGCCTCGGTCGCTGGGCTACTGAAAGTGAAAGACCAGGTGCCGACGGGTGCCACCGTTGTGTGTGTTTTGACAGGGAATGGTCTCAAAGACCCTGATACGGCAATCAAGCACAGCAACAACCAGCTTCACCAGGGGATCGAGCCAGAGTTGACTGCCGTAGCACGAGCAATGGGGTTCTAGAAAGAAAGGCTAAAGGATGAAGGATAAAATTTAGCCTTTAGCCCTTAGCCTTTAGCCTTTGGTCTCTGACATACCCATCACTTCGTACCCGGCATCGACGTAGAGGATCTGTCCCGTAATGCCGCTGGCGAGGTCGCTGCACAGGAAGGTGGCTGCGTTACCTACTTCAAGTTGCGTGACGGTTCGACGCAGAGGCGCAACCTGCTCAACGTGGTGGATCATATCCAGAATGCCACCCACCGCTGAAGAGGCAAGCGTGCGGATGGGTCCTGCCGAAATCGCGTTGACCCGAATATTATGCGGTCCCAAGTCGGCAGCAAGGTAGCGGACATTCATTTCCAGGGCTGCTTTGGCGATACCCATCACGTTGTAGTTGGGGATGACGCGTGCGCCGCCGATATACGTGAGGGTGACAATGCTGCCGCCTTCGGTCATGAGCGGTTTCGCGGCGGCACACAGTTTCACCAGTGAGTAGGCGCTGATGTCCAAAGCCATAGCAAAGCCATCACGCGAGGTATTCACAAAATTTCCGGTCAAATCTTCTTTATTGGCAAAAGCAAGGCAGTGAATCAGGATGTCTAGCTTGCCCCACTGGTCTTTTACGGTTGCAAAGGTTTCTTCGACTTGCGCGTCATCCTGCACGTTGCAAGGTACAAAGAGGCTTGGCTGCAAGGGTTCTACCAGTTCAGCCACTTTCTTTTCAAACCGACCTTTATCGTCTGGTAAGTAGGTGATGCCAATGTTTGCACCTGCTTTATGAAGCTGTTGGGCAATGCCCCAGGCGATCGAACGATTGTTGGCAATACCAGTTACAAGCGCATTTTTTCCAGTCAGGTCTAACATAACGACTATCTTCAACAGCAACAGTAAGAGTGCTTCAAGAATACTCAAAGATGGGACACAACGGGTAGCGCATCGAGTTTTGCTCCCCGTGCTTATGACCGTTAACAGTCAGCTAATCAAGGCGATGCAACTTCTTATCACGATGCAACTTCTTATCACATAGAGACCTGTGAGCTAGAAGGGCTGGTTTTCACGAAGGCTAGAGTCTCAAGCGCTCAATGCTTAGTCAGGGATGGTTGAGAGAATTGTGAGCCGATTTGCTGTAGTTGAGATACCTTGAAGCAGTTATTGCTTTTGCCTTCAAGTTAGCAGCACGATCGAGCAGTAGCCTTACTTAGATTCAAATGACCTCTGTATGGTGTCTAATGGTGCGATCGGAGTGAAATGTGTAACATCAGGCACAAAAAAGCAGCTCGGAGTAAGTTTAAGTGTTCTAAGCTACAAACACTTGTTGCTGGTTCGTTTGGGGCAAGGCTGGGCAGTTTCTTGGGCACCAGGTAAGGGGATATGGTAGTGACGCAAGATCGACCGCTGGCATCTGTATTTCGTCAGATGGGAGGGGGAGCCTTTCCGCCCGTTGTAGAAACGTTTGAACGAGGCAAGACCATCTTTTTCCCAGGTGATCCGGCAGAGCGGGTCTATTTTTTGTTGAGAGGTGCCGTCAAGCTTTCTAGAGTGTACGAGGCAGGAGAGGAAATTACCGTTGCGCTCCTGCGAGAAAACAGCGTTTTTGGCGTGCTCTCGCTGATTACAGGACATAAATCCGATCGCTTCTATCACGCGGTTGCCTTCACGTCCGTCGAGCTGCTTTCCGTTCCCATAGAGCAAGTAGAGAAGGCGCTCAAAGATAATCCTGAGCTATCGATGATTCTGCTGCGTGGCTTGTCGTCTCGGATTTTGCAAACTGAGATGATGATTGAGACTCTGGCACACCGCGATATGGGGTCTCGCTTAGTGAGTTTCTTGCTCATTCTGTGCCGCGACTTTGGCGTGCCAACCAATGACGGCATCACGATCGACCTCAAACTGTCTCATCAGGCGATCGCAGAGGCGATCGGCTCGACCCGCGTGACGGTAACGCGCTTACTTGGCGATCTGCGGCAAGACAAGATGATCTCCATTCACAAGAAAAAGATCACGGTGCATAACCCTGTGACGTTGAGCCAGCAGTTTACGTGAGAAGACGAGGGATGAGGGATGAAGAAGTTGTTGGTTGTTGGTTTTTAGCAGAGGGCAGGAGGCAGAGGGCAGAAGGCAGAAGAAGTTGTTAGTTGTTGGTTGTTAGTTTTTAGAGTAGACCTGGATAGTTGATGGCTGACTGCTGATGGCTGACCGCTGAAGGCTGATAGCTGATAGCTTGATCATTCCAAACGCCTCTTTCTCATCGTCGCCTGTGACAAATTTAGCAACCCGCTACAAAATTTAACGACTTGAGGTAGGCTGTATGTGAATTCCCCCGGCAACTCTATTAGGGTTTGAGAACAGGGGTTTTTGGGAGTGTGAGTGTGTCCGGCGGGGAAATTCTGATATTGGCAGTGCTGATACTTGGTGCGGTCATTGCCACGTTGGGCGATCGCATCGGCACTCGTGTTGGTAAAGCTCGGCTCAGCCTGTTTAAGCTAAGACCGCGCAAGACAGCAACGCTAGTCACCATTATTACGGGCATTCTCATTTCGGCGTCGACCCTGGGGATCTTATTTGCCGCCAGCAATCAACTGCGTACCGGGGTGTTTGAGCTAGGCACCATTCAGCGACGACTGCGGAACACTCGGACTGAGTTGGAAGAAGCCAGGATTCAGAAGGGACAGATTGAGCGTGAACTGACCAAATCGCGTTCCGATCGCGCGTCTGCAAAAAAACAGCTTGCTGAAACCAATCAATCATTGAAAGGGGCGATCACAGAAAGGGCACGCGCTCAGGCAGAAGCCGCGCGCATTCAAACAGCGCTGAGTCTCACTCAAGGACGGTTAACAAATGTCTCTGGACAGGCACTACGGTTGCGGTCAGAGATTGGTCAGTTGCAAGCCGCGCGCGATCGGGTCATTGCCCAGCGGGAACAAGAGATTCGTGCCAGAGATCAGATCATTCAACAACGCGAAGCTCGTCTCAAGGAACTGGAAACGCAGCAAGAAGATTTAGCCAGAAGCGTACAAGCGCTGCAACTAACGGCACAGGGGTTACGTGTTGGCAATGTGGTGATTCAACGGGGTCAAGTGCTGGCATCGATCGCCATTCGCGCCACCAATACAGCCGCTGCACAGCAAGCCGTTGATCAACTCCTCCGCGAGGCAAACCAATCCGCCATCCGCTTGGTACGACCGGGCACCGCCGATCGCATCGTGCAAATTACCAGTGCAGATGTCAAACAACTGATTGAACAAATTGATGATGGGCAGGACTACATCGTTCGCATCTACTCTGGTGCCAACTATCTGGTAGGTGAAAAATTTATTCAGGTGTTTGCCGATGCCGTGCGAAATCGAGTTGTTTTTCTGGCGGGCGATGTGGTTGCAGGCACCTCGTTCAATCCCTCTACCCTGTCCGATGCTCAAATTCAGCAACGCATTAACCAATTGCTCACCGCCGCTAATTTTCGTGCTCGTAATCTTGGCGTTCTGACCGATTCGGTTCAGATTGGGCGAATTCAAGATGTGATTACTTTTATTGAACAGTTAAAGCAATATAAGGAGACGATCGAACTACGTGCCGTTGCGTCAGATGTTACCTATACGATTGGACCGCTTAACATCGATTTAGTCGCCAGCCAGAATGGACAGGTGCTGCTTCGCACGAAGAATGTAGCCCCCACCACGAGCGGACAAAACCCCTGATGGTTTTACGTTGATGCTCTTTTGACTTACAGCGCCATGCCTCCTAGCCTCTCTTCCCAACCGGATCTTCCTGCGTCTGATCAGCCCGTCATTTTGGGGTTTGATCCCGGTCGTCGCAAGTGCGGTCTGGCAGTCATTGGTGTCGATCGGACATTGCGCTACCACGAAGTCGTTGAGGCAGAGTCGGCGATCGCTACCATTCAACATCTCCGCCAGCAATTTCCCATTTCCTTGCTGGTCATGGGCGACCAAACCACCGCTAAAGAGTGGAAGCAACGGCTCAGTCATGAATTAACCGAACCCCTTCGCATCATCATGGTCGATGAGCGCCACAGCAGCCTCCAAGCCCGCGATCGCTACTGGCAAATGTACCCCGCCAAAGGTCTCACCAGCCTGATTCCCCAATCCTTTCGCACCATTTCGCGCCCGATCGACGACATTGTGGCGATTCTTCTCATTGAGCGATATTTGGGACGGTTGGTGGATGAGGGGTGAGAAGGCAGAAAGAGTTTTTAGTTGTTCGTTTTTAGTTGTTAGAAGCCAGGAGCTAGACCGTAAAGAAGACCCAAAGCAGAAAGAGTTTTTAGTTGTATAGCCCTTTGGGCATTCAAGAAAGGTTTTTAGTTGTTAGAAGTTGGGAGCAAGACCGGAAAGAAGAATCACTCCCAAAACCAACAACTTTAGCGCTCGCGAAGCGAGTATGAAGCGCTTAACCCTGTCATTCGCAAAGCGTCACACAATAAAGGCTTTCTATCTAACAACCAACAACTAACAACCAACAACTTTTCCCTCTTCCCTTCACACTTGTTCACAAATCCCACTGTGGCTTGGTTGCAGGTACAATTCACGGTAGGCTAAGAAAGCATTAAGAGCGATCGAGACTGACTATGACTGCGTTTTTCACCTCTGAAACGGCTGTATCTCCTCTTCCTCCCAGCGATTCGCGGCAGCGCGTTAGCCAATTTTTGCGAGACCTCCAGGATCAGATTTGCGAGGGGTTAGAGCAGGCTGATGGCGAAGGTACGTTCCAGGAAGATAGTTGGGTACGAGAAGAAGGCGGCGGTGGGCGATCGCGCGTGCTTCGAGAAGGCAAGGTTTTTGAACAAGGTGGCGTGAATTTCTCAGAGGTGTGGGGTAAAGATCTGCCACCGTCGATCGTGATGCAGCGCCCAGAGGCAAGAGGCTACGAATTTTATGCAACGGGCACCTCAATGGTGTTGCATCCCCGTAATCCTTATATCCCTACTGTGCATCTCAACTACCGCTACTTTGAGGCAGGTCCCGTCTGGTGGTTTGGCGGCGGCATCGACCTCACGCCCTACTACCCCTTTGCGGAAGATGTGGTTCACTTCCACCAAACGCTGAAGCAGGCGTGCGATCGTCATCACCCTGAGTATTACCCCACGTTTAAGCTCTGGTGCGACGAATACTTCTATCTCAAGCACCGTCAGGAAACCCGTGGCGTGGGCGGCATCTTCTTTGACTATCAGGATACCCAGGGCATTCTTTACCCTGTCACCTATCCTGGCTCTCAAAGCGACACGGCAGCCGCTCGCCATAGTGAGTCGGTGGGTGCGGTCAAAGGTCGCACATGGGAAGACATCTTCAGCTTCATCCAAAGCTGCGGCACGGCGTTTTTACCCGCCTACTTGCCCATTATCGAACGGCGACACTCCCATGCCTACGGTGAGCGTGAGCGTAATTTTCAGCTTTATCGGCGCGGTCGCTACGTCGAATTTAACCTGGTCTACGATCGAGGCACGATTTTTGGCTTACAGACAAATGGACGCACAGAATCTATCTTGATGTCGTTGCCGCCGTTGGTGCGCTGGGAGTACGGCTACACTCCAGAACCCAATACTCCAGAAGCTGCACTTTACGAGACGTTTTTGAAACCGCAAGATTGGGTAAACTGGACTCTAACAACTCAAGCTGGGTAGAGTAGACTGCTGGTATGGTTTGTCTGGTGTCGCCATGCGGCACTTAAGCTCAGCGTCAGATCGACTGAGGGCTTCCGCTACAGGCGATCGAGCCAACGTGCTCTAATTGAGAGGTGGGAACTCGTAGCCCATGCTATGGGCATCTGCGTGCTTAAACAAGATAACGCCACATACTTGAAGGCTAGAGACGTAGTTCGGATCTTTCGGTTAAAATCAGCCCAAGCGTCCACCGTTCGTAGGAGAGGGTAAAGCGAGCCTTATGGAGCAGAAATCGATTCACATGGAGCAGAAAACCCATACAACCCAGGACGGCACAACCGTAATTGTTTTAACGCCTACAGGACGGCTTGACATTACAACCGCGTGGCAGTTTCGCCTGAAGCTGCAAGAGTGCATTTCTAAATTGAGCCGCCATGTGGTTGTCAATCTTGGGCAGGTCAACTTTATCGACAGCTCTGGCTTGACCTCTCTGGTCGCGGGTATGCGGGATGCGGATAAGGTGCGTGGCAGCTTTCGCATTTGCAATGTTCATCCCGAAGCCAAGCTTGTCTTTGAAGTGACCATGATGGACTCAGTGTTTGAAATTTTTGAAACGGAACAAGAAGCCCTCGAAGGGGTACCGCGAGGAGTCACGACCTGAAGCCAAACCGAGCGGGAGCTTGGCAAAACCTGCTCCGTACCAAACGGTATATTCTTTCTTAGAAATCTCCTAAAAACATGACATTATTTCTTTACAGTTCCTAGGACGTGTCATCAATTCGCTCCGAAACCTTGCCGCATCAGCAGTGTCACGCCCGTCCCGAACATCAGGCTAAGGGGCTGGAACCCTTGCTTCAAGTCATGTGTAGTGGTAACTGATGACAGCCCCTTAGCTGATTGACTGACAAAACTCTAGAAACCCCGATGCTTGCGTAGGTTGGGTTAGCGCTAGCGTAACCCAACAAGATCAAAGCTGGTGTTGGGTTTCACGATGTTCAACCCAACCTACAAAAAATATTTGTCAGTAAACCAGGTTCCTAAGTGTAGAGTGCCGCCAAAAGCGTAGGCATGGCGACAATTTGCCCCGGTGCCACAACAAACTCATCGACAAACGCCTCAATGAACACCTGTCCATAGGGGGAAAGCAGCGCCTCGATCGTCTCCGGAGTGTATTTCCGCAAATGTTCGGGATCTTCGTCCGGACCCAGGCAGTCGTTGGGAACCGCGACATACATGCGACCACCGGGACGCAATACTTGCATAGCTCTTACAATGCAGCCAGCGTCATCCTCAATATGCTCCAGAGTTTCAGTTGCCACAATGACATCAAAACTGTGGTCAGGTAGCGGAATCTCCGGCAAGGTTGCCACAACCCCTGTGATCTCAGGTGGTAACTGGGCGATCGCAGTTGCAGAAATATCCAGCCCGGTGACCGCGTTGCCAAAGCCGAGTAGCCGACGCGCCAGCACACCCGTACCGCAGCCTAGCTCCAGGACTTCGTTGAAATGCCCTACCGCCCAGCAAATGCGACCAAAACAGCCAGGGTATTGCCGCCAGGTTGCATCGCGCTCCTTCTGCCAAATGCCATCCCAATAACCAGGCTCAAGATTGATATTGTTCGCTGCCATGCGGTCAACGGTTGCTAGAGGGGTCATTCAAAGTCTACTGCACTCGTAGCCGCCATTGAAAACCTGCCTTTGCAAAGGACAGGAAGTGGTTTCTCAAAGAAGGGACTCCAAGTCGATAGCGTCATTTTTGTGCCTTTTTCATAGATATAGCGTAGTCTGTAGGGTGATCATTCTACAGATGGAGGTTGGCTTGACATACAGCCGCGATCAGCTCTCACTTTTTTCGGTTTCTGAGCAGAAAACCTTAAACTATGGGAGCCAGCAGACAGAACTGTTGAAAATTCATAGCAACACCTTGCAGGACTGGAAACAACGCCTGTTTCACTTTCAGCAGCAGGTTTGTCTTGCCCCAACGTTGCAGCAAGGCTCACTGTTTGAATCGGCGGCTCAAGGTGTTGATGCTGATCCCGATTGCCTGGATCCCTTTAGCTTGCCTCAGCAGAACACTGAGTTTTGGCGCTGGAAAGCAGACAGTCAGGGAGTTGCGGCACTCTATTTTGTCATTGACTACGCGTTGCCAATTTTGCTCTATGTGGGCGAAACGGTGAAATCTGGGCAGCGCTGGAAAGGGGAACATGACTGCAAGCGCTATTTGCTGAACTATCGGCAAGCTCACTACCAAAACCAGCTTGAGACACATCTGGGGATTGCCTTTTGGTCACTGGCACCCACCCAAACCCGCGATCGCCAGCGGTTAGAATCGGTGCTGATCCACAAGTGGCGATCGCCCTTCAACAAGGAAAACTGGGAATTTTGGGGCACCCCCTTCACAGGGCTTGTGATCGGTTAGGATTGGCTGCGAAAGCCTCACGGATTTCTCATTGCCCCTTTATGGCTGCTTCACCCATCCAGCAGGCACGCTCGTTACCTTGGAATAGGTTGGGTTGTGTAGATGCCCACTCCACGAGAAGAACGAGAGGGACAGTAACGGGGGGCTTGTTGCTGTCCCTCTTGTCTTGGGGGCTAGAGTATTCATCAACTGCGATCGAGCAAATTTCGGGTGTTTCAGTCTGGTCGTTGTGGAACGTTACATCTCAGTTGGGTTGCACGCAATATATAGCGGTTACTGATTGGGTAAGCCACAGTCTGGCGAGTAGGGGTATGGGGTATAGGGTGTAGGGTGTGGTGAATGCAAATGAAAACGGCTGTAACTCGCAGGCGCGTTTAATAGAAACCCATTGGGCAAAGGACGGCTAGTTGGTCTGCCGAGTGTGTACAACCCACTCGATTACCTGTTGACCCAGTTGAATGTTGTCAAGCCGATCGATTTCGCGGATGCCTGTGGGACTGGTCACATTCACTTCAGTCAGGTAGCCGCCAATAATATCGATGCCGACAAAGAACAAGCCATCGCGCTGTAGGGTAGGTGCAAGCTGGCGGCAGATCTGCTGTTCTCGATCGGTAATCGTGGTTTGGGCAACCCTGCCACCCACCGCCATATTGCCTCGAAACTCGTTCCCCGTTGGAATGCGATTCACTGCGCCGATGGGTTCTCCATTGAGTAAAATAATCCGTTTGTCGCCATCTTTGGCTTCTGGTAGGTAGGTTTGCACCATCACAGGCACTTGCCCCTGATAGGTGCTGATTTCGATCAGCGAATTGATGTTGCGATCGCCCGCCTCCAAGATCAGAATGCCTTCTCCAGCCTTCCCGCCCAGCGGTTTTAATACAGCAATGCCCTTGCGCTCGACAAACTCCCGGATCACCTGCTTATCCTGACTCACAATGGTTTCGGGAATCGCGTCCGTGAACTGTAAGGCATACATTTTCTCATTGGCAGCCCGAACGCCTCTGGGTGCGTTGACCACCAACGTTTTGGCGGGATCGGTGTAGTCCAGAATGTAGGTGGCATAGAGATAAGGCACCGTCACGGGAGGATCTGTCCGCATGAAAACGGCATCCATCGTTTCCAGGGGAAGCAACGTGCGATCGCCCAGCGTAAACCAGGGATTCGCCGCCACCCAGCGCCCTTCGCTCAACTGTACTGGGGTAAGCTGAACCTGCTCTAACAACGCAAATGCCTTACCGTTGGCAACGCCTAGCTGTTGCGCCTGAGTGATCCAGACTTCGTGCCCTAACGCCTGTGCCGCTTCCATCAACGCCACGCTGGTGTCGTGTCCAGGGTCGAGCCGCTGAATGGGATCAATAATGAAGGCAAATTTCACGGGGAATGTCCTTAGTCGAGGTTAGCCGTAAACGATCGATCGCAAGAAGCCAGAAACGACTAACGGGGGGCTATGGACAGTTTAGCTGGCTTGGAGCAGTGGATCGAGCTTCCCTTGAGCATTCAATGCCGTGATATCGTCACACCCGCCAATGTGTTGATCGTTAATAAAAATTTGTGGCACCGATCGCCGTCCATTGGCTCGTTGCGACATTTTGCTTCTTGCCGCTTCATCGCCGTCAATGCAATATTCGGTGTACTCTACGCCTTTGCGATCGAGCAATGCCTTTGCTCGAATGCAAAAGGGACAGGAACTCCAGGTGTAAATTTCGACGTTAGCAGCCATAGTGTTCTTAAGGCAGGGGTTCTGCAAGCGGTTTCAATCGAGCAATGCCGATCGAGTCTTTCGTCTCCATTTTAAGCCGCAGGATGGAAAACGCCGTTAACGAAATCTATTCAGGGGTTGTTTCTAGTGCTTCAGATGAGTCCGTCTTGGGCAGCAGTAGGCGAATTGCCATCACTGCAAACCCGATCGCAGCGGCAATTTTGACCACCCGTTGCGGCAGCAGATGCGCTGTGCCCTCACCGAGAAAAACCCCTAGCAGACTTGCCAGCAGTAACGCTGCTGCCGTGCCCAAAAAGATCGTGCGAGGTGATTTGGAGTTGCCACTAAGCGCGATCGCCGCCAGTTGGCTTTTATCACCCAACTCTGACAAAAATACGGTGATGAAGCTGAGTCCTAAGAGGTGCCAATCCATAGAAAGTTTTGAGTTTTGAGTTAACCAGTTGTTAGTTGTTAGTTGTTGGTTGTTAGTTTTTAGTTGTTAGCTCTAAAGCCTTTCGGGCGGAACGCTTTGCAGACGGGGTTAAGTGTTCCGCAATCGCTAACGCTGTTGGTTTTGGGGAACAGATTTTCCTTAGTGCCCTTGACTGTCTTAACTTTGGACTTCTAACAACTAAAAACGAACAACTAAAAACTTTTTCTGACCGCTGCCTACAAGCCAACTGCATCCCACAGCATCGCGATCGACAGCAGGGCGAGGGTAAGACCAGCGGCAATGTCTAGCGTTCGGGGGGAGACGCGAGATGAGAGCCATTGACCGACCAGCACACCGAGCAAGCTTGTGTTGATGAGAGCGATCGCGGCTCCTGTAAAAACGGACCAGGGAGCGTGAGATTCGGCGGACATCAAAAGCGTTGCTACTTGAGTTTTGTCACCGAGTTCTGCCAGAAAAATGGTGATGAAGGTAGAGCCAAAGACCTTCCAAAATTGGGAAGTTGATCCAGTTAGGGATGAAGTCGGCTCAGCAGTCTGTGCGGTGGTCTGAACGATGACCTGATCAGTCGTCAGCGTATCTGCCTCGTTCAGAACTTCTGACATCAACGTACTGCTAGCGCTGAGATGGGTGCGCTGAGAGATGGGGGAGAGTCCGTAAACGGCAATTGATGAGGCTTCCACGGCAAATTCAAAGTTAAGAATGACTTCCTTTCATATTCTTTTCATTATCTTGAATTTGTGACTAAAGGTCAAGCGTGCTCTTTAAGGTAATGCCCACTTCACGATCGAACCGCAGCATTTCCAGGCTGCGATCGCCGTAGACTCCTTCAATCTGTTCGTGGCAGCAGGCGATCGCAAAGTCGTTGAGGTCTTCGGGTTCAACCCCAAACAAGTCCTGAAAAACGGCTGGCTCTACGCGGCAAAAGCGGGGGCGATCGGCATAGATGCCACATTCACGGGTGGCGTGATCAAAGTGAATACACCAGCCATTCTTGCCGACCAAACTCATGTAGAGAGCCAGTTCTTCTGGTAAGAGATAGTCCGCTAAATCGGGGCGATCGGTCGGGTCTAAGTGGCAGCACGCACCACACTGCTTTACACAACGCCAGGTTGACATGAGAGGTGAGGGGTGAGGGGTGAGGAGTGAGGGGAAGCAGAGGGGGGGAAGCAGGGGAGGCAGGGGAGAGTTTTGAGTTTTGACCGCTGACCGCTGACGGCTGACGGCTGATAGCTGACGGCTATTCCTCATTGAGCTTAACGGTTCCAGGTATTGAATGGGCACCGACACAGTTTTCGCTAATCTTTAACTTTTGTGAACTTTATTAGAAGTGGACAAAGGAGCCAGATAAGATTTGATCGTTGCAGAAATGTTACGACTGCTCATCAGGTTCATAGTGCAACTTTAGTTCAGCGACGGATAGGGGGTAAGGATATGGAGTCGATCATTCAGCTTACGATGTTAGCCGCGATCGTGATCGCTGGTCCTGCTGTAATTTTTCTGTTAGCTGCCCGTGGTGGCGACCTGTAAGAACGGCTGCTTGTGGGCGATCGTGTTTGAGCGCTGATGCTATCGGTTGAGGTTGTTTGAAATCCTTTGATAGCTGGCTTTTGAAAGTTTTTTCTAGTATGAGAGAGTAGTGACTAGCCCGATTCGCGTCGGGCTTTTTATTGGCAACTTTTTCTATCGCTTGAGACTTACGCAAACCTCGGAGGTTTTAATCAAAACACGTAATTCCTATGGCTTCTGGGTCTGCTCAAGCGTTTGCAGGTATTGTCGCAACGCCTGGTGGTAGCGATCGCCTGCTACTTGTGCAACATCGTTATGGTCTGCACCACTGACTTCTAAAAAGGTTTTGGGTTGGTTGGCGCGATCGAACAACGCTCGTCCATGCCAGATAGGAATAACCTGGTCGTTGGTACCGTGGATAAAGAGTACTGGACAACGAACGGCACCAATTTTGTGGATGTTGGCGAATTTATCAAACGGGAAAAGGGGAAGATGAGTCACGACCCGAAAGACGCTAGTAAAACCGCCTTCGATAATTAAGCCAGCAGCAGGCTGACGCGTTGCCAGATCAATGCTGGGTCCACTGCCCACCGATCGCCCGTAGAGAATAATGCGGCTGGGTGGCTGTTTCAGCACGGTTGTCAGGTAGCGATAAGCCGCGTCAATGTCCTGGTAGGCATTCTGTTCCGAAGGGGTGCCCTGACTGGTGCCATAGCCCCGGTAGTCGTAGGCAAACACATTCACGCCCGTTGACTGAATTTGCGCTAGAGCAGGGCGAACGTCTCCCAGATCTTCTCCATTGCCGTGGCTGTAGAGAACGGTATAGGCTGCTTGGGGCTGCGATCGATAAACCGCAGAAATCTGGACGTTTGGGGCAGACGTAAGTTTAATAGTCGTTGGATCGTCCTGGTAGCTGGACGATTGCGGCTGGAAGATTTGGCGATCGCTAAAAAAGTAGGCATATCCCCCGATCCCCAGGTAGACAAAAAGAATCGATCGCATAACCCGCCACACTGAGAATTTGCCCAGCAGTAGTGTTTGAAGTCGTCTGCGCTGGCTTGTGCGATCGTCGTCAGGTTCCACGGCGAAGCCCCCCTCCGAATGTACACACTAATTCACAATGAGCAGCCATCGTTTTTTAATGCGGTCACGGCGGCTTTAATCACGTCGTAGTATTGAGAGGATTTACAGATATTGACCAAAGCTGGTTCGCATTGATCCTGGTTCAAGGTAGCCGTTTTGTGCCCTTCTTGGACAATTAACTCTTTGCCTTGATCATTGCGGATTCTAAGCTGTTTGCCAGCTTTATGTTGAAGGATATCGCAGCTATAGGCACGCTTGTTATGCCAAAAAGCAACAGGAGCCTCGATCGCCACAGGCTTACGGGCACCCACCAATTCCAATTCCAGCGAAAGCTCGCCGTTCCAGTCGTTGGTTCGCAGGCGATATGCCAGATCCAGGTGGCTGGGTAGGGGATAGTAGTCGCCCCAGCGCCACGCGATCGCGGTGAATTTGCGGGTTCCGGGCAGCGCCTCCTCCTGGCTGACGGTTAGCTTGATATGACCTTTACCAATGCGTTTCTGCTCACAGATGCGGACGTTGGCAGACCAAAAAACCGGATCGGGGTTTTCGATGCCACAGGGATGGAGGGCATCAATTTGGGCGTAAAGGTTAAGGTCGAGGTGGTCGAAGGTGGCTTCCGTGTCGATGACGACGAGGGGCTTCAGGTGTTCTGGTTGCAGGCATTGGTGTGCGAAGGTCTGGAGGCGCGATCGCAGGTTCTCTAGATTTGTCGCTTCTAGAGAAAAGCCGCCCGCCGCCCGGTGTCCGCCAAATTTACCGAGCAAATCTTTGCAAAACTGGAGGGCATCAAACACGTTGAACTCAGGAATGCTCCGTGCTGAGCCGCGTATGTGAGTCTCTGCTGCATCTTCATAGGTGCCAATAAAGACGGGTACGCCGTAGCGCTCAACCAAGCGGGACGCAACGATGCCAATCACGCCATGATGCCAGTTGGGTTGGACAACGACTAACACTCGGCTTTCGACGGGTGGCGCAAAGTTAGCCGCAGGGTTGCCAGCATGATGGATGGCAGCTTCCACGATCGCGATCGCTTCTTGCTCGATCTGTTCGCACAACTGCTGGCGCTGTTTGTTAATTTGTTCGCACTGCATCGCCCGTTCCAGCGCAACCCCATCATCGTCTGTGGTCAATAGCTCGATGACAATTTGGGGATCAGCCAAGCGACCGACGGCGTTGATCCGAGGTCCCAGCCGAAAGCCGATCGCTTCTGGTTTCATTTGCTTGGCACCACTTAACCCCGTGACCTGGATGAGTGCCTGTACGCCTGCCAGCTTCGATTTGGGTAACAGTTGGAGTCCCTGCCTTACCCAACGTCGGTTTACGCCTGTGAGTGGTGCTAAATCGGCGATCGTGCCGAGGGTAAATAGCTCCAGCAGCGAGTTGCCTAGCTCGTGGGTTTTACCCAGACTTTGCGCCAGGGCGATCGCCAGCAGATACGCCACACCCACACCAGCAACCCCCCGATAGGGCGATGTTTCCGCCACCATTTTGGGGTTGAGAATGGCGTTAGCATCGGGCAGAGTGGGCGGCAGATCGTGATGGTCAGTGATGATAACGGCTAACCCAAGTTCGCGGGCACGGGCGATCGGTTGATGGGCAGCAATGCCATTATCCACCGTCAAGATCAGCTTCACGCCTTCATCGTAGAACGCTTCAACAATGCGCTGATTGATGCCGTAGCCTTCGCTCATGCGGCTAGGAATGGCGTACTCTACTTGGGCACCCAGGGTTCGCAAGGCACGCAGTAGTAGCGCAGTGCTGGTCATCCCATCGGCATCATAATCGCCACAGATGGCAATTTTTTGGCGCTGGTTAATGGCATTAATAAGCAATTCCAGGCTGAGCGGTAGATCAGTAAAGTCTTCGAGCGGTGAAGGGAGGATCTCAGACTCTGGATGCAAGAAAATCTGAGCCTGTTCTGGTGACACAATGCCGCGATTCACTAACACTTGAGCGAGCAGCGGTGAAAGATGCGTGGCTTGCGCGATCGCGGCTGCCTGTTCACTCTGAGCGGGAGCAATTTGCCAACGCTGGTCAAGTTGCTGACTCAAGGCAGATTTAACAGAAGGAGGTGAGCTTTGAGTTACCACAGAATTTTTAATCAACAAATTAGAGCATTAAGTCATGCCTTGGATCAAACGATTTTGATGAACAACAAACGCTGATACCGATGCTTGGGCTAGTATGCACGATGGTTTGGTTAATCTCTCATAATGCAAAAAACGATCGCTCAAAACTTTGGTACAAGAGTATTGCTAAATTTACTGCAAGTTGGGGTCGATCGCTCAAAAACATCCTTAAAAAGGCAGAAATAATTGTAGCGATAAGTCAGTCTCTGGTTCAGCACAGGTTTTGGTGAGTCCTGTACTACACTGCTACGGGTCACGTAATGCCCACTGAAATTGCAGAAATTTCGAGTTTGATTAGACTTAGACTATGCGTTCGCCCGATCAGGGTTGAACGCTGTTGAATCTGATTGCGAATGAACCTGCCTGTGAGGCAGTTCGTCATGAACCCAGTCACTTATTCCAGGAATTCACCCATGATGAAGTCAATGTTGGCAACCTGTTCACTCCTGGTTGTTGTAGCCGTGAGCAGCCTACCAGTCCACGCACAAACCTCGCCGTCTAAGCCTGCCCCAACAGAAAAGCCTGCCCAGACTGAGAAACCTGCCCAGACTGAGAAACCTGCTTCACCTGAAAAGCCTGCTCCAGGGGCTAGCCCTGCACCCGCAACCGCTCCTCAAGCCAAAATCAGTCCAGATGAGCTGAAAAAGTTTGCGGTTGCCACCAAGCAATTGCTGACGATCGTGAATGATGCTGAAGGTCAAATGGTGCAGGCAGTGCAAAAGCAAGGACTCTCTGAAACGCGCTTTAACGAAATCTTCCAATCAAAGAAAAACCCAACGGCAAAACCAGCCACTCAAATTACGCCCAAAGAAGAGGAAAGCTACAAGCAGGCAGTGAGCCAACTGACCCAGATTCAGGAGGCGGCGCGAGCTAAGATGGACAAGGCTGTGCAAGCGCAGGGATTACAGATGGAACGGTTCAACCAGATTTTTGTTGCCGTACAAAATGATCCTCAATTGCGGCAAGAAGTGCGAAAAATGATCCAAAACTGACGATGAACCTCACAAAAACCGCGCTGCGTTATCCTTACCTGCTCTGGACGGGAATCTTTCTCAGTGCTTTTAGCTGGTTAGGAGCGCTCCAAAATCCTGTACGAGCGGCAGAGAGAGTCTACGTGTCTTACGGTATTCTGGAGCGATCGATCCCGGTTCTGTCCCTCGAAGCCTATGCCAAAAATGGGACGATCGACGATGACCTTGCCGTGTATGCCCGTTATGGGGATGCAAAGCAGCTTCAACAGCTCAAAAGTGTACTGGTGGCGCGGGCTGATGTGGATCTGGTGGCAGTATCGCAGTTTCTTTACACGCCCCAGGGTGAAGTGTTGCTCAAGCGCCTGGGGCAAGTCATTCAACCCGAATCACGCGATTCTGGCTTTAAGGCGATTCGTGCGGCGTTGATTTTAGCGGCGGCTGACCCAGACGGTTTGACCTTGCTCAACGTGCTGCGTAAGTTCCCCACACGGGGCTTGCGGATTGATGTCGAGCGCAGTTTGGAAATTGCTGCCGCACTACAACAACTGGTAAACCAGGCAAAACAGGCAACCACCATCGTCCTTCAGGCAGCGCAGCAGGAACAAGCAACCGAAGCGATCGCGGTCAATCAACTGGCAGATATTCGCCAGCGAGGACCGTATACCTGGCAGAAACAAACGCTGGCACTGGTCGATACTACTCGTAGCGCTGTTCTTAACCCGACTAGCGCGGATGCGGCAGCACCTCCAGTTGGGGGGGGGATACCAACCGTGCCTGTGGCAAATTCAACGATCGGTCGATCGGTGCCTGTGGATCTCTACATCCCGAATCAGTTGACTCCAGCCGCTCCGATGCCTGTGATTGTCATTTCTCACGGCTTAGGTTCCGATCGCACCACCTTTGCCTATCTCGCCATTCACCTTGCGTCCTATGGCTTTGCGGTGCTGGTGCCCGAACATCCCGGCAGTAATGCGGCACGGCTTCAAGCACTCATTAATGGCACGGCGAGTGAGGTGTCGGAGCCAGCCGAGTTTGTGAATCGACCGCTGGATATTACCTTTGTGCTGAACCAGGTGGAAAGTTTGGTGAACGCAACGCCTAACCTTCAGGGTCGGCTCAATTTTCAGCAGGTTGGGGTGTTGGGTCAATCGTTTGGCGGTTATACTGCACTGACTTTAGCGGGCGCGCCAATTAATCCACAGCAGCTACAGGCAAGCTGTCAGAATTTAGAAAACACGCTGAATCTCTCACTGCTCTTACAGTGTCGGGCGAGCGACTTAAAGCAACCTATACCGACCCTACAAGATGCTCGCATCAAAGCGGTCATTGCCATTAACCCGATTACCAGCGCTGTCATGGGGCAGACCAGCATCAGCCAAATTAAAGTACCCACAATGATAGTCACGGGCAATGCCGACACGATCGCCCCGGCTGTCCCCGAACAAATTCAACCGTTTACCTGGCTCACGATGGCGGATCGCTACCTGGTCATGCTGCAAGGAGGGACGCATTTTTCGACGCTGGATTCCTCAAACTCCAGGGATGCGCTGCCGTTGCCTCAAGAAGTCGTTGGTCCAAACCCCGCGATCGCTCGACGTTACATGAATGCCCTGGCTGTTGCCTTTTTTCAGACATATCTCGCCAACAATGCCGCCGATCGCAGCTATCTCAGCGCCACCTACAGCAGTGCCATCAGTGAAGTGCCATTTCCGCTGACCCTGATTCGTTCCCTCACGGCAGAGCAACTGGCGCAAGGGCTGGCGAACAATCCATCGACCGCTGCTACACGATCGCCGTAGGAAATAGAAGCGAGAACAAGTGGCGATCGGTCAGGGATCGATCGACTCTGCTTCCAGTAGCTGCTGTAGTGGAGCAATGAGCGAGGGCAAATCATTTTGAATGCCATCCCAAACAATCTGTGGATCGACCTGAAAATATTCATGGGCAATAAGATTTCGCATATCTCTCATCTGTCTCCAGGGAAGCTGTGGCGCAAGACTTTGAATTGAGATAGGAATATTTCTTGTCGCCTCCCCAATCACAATAAAGTCAAAGAGTACCGCACTCAGGATTGTCTCGTTTGACTCAAACTCTGCCCAAGTCATGCCTGCTGTACGGCGTTGAATGGCAGCGATCGCCATGAGAATATCCTGCGTGCGAAGTCGCCAATCTCTAGAACACACGAATAGCATCCTTCAATACAGGTTCGCGTAGATGTTGCCGCAAGGCTGCCACAGTTCCTAAGTCTACCGAGCGCCCTAAAACATCTTCTAAGTAATGTTGAATCCGGATGAATTCCAGTAATCCAACCGCGCGATTAAACTCAATCAAAAAGTCAACGTCGCTATCGGGGCGAGCTTCATCACGAGCAACGGAGCCAAACAGGTCAAGTGATTTGACACCCAGTTGTTTGAGTTCTTCTTGATGAGCCACTACAAGAGACAGCACTTCATCTCGTTTCAAGATCATTGGCGCTACACAACTCTGTTTTTCAATCATATCGGTCTTAAACCCTATCGCTGGTGAAGCTGTAGATGGTTTGCGTTTGAAGGGTGTCGCTAAGGCTGGAGGGTGTTTGCTGGAGTGAGAAGACCTGCCGATCGATTTGCACTTGTAACCCGGTTAAAGGATCGGTGCCGGGAGAGACGATAAATTCGAGCTTGTATAGATTGGGTAGCGCTGCAAGGCTGTCGAGAATGCTGGCGATCGACTTCAGGTAAGGATGTTCTGGCGTGTGATACCAATCGGGGTTGCCCAGAAGCGGTTGGTCAAAGCCAAGATGAACAATCAACGCTGAATTGCCAAACAGGGCTTTAGCAACGGGGCGGACTTCTTCTTGCAGCAGCAGGTCATGCACTTTTGCTAAGTAGCGCAATTTTTGGAGGCGATCGTAGCGTTCTGTGACGGTATCGGCAGCTTCTTGCCAGCGGATTGCTAGCGTCACGAGATAGGTTCGCAGAAACAAGTGACCCAGCTTTTCGGCTTTGGTCGCCAGATAGTCGGAGTTGTAAGCGGTTGCTTCGATGAGCAGCGGCACCCGCTCAACGATCTCCAGTTCGTAACCTTTGAGTCCGGCGATTTTGCGAGGATTGTTGGTAATCAGCCGCATCTGGCGCACACCCAGGTCATTGAGAATCTGAGCACCCATCCCGTAGTTCCGCAAATCTGCTGGAAAGCCCAAATGTTCGTTGGCTTCTACGGTATCCAGCCCCATATCTTGCAGTGAGTACGCCTTGAGTTTGTTCACCAACCCAATGCCGCGACCTTCTTGCCGCAGGTAAACAACCACGCCCTGCCCCGCGTTCTCAATCATTTTAAGGGCGGCTTGAAGCTGCATCCGACAGTCACACCGAAGGGAGCCGATCGCATCCCCCGTCAGGCATTCTGAGTGCATCCGCACCATGACGGGAGCGTCGTGAAAGGTGGCAGGATTGCCTTTGACGATCGCCACATGCTCAGTGTTATCCAGGGTGTGACGGTAGGCGTAGATCTGAAAGTGTCCAAATTCGGTGGGCAAATCGGCGATCGCTTCTCGCTCGATTAATCGTTCATGCTCCAGCCGATAGCTAATGAGATCCGCAATGCTGATGATTTTAAGTTGGTGGACTTTAGCGTAGTCGATGAGTTCGGGCAGGCGTGCCATTGAGCCATCGGCATTTTGAATTTCGCAAATCACGCCCGCGGGATACAGCCCTGCCAGTCGAGACAGATCAACGGCAGCTTCGGTATGCCCTGCCCGTTTGAGTACCCCGCCTTCTCTGGCACGCAGCGGAAACACATGACCAGGACGGCGCAAATCACCAGGGCGAGTGGCTGAGTTAATAGCAATTTGAATGGTGCGAGCGCGATCTTCGGCAGAAATGCCTGTGGATACGCCAGCGCTGGGAGACGCATCAATGCTGACGGTAAAGGCAGTTTGATTGCTATCGGTGTTGTTGGTCACCATCAGCGGCAGATCGAGTTCATCGAGCCGATCGCCCGTCATGGCGAGACAAATCAACCCCCGTGCCTCGACCGCCATAAAGTTAATCATGTCAGGAGTCGCAAATTGGGCAGCACCGATGAGATCGCCCTCATTTTCGCGGTTTTCGTCATCAACCACGACGATCGCCCGACCACATTTGAGATCTGCCAACGCCGTTTCGATCGTGTCAAAGGCGAAAGGGGTGGGTTGAGAAGAAGCAACAGAGACGTTCAAAGCCGGAGTACCGTAACGTTTGTTAAAGCGAACCTACCTTTAAATTGTAGTCTTTTGCTCTGGCAGCAGGGGACGAGAGAGAACCGATCAGTTATCAGCAGGTAAGAATGAAGGCTAAAGGCTAAAGGCTAAAAAGCTGACCGCTCTCCCCTGCCCCCCTCGCCCCCTCCTTCCTCCATAAAGTCAGCAATTCCTGGTAGAAGGCGATCGATTTCCCCAAAACGGGGTCTCTGGTACTACAATGCAGCAAATATTGAGTCATTCAATCTGCAAAAAAGGTAAATCATCATGGGTGATGTAGGACGCATACCGGTTGGTATTGTCGGTGCGTCGGGTTATGGCGGTGTACAGTTAGTGCGCCTGTTGATGGATCATCCGCGTCTAGAGCTTGCCTACCTTGGTGGCGAAAGCAGTGCTGGGCAGGCATTTTCAGAATTGTACCCTCACCTTGGGCACCGGGTACAGCAGGTGGTTGAGCCACTGGATCTGGATAAGATTGCCGATCGCTGTCAGGTAGTCTTTCTCTCCTTACCCAACGGATTGGCATACAAGATGGCTCCGACCCTGTTGGCGAAGGGCTGTAAGGTGCTGGATCTGTCGGCAGATTATCGCTTTACGGATCTTGCTACCTACACGGCATGGTATGGCGGCGATCGCGATGACCAGGCGATCGCTGAAACAGCGGTGTATGGGTTGCCAGAACTGTACCGCGATCGCATTGCGGAAGCCCAACTGATTGGCTGCCCCGGTTGCTATCCCACTGCCAGCCTCCTCGGTCTTTCGCCCCTGCTTAAACAAGGCTTAGTGGTTCCCGAAACTGCCATCATCGACGCGAAATCGGGCGCGTCTGGCGGTGGCAGACAGGCAAAAGTGGGGATGCTGCTGGCAGAAGCCGACAATTCCTTTGCGGCTTACAATGTGGCGGGTCGCCATCGTCACACCCCAGAAATTGAGCAAATTTGTAGCGATCTGGCAGGGCATGAAGTATTGATCCAGTTCACCCCTCATCTGGTGCCAATGGTGCGGGGGATCCTGGCGACGATTTATGCGACCTTGCGTGATCCCGGACTGGTGCGCGAAGATTTGCTGACTATTTACAATGCCTTTTACCGCAACGCGCCCTGGGTGAGAGTCTTACCCAGTGGCACCTATCCTCAGACCAAGTGGGCAGCAGGCACTAACCTTTGTTACATCGGGTTGGAGGTTGATCCCCGCACCGATCGCGTTATTGTGATGTCTGCGATCGACAACCTGATGAAAGGACAGGCGGGACAGGCTATCCAATGCGTCAACATTATGATGGGCTGGGATGAAACGCTGGGTCTACCGCAGTTAGCCTTCTACCCTTAAGAATTGAGTTACGGGTGTAGGGTGTGGGGTGTGGGGTTTAGGGCTTACACAAATCTCATTCAATCGTGCTGATGAATCAACATAGAGACTAGAGTAAAAAAGAAGGAATTTATCAACTACCCGCAAGCACGCTATTCCCATCCCAACATGGCAGCGAGTTCGGCACAGAGCAATGTGGGATCAAAGGGTTTTGTAATTACGCCTGCAATTTCCATTTGATCAAAGCGGGTGCGATCGCCCGGTAAGACTTTAGCCGTCAACAGCACGATGGAAACCTGGCATAGGGAGGCATCCGCTTTGAGCGTCTCGTAGACAACAAACCCATCCATGTCGGGCATGGAAACATCTAACAAAATCGCGTCTAAAGGATGGGATGCCGCTTTACGTAGCCCGTCGTAGCCCGATACAGCGACGATGACTTCCCAACCACCCAGATCTTCCAGACAGGTAGAGACCAGCTCGCGCAAAGATTCTTCATCATCGATCACGAGAATGCGCTTGTTCATGGTGCTCTAAAGTCGATCAACCGGGTGCCTTTCTTATACCATTTCCCTGCCTTCTGTCGATTGCGGTCAGCCTTCAGCGGTTAGCCTTCAACCATCACGGCTGGCGATCGGGCATGATGACTCTGGCAAGGGCACTGTGAACGAGAAAGTGCTGCCATGACCGAGTTCGCTTTCAACCCAAATGCTGCCATTGTGTTGCTGGATGATGGTTTGGCAAATCGCCAGTCCCAGTCCGGTGCCTCCGCGCTGACGAGCATCCGAGACATCGACCTGTTGAAAGCGCCCAAAGATGCTTTTAAGCTTGTCTGCGGGAATACCTCTGCCCTGATCCTGCACTTGAAACAGCACAGTATTCGCCTGGAGGCTGACCGCGATCGTGACCGTAGCATGGGCAGGAGAGAATTTGATCGCGTTACTCAGCAAATTGGTCAGGGTTTGGATGATGGCATCAGGAGCAGCCCAAAGTTCAACCACAGCAGGCATGGTTTGGATCGTGACGTTGGCTTCTTCTGCGATCGACTGTACGCCTTCAACCGCCTGTTGCACTAACGCTTCCGCCTGACAGCACTCCAGCACCAATGGCACCTTTCCCGACGAGAGGCGTTCTAAATTCAGGATATCGTTGACCAGTCGTACCAGGCGATCGCTGTTCGCTAGCGCTAGCTCAACCATGCGCTTGGCTTTTTCGGGCTTACTCTCGTAGATGCCCGTGTGGAGCAATCCCAGAAACCCTTTGATGGCTGTTAAGGGGGTGCGTAACTCATGGCTGACGATAGCAATAAATTCATTCTTCATCTGGTCAACCGCTTGTTGCTCCGTCACGTCTTGAATTTGTGCGACGTAGTACAAAGGCTGGTTCTGGTAGTCACGCACTAGCGATAGGCTTTGTCGCCCCCATGCTGATCGTCCCCCGTTGCACTGATAGCGTAATGTCGCTTGAGCCGCGTCGTTTTGTTGCGATAACACCTGCTCTACAGACCGCTGAAACAAAGGGCGATCTTCTGCATGTACCAGCGCCGTGGCTGGCATTGAGAGTAACTCGGCTTCGGTGTAGCCCAGCATGGCACACAGCATGGGATTCACTTTCAGCCAGCGATCGTTCAGCCCAATTAGCGCCATTCCAATAGGAGCATCCTGGAAGGCACTGCGAAAGCGCTCTTCACTGTCACGTAGCGCGGCTTCTGCCTGCTTGCGATCGGTGATATCTCTCACGATGACTAAGACGCGATCGTCCTCAACGCCCACCACGCGGACTTCTTCATGTCTCGTGGTGCCTCGCACGTTGACCTGGTGTTCATAGACCACGACATCGCCCGTGGTTAAAGCGTGTTGAATCGCGTTTTTTCTGGTCTCCACCAGCTTTGGGGGCAGGAGGTCATACAGAGTCTTACCCAGTGCTTCTGCTTCCTTGTAGAGATTGATCATCGTTGGTTCATCGATTAAATCAAGACAGGTGCCGTCTGCCTGCATCCAAATGATTAAATCGGGAATGGCTTTCAGAATTTGATTTTTGATCGCTTCACTCTGGCGGAGGGCAAGCTCTGCTTGCTTGTGTTTGGTGATATCGAGATTGGTACCAATCAGTTGAACCACTTGTCCCTGTTGGTTAACGATCGCTTCTCCTCTTGCCTCAACGTAGCGGCTTGAGCCATCCGGCAGCAGCGTGCGAAAGTCGAGATTGTAAGGGATTCCCGTGGCGATCGTGTGCCTTACGCTGTGCTCCAGGGCGTGGCGATCGTCGGGATGGAGCAGTGCCATAAATTGAGCGAGCGTTGGCTCTGGTTGCGTGACATCCCACCCAAAAATGTGGAAGCTTTCTTCTGACCAAACGACCGTTTCTGTAGCGACATCCAGTTCCCAACTGCCGACGTGGGCAACCTGTTGAGCGCGCCGGAGTGCAGCTTCGCTGTGACGTAAGGCTGCTTCAGCCCGCTTGCGATCGGTATTGTCGATCGCTACAGCGGTGACAATCCATCCCCCGGTGGGATCGTGGCGAAAGGTCAAGTGATCGAGAATCCAGCGCTGGGTGCCATCTTTGTGGAGAAACCGATATTCGGTGGTGATGGAACCATCTGTAAAAGAAGGTGGAATCACACCATACGCCTTGCCGCGATCGTCTGGATGCACCCGCGACAGCCACAGAGGTGGATCGGCACGCAAATCCTCTGGAGTATAGCCAAAGACGATCGTGTTGCTGGGTGAAAAGTACTCATACACGAGCCGCCCATCGGTATGAAGATGGTAACAACAAATGGAGGTGATAGCGCTGCTTAAAATATCATTTAGCTTTGCTTCTGATCGTTGCAGCGCCAGCTCCAGGTGTTTGCGATCGGTAATCTCTTTGGCAATGGCAATGATACAGCGCTGCCCCTGAAGCTCAATGCTTTCGGCTGAGTAGAGCACTGTAAGCCGTTGACCGAGGTTGTTCTGGAATGTCATTTCGAGGTTGCGTACCCGTTCACCTGCCAGAATGCGCTGAATCGCCTGTTCTCGGTCATCCAGGTTAGCCCACAGACCGATCGCCGCCACGGTACTACCGACCAGGGCTTCTCGCGTGTACCCAAATAAGTGGAGAAAGGCATCATTCACATCTAGATAACGCCCTTCAGCCGTCGCGATCGCGATCGGGTCGGGGCTGGCACGAAACACTTTGGCAAAGCGTTCTTCTGATGCTTGCAGAGCGGTTTTAACATGGTCAAAGGAGTGCTGTAACTGTGCAGTCGTCTGGTTAAAGGAGCGGGTGAGTGCCTGCAATTCGGCGATCGCGCTATCTTCTCTGAGGGTTTCATCCCAGTTACCCTGTGCCAGTGCGCGACTGGCTCGGCTGAGCCGTTCAATCGGTTGCACAATCCGCTGCGTTGTCACCAGACCCAGGACGATCGCGCCAAGCAGAGCACCCACACTCAGCAAAATCGTCGCATGCGTGTTGGCATCCATCTGTCCTGTAAAATCCGACTCTGGCACGGTTACCACCAGCAGCCAATCCAACCCCATGTGATCGCGCACAGGAGTAACCTGAAGAAATTGTCGTGTGCCCTCTGCCTCAAACTGGCATTGAAGCGCGGCTGTAACGTGATCTAACGCACCGTACCGGGTAACGAGATGGGTTGCCGCCAACCGGATCATCGGTTCTCGACTGTCAAACGCTTGCAGTCGGCGATAGCGCGTGCGATCGGTATTGGTCACAAACGCTTCTTCAGTAGTGGAGGACGCAACCAGTAGCCCCGATCGCTCCATGATGAATGCCATCCCACGCGAACCAATTTTTAGCTTTCTCAGGTATTGAGAGATGGAAACAAGGGACAGATCGCTGGCTAAAACCCCTTGCAGTTGACGCTGCTGATCATAAAGGGGATAGCTTGCCGCCAGCCCTAGCCCCTGAGATGACGGTACATAGAGATAGATCGGTGCCCATGTAGGCTTGCCGCTTTTCAACGCCTGACGATAAAAGGGGCGTGTCGTAGGATCGTAAGGGCGACGTGTGAACAGCAAGCTTACCCATTTGCCCGTGCGATCGACGCTGTAGATCCGTAGCGTACCTTTGACGAAGCGATCGGTCTTTGCTACGGTAAGACCCCGCTGATCGCTGCCAACAGAGACGTAGCCACCTTGAGGATTGGTGAAATGAATCCGACTGACTGAGTTGAACGCCTGAATCTGGTGCAAAAAGCGACGTTCTAACTGTTTAGGATTCGTGCGATCGCTATCGTCAAACTGGATCGTACTGGCATTGATCCGGTTAATTTGCTGCGGTGTCTCAAGATAATGGTCGAGATACAGCGCCACGCGATCGCTCACCTCTTCCATCAATTTGCCCGCAAAGGTTCGCACCGACTGCTGCCCGTTCCGCAGGTATAGGTACTCAACCAGTCCGACGGTGCCCACGACCAGCAGCACAAACGGGACAATCAGCACCCATCGTAAAGGGATGGCTGTTGGTCGATCGGACTTCTTCTCCTGTAAGCGGGGTGAGTCTAAAGGTCGCAAGGGCATCATGCGCCAAAACTCCGCTTCATGGACTCTAGTTCATGCTGCAAACGAGCGCGATCGAGACGGCTGAGCACTCGCGTCACCAGTTCTGGTCCCGCAACTGGCTTGCCAATAAAGTCATCAGCACCAGCCGCAAAGACTTGCTGAATGGAGGTCATATCAGTATGAGCGGTGACGACTAAAATAGGCAAATTACCCCACTGCACATCCTGACGCACGACCCGGCACAGGTCGATCCCATCAAAGGTGGGCATTTCTAGATCCAGCACCAGCAAGTCGGGCTTGGTGACCGTCAGCACATCCCAAAACTGGCTCGAATCTTGTAGACTTGCCACTTCTAGCCCCCAGGGTTGCAGGTGGCTGTGCAGCCCTTCCAGCATCAGCGGATCATCATCGACGAGCAGCACCCTGGCATCCGTCGTGGAGGCACTGGGCAGGAGTTGCAGCAACGCTTCAAAAATTTGGGTTGTGCCGATCGCTTTGGGCAAAAAGCGCCGGACTCCTAACCGCGAGACGGTCACACGATCGACCAGGCGATCGTGCTCCGTCATCACCAGAATGGGTACAGTCGGTAGTTGCACCCTCAACGCCTGTAGCAATGCCAGTACCGCTTCCACTTGATGGGGGGCGAGCGTCAGCAAAATCGCATCGGGTGCAAGCTGGTCAAGCATGGCGGGCACCCTCTCGATCTGAGGCGCAACCTCCAGACGAATGCCCCAGGCAGATGCGCCTGCTTGCAGTGGTTGAGTAAAGGTTGCCTCGTGATCAATCACCAGGACAAGAGGCGTTGCTTTTGATGGAGAAGCCGCGTTTAGGGGGGTGGGGGGACTTGTGAGCGCTTGTTTCAAGGCGGCAATCAGGTTGGCAAGGGCAGGGCGATCGGCGGGTGCTAACTCTGTGTGCAGCAACTGTTCGATCGCTCGTGCCAGTTGAGACCCTGTGCCATAGCCAAAAGAGCCTAACGCTCCTGCTAAGCGGTGTGCTTCCTGCGCCGCCTCCCGTTGTAAGCCCTGGTTCAGAGTGCCTTGCTGCAAAGCCACTTCGATCGGCTCTAGCCGCGCCACCCGATCAATGAAGGTACGTTGATACCGCTGTAAGACCTTGTTGACCGAAGCCAGCTTTGGGTCAGATCGCGTTTGATCAAAAAGGGGTGGCACGGCAACAGGTGCTTGTGGGAAAGCGTTAGCCGTTGGTACGATTACCGTTGGTGCGATTACCGTTGGTGCGATCGTGGAGACTTGAGGCGGAGCATTCAAGCGGTATCCCAAGCCATAAACCGTCTCTAGCAAATCTGCCGTCATGCCAGCAGCCTTCAACTTTTGCCGCAAATCTTTAATGAGATTGGTCACCGTACCTTCACCGGGCAAAGCATCGATCGACCACAGGCGATCGAGAATGTCACTGCGGCTAAAGGCGCGCTGAGGGTTGTGTAGAAATAATTCCAGCAGGCTATATTCCTTGGGTGTGAGCGCGAGGGGTTCATCCGCATACGTGACATCTGCCGTATAGAGATTCAGCCGTAGCTTTTCCCACGTCAGCACCATCGGAGCCAACGTCGTTTCGCGCCGCCGCAGCAACGCTCGTAGCCGTGCGAGCAATTCTGGCAGGTCGTAGGGCTTCGTGACATAATCATCGGCACCCGCATCCAAACCTTGCACCACATCCGCACTAGAATCTTTGGCGGTTAATAGTAGAATCGGCTTTTGAAAACCCTGGGCGCGAATCTCACGGCAAAGACGAATGCCATCCAGCTTCGGAATCTGCAAATCGAGTAAAATCAGCTCATAATCCCAGTTGGTTGCCAACTCTAGCCCCATTTCACCATCCGTTGCCACATCAACGGCATAGTGCTGGGCTGTCAGCACGTTCACCAGCGTGTCAACAACTGGCGCATCATCCTCTACCAAGAGAATTTTCACAACGAGAAGGCTGGTCGCAGTCAAATTTTGTCTCCTATGGAGCGTAACAGGCATCCATAGACTTGTGCAACGGGAAGGTGCGATCGCTCTGTTGGTGGGGATCAGCCGTTAGCGGTCAGCCATCAGCGTTTGTAGACTGACAACTGACCGCTATGGTTTACAACACGTATTTCTCTGCGGATCCTAAGCGTCGATCGTCACAGCCCCCTGTGGATACGCCACACATGCCAACGCATAGCCAGCTTGCTTGTCAGTCGCACTGAGCGCCGAGGGTGGCGTGTCATACCGGACGTTACCCTGGCGGACGTGTACTTTGCAGGCACCACAGGCACCAACACGGCAAGCATGGCGAATCTGAATGCCTTCTTGCTCTGCTAGCTCCAGAATAGAGGCGGTGTCATCAACGGGGAGTTGTCGCTCCGCTTTGAGGAAGTGAACCATCGGACTGGCATGAGCAGGCGCGGGTTTGGCGGGGGCAGACTTTGTTGGCGAGAGCGTCTGTGTTTGAAGTCCATTACCGTTGCCGTTGCCATTGCCATTGCCATTGCGGACGATCGCCGTTTCGGATTCGGTGCGCCAGACGGTAGCTGCTGCTTCTCGTGGAGCGGGTTTGGCTTTTTTGCTGCGACCAAAGCTTTCTTCCTGGTAGTTCTGCATGGGGAATTTCATGGTTTCCAGGAGCGATCGCGCGCCGTCCATAAATCCCTCTGGACCGCAGACATAGACCGATCGCTCCATCAGATCTGGGGCAACCATGTGCAGCATTGAGCTAGAGATCCGTCCGGTTAACCCCATCCAGGCGTGTTGCAGGGGTTTTTGGGTCAGCGTAATGGCGAGATGGAAGTTTGGCATTTGCGCCGCGATCGTTTCTAACTCTGTGCGGAAGATGATGTCTTCGGGGGTACGAGCGCTGTGTAAAAAGATAATGTCACAGTCTGCCAGCGTATCTTGCACCCAGCGAGACATCGACATCATCGGTGTAATGCCACTGCCAGCCGAAATGAGCAGCAGTTTGGGCGGCAAGTTGGGCAAACAGGTGAAGTGACCTAACGCACCGCCCATAAACTGGACACGATCGCCCACCTTGAGATGATCATGCATCCAGTTGGAAACCATACCTGCTGGGGCATCGGGCTGATCTGAGGGCGCAGGCACGCGCTTAATGGTCACACTGAGGTGATGGGGACGCGTCGGCGAGGATGAAATGGAATACGAACGAACGACGGGTTTACCATCAATGTCGATCGCCAGATTAACAAACTGTCCTGGCTTATAGTTAAACAGCACAGGCGAGTCTGCAACGAAACAAAACGTCTTAGCATCGGGCGTTTCATCAATGATGCGGCAGCAACGGCACAGCAAATCTTCACCCGACCAGGTGGCTTCTGGCAACACAACGGAGGCATAGGTTTCTAACCCTGCTGCTGATGGAATGGAAGACGGTGCCGTAATTCCTTCCACATACAAAAAGGTTTCTCCCAATTGCAGGATATCCGCCAGGTGCAGTTCATGCTGTTCTTTGGCAGCAATGCTTTTGCCATTGAGCGATGACCCAAAGCTGCTACCCATATCCGTAAAGTAATAGGCATCACCCAGGTAGACAATTTTGCCATGCACCCGACTGACTTCTGGGTTTGGCAAGACCAGATCACAGGTGGTACTGCGCCCAATGAGCCATTCCATCTTTTCAGGATGGGATTGCTTCAATTGATGAATTTGAAACTGCTGTTGCTCGAAGTTAATTGACTTTAAGGTCAACATAGGCGTGTAGATTCCTTTGCAAAGAGTGTAGGGCAAAGAGTGTAGGGCAAAGAGTGTAGGGCGATCGCGTGGGGGGAACGCTGTTGCCGCTCTAGCGCTGTAAGCACTCAGCGGTGAATTTTGTCGATGGAACCAATGGAACCGTTAGCTACGGGCACGTTTGGTTGATGGTTTTTTGAGCGGTCGGGCGATCGTTCTTGCCATCGTGTCTTCATCATGAATTTGAGGTGAAAACGGTTGGGCACCAGCCGCCGTGAAAATTTGGGGATGGGTGGCGGCGATCGCTTCAAGCGCTGCAAAATGATCCGCATCTTTGAGTTTCAGATCTTGTCGAAGTTTTTGACAGAATTCAAAACTGCTGGATGTATCGGTTGCCTGCTGCTGGAGTAGATCCAGCACAACCCCTGTGTACGTATGCAGCCGTAACTGTTGCGAGAAGCCCTGCAACACTTTGACCAGCGTGTAAATTTCGTCGGGAGTAAGCTCGTCGATCGAGCGCCCATCCAGCAGGGATGGATCCAGTTCAAGCTTGTGCAGTTGTTTCCGCAGACTGTTTGCCATGTTCTCGCGTTCATACTGACCGTGGGTGCGCTTGATGGTACGGTACAGCCACAGCGAACCGACCAAAACAATCAGTGCATTGAAGGCTAGCAGCGGCCAGTAGGGTAAACGGTTCAACGATGGACGTGCGCCGTAAGAAAAGAATGTCCAGAACGAGACGATCGTAAATAAGGTAAACGCGATGTGTTGCGCCTGCTCTGCCGACACGGGGCGACCCCGAAAGGTGATTCTGCGGCATAGTTTCTCTACAATGATGCCGATCGTATAGGTGATAGCAACCAGCACAAAATAGGTGATGAACACCGCCGCTATTTTAGGAATGGGAATGGTGTGACCATAGATGTAAAACCCCGTATCCATGATTTTGGCAAGCTGATCTTCTTCATGTGTCCACGCGCCTGTGAAGTAATAGTCCCAGTTGCCCGCATAAAGGTAGTAGTACAGGTAGAAGGCGATCACCATGCCCAAGTAGCCGTACTGCACCAGACGACGACCTGGTTTATTGAGTTCAGCCCAATACGTCTTCTCCGCATCAATATCAATACAGGGAGATTTGCAACTTACACAAGCACTCTGCTCTTTACCCGTCTTAGGATCAACCATACGGCACATGGATTGGGTGACAGCCGCTTTGGGTTGCAGATGGTTTTGACTTCCCAACAACGATCGCGGTCCTGTATACACCGTTTGCACGATCGCCATCGGGCAGAAGTATTGACACCAGCTTTTGCCCGCATACAGGAATCCCACAAACATCGAGCAGGAAATGCTAAAGAGTAGAAAGCTACCTAGTGCCACGCGATCGGAATTCACAAAGAGGATCCGCAGCCACAACCCCAGCACAAACAGACTGAACTGCACATACAAATGGTTGCGTCCCAACCAGGACTTTTCACCAATGACAACCACTTCCCAACGCGCTTCACCCGTGATGGGATCAACCACCTTGCGCTTCCGCTGTAGCCCCAACGCACGGGGAATTTGTGACATGAAAGAGAGAGGACAAATGCGCCGCCAAAACTCATGTCCAAGCACGAGCAAAATGAAAATACCCGCTGGTACAATCATTGCCCACCACATAATGGCACTCATGGAAAAAGGCTGTTCTGGTAAGCAAGCCTCTCGGATTTTGGTACACTTTGCCGGGTCTAGATAAATTTCTGGCTGTAGGTGAAACGGGCTTCCCACAGCTTCTGGAGTCGTAAACATCGGCGTAATCGGATCATAGAAAAATGACGCAATTAACACCAGCCAGCCGAGAGTGAGAAGCCAGCGAACCCGATGCATGGTGGTTTCAGAAACGTTATGCAGCATACGTCTTACCTTTGGTTGAAATCATGAGTGGCTAAGTTGAGTTGTGACAAAGGAGTTGTGAGAAATGAGGGGCAACGTCCATCTGTCTGGTTTTGGTGGTTTGGTCGCTATTGAATATTGCTGGCGTTGAGCTGCCAGACACGCAGCCGTCGATCGGCACTCCAACTGACCAAATAGCGATGGTTAGGGCTAAGCGCTACGCCTAAATTTTGCCCTAGCGCACCCGATTCTCGTTGCACCAGCCGTCCTGCCTTACGCATCCAGACTCGAATGCTGCCGTTGTCGTGAACCGTCACAATGTTTTGCTCATTAAATGACGTGGCGATCGCATTGGCTGACTCTTGAGGGAACACAGTCGCCAGTTCTTCACGTTTGAGATCCCACATTAACCCCCGATCTTTGCCAACGCTAAACAGCATGTGGTTGTCGGCAACCTGCAACCCATCGATCGCGGCGGTATGCCCGACAAAGGTACGCACGAGCTTGCCAGAACTGAGATCCCAAACTTGAATCTGTCGGGCTGACGCATCTGCACGAGCGCTGTCACTGCTGGCACTAATCAGGCGATCGGAGTCACCGTAAGTTAGTGCCGTCACCCCACCATGCAGAAGCTTGATGGTTTGCAGCCGCACGCCCGTTTGAGCATTCCAACGGCGGATTTTACCTTCTTTACAACCGCTGACCACTGTACTGCCATCGGGACTAATCGCTACGGCTGCCACAGGTTGTCGATGCCCTTCAAAAGACCGTAACAGCCTTCCAGTCGTCAGATCCCATAAATCCACCGCGCCATCTTCACGTCCACTGACAAGCAATTTGCTATTCTGGCTGATGTTTAAGGCAGTAATGGTAGCCCCGTGCTTCGTCAATGTGTTGTACACGGTGCCTGTGGGCAGTGTCCACAAGCGAAGCGTATGATCTGATCCAGCGGTGACAAGAATGCGATTGTTTGGCGCAATCACCATGCGATCGACCCCAGACTGTACAGCGACATCGTGCATCATGGTCAATTTCACCTCTGATGGTTGAAACCGCTGCTCTAGCTGATGCAGCCATAATTCAGGCAACTGACCCTGCGTGCGACCATACTGAATACCCACCACACCCAGCAAGATTCCTGCCAGCGCTGGGACAGCCACCTTAAGTCTCAACCCTTGCAAGCCACCCACTCCTGGCTGTTGAAACCGTTTTTTGATGGGTAAGGCTTGCAGGTCTGCCAACGCTTCGGCTGCTTGCTCGTAGCGATCGCGAAAATTACTTTGCACCATGCGATTTAGAATCGCAATGAGGCGAGGGTTAAGAGTGGAATTGGGTAAATGGCTTTGCCAATCCAGTTGCCCCGAAATAAGATCACGCTGAAACTGTCGCGGGGAAACGCCTGTCAGGAGGTGAATGACTAGAATACCTAACGCGTAAAGGTCACTATTGCACTGAGGATAGCCCAGCTTTTGCTCATCCGGCATGTAATCGGGTGTCCCGATCGCCATTTGAAGGGCATTCGTAACAGACGATGCAGACGAATCAGAGGGCGTTTCAGGTATTTGACAAGCCGCCCCAAAATCAATCAGCACCAGCTTGCCATCCCGCTTCCGACGAATGATATTGCTGGGTTTGATGTCGCAGTGAACAATGCGGTGGGAATGAAGGTACGTCAGAATCGACAGCATTTCTGACAATAGCTTCACTGCTGCTTCTGTTGTCAGATGCTGTTGACGGGTCAGCCAATGGCGTAAGCTTTCGCCCTCAATATACTCCTGAATTAAATAAGCCTGTTCCTGCTCATGGTTATAAGCCAGGAGCGTTGGAATTTGAGTGTGATGTTGCCCTAGCTGCTCCAAAAGCTTTGCTTCAGTTTCAAATAACTGCAAGGCTGCTTCTAGCGAAAGGCTGCTGTCATCGGATAGTTGAAGTGATTTGACAACACACAGCGGATGATGGGGCAGGTATTTGTCACGAGCCAGATAGGTTTCGCTAAACCCACCACCACCAAGCTTCTCTAGAATGAGATAACGTCCTGTCAATAGTTGCCCAATCATACCAATTCAACCTTTTGTGAGGTTCTGACGACACCGTGCGGTTTCAGGATCTACAAGGAATTTAATACTGATCAGCAGCTTTTACTTTGTTGCAGCCCCATTCTGGCTATAGAGGCGTGAATGATCACGTCTCTATGATCGATCGAGTGCTGCAATGAAAAGCTCAATGGCTGCAATACTGGGAATACCCGATTAAGGCTATCGTGAATGCCGCAGTTGCAACTGCGATCGCTCCATCACACCGAATGAGCTGTCAAATCAAATTTGACAAGCCGTAAAAATCTAGAAGCTCTAACGAGGTTAGAGTTTGATTAATCAAAGCGCTTTGAACGTCTCCCAGCAAGGCAATATAGCCGATCGTTCTAGCGCAGTACAGGTGAACGTTGTACAGACTAACACAGTATGAAATGTTTGCCAGTGTGAATCACGCCACAGAGACCCACAGTAAGAGATCCAAACAGTGAGAGTCCAACAAGAGGGGTAGATGAAACCTTACTGGCTTAAGCTTGTTTGAGCTTGATCGTTTTTGCTGAATCAATCCCTAGCTAGATGCTTCCGTAAATTATAGTCGTCAGAAACACCCGTGTCCATCTCTTATGCCAGAACTCGGCGTACAAAGTAGAGCTAGTATAACTGGAACCCGCTTGGTGCTACTGTTCTAATTAGTTTTAGCGCTGTCTCGGCAGCCGCTAACTGGCACAGGGAGAAAAAGGAGTTTAGCAAAAGTAGAAAGTCAAAGAAAGCGATTTCACTCTGGAAAAGCTTTATTCAAAGCTACTCAAAACGCAGAAAACGTTGCTGTGACAATCTACAAACAAGCATATAGTAGAGATCTAGCAAGTATGAAATGCACAACGATAGGGGCATAGAGCCAAACCTTGTGAATGCCAGCGTGACGCAGAAGTACAGCACCAATGAGTTAGAATGGGTGCGCGAAGCGAATCGCCGTGTAGCGATCATGAGCAACGCCTAAGAAAAGTGCCTGAGAAAAGCAATGGCTAGTTTAGGACTTGTCGCTTTTTATAGCGACTGTTAAAGTAGCGAACCTGAGCTAGAATCACATCTGCCAACCCTGCATGGGTGCATCGAACAAAACGGAAGCAAATTGGTCACAGGTTTTTGCTAAAAGCAAAAGAAACTAAACCAATGAGGCTTTTGTTCAGCTTTTTTCTCACCTTTAAACCAGTAAACCTTTAGTAGCGGAAGAATCGCGTTTGAAATGTCGAGCACTGGTCGAGCCTCGATCGCAACAAGTGCCAATACACTCTCTCAATGACGCGCCTTCCAGACCAGTACAGAGCCTTCAAACAATCTACAGCTCGTTGCTGGTGTCGCTCTCTTTGCATGTAAGGATTACACTGAAATATGGTTTCTACTCTCTGGAATATTCCTGGGATTCAATCTCATGGATCATTAGAGTTTCTCGAACGATCGCTAGGTCCCATTTGTATTTATAGCGATCGCGGGCAGCCATTGTATGCCAGTCAAAGCCTTCTAACGTTGCTAGAAGCGACTACAGAAGAAATTGATTTTTTTCGTTATTTTCAATCAGAGACAACATCAAAGGACGTTCTAGAATCGCTGTGGGGACTGGCTTTACAGGAGAAAACCGTTACTTTCATTGCTAAGTCCAGAGACGATCAGAAGACCCTTGAATGTTCCCTGCAATTTAACGCAGAAGCAAATTCAATGTTCTTCACAGCAAGCAGCGCTGAGCCAGAAGCAGCTAAACCCAAAGATATAGAAGCTACTGCGAGTTCGCTCACCGTTTTTGCTCATCCCAGTCTGGCGACAGCGCTGATCCGTCAAGATGGGGTCATTATCCAATGCAATCAACGCCTGCATGAACTCTTGAAAACAAATGACGGTGAAACGATCGTTCTGGAAGATTTTGTTTGCCCTGACGATCGCGTGATTGACGCAGACCTGAAACAAAAACTACTGAATGGTGCTATCCCTTCTTATACGATCGAACAGCGCTTGATGACTCGGAGCAACGAAATTATCTGGACAAAAAACCAGGTTTCTTTGGTAGATGTAAATGATTGCGTGGATGAGCAGCAGCGCTGCTTTACGGTTCTGATAGAGGATATAACGGAGAGCCGCAACGTTTACAATGCGCTGGTGAGAACGGAAGAAAAATGGAAAGCCTTTGTTTTTAATAGTCCTCATCTCCTGATTCAAACCAGTCATACAGGTCAAATCGTTTACGTTAGTGCTGCTGTTGAGCGGCTTTTAGGCTACAGTGAAGCGGAATTACTGGGGCGACACGTTACAGAACTCCTTCACCCCAATCATTTCAACGAATTTGAACTGCTCTTACAGCTATGGATTAGCGGCGTTCAACCCAGTCAACCAGAGATTGAATGCTGGTGGCGCACGAAGGCTGGTCGATGGGTGGCACTCTCGTTGCAGGGTCAGCCGTTTCCATCGGCTCTAAGCTTCGACGGTGTCGTTTTAAGCGGATACGATATTACCGATCGCAAATGTTTGGAGATGGAGTTAAAAGCCAGTGAAGAACGATTTAGATCCCTGATACTAAACATCCCAGGGGCAGTCTTCCGCTGTAGTTCAACCTATACGATGGCTTTTGTAAACGATGGGATTGATGCGATCACGGGATATCCAGCCTTGGCGCTGGTCAATAACCAGATGCAATCCTTCCTGAGCATTGTTCACCCAGATGACATCGCCATTATTAAAGATTCACTGGTTCAATCGGTGTTAGATCGACACCGCTGCTCGATCGAATATCGCATTATTCACGCAAGTGGCTGTATCCGCTGGGTCTTCGAGCGCAAGCAAGGCGTTTTTGATCAGAACGGTAATTTGCTCTGGCTCGATGGCGTGCTGTTGGATATCACCGATCGCAAACAAGCAGAAGCCGCTTTAAATCGCTACGAAACAATCCTGCTCGATTAGTGGCAGCATCAACCATCATAAAGCGCTTACTACCAGCAAGTTTTCCAGATGCCAATAGACACCCTAACACGAGTGTCTATTGGCATTTGGTTATTTGACCAATCGCTGGGTAGGGTCAAGGCAATGCTTTGACTCTATGGAAGGTGTCGCATTTTCAATGCAGATTGGTGCCAAGTCTTAACAGAACCCCCGTTTTGCTTTGTGTAATCTTTCATTAGGACGAGCTGTTTGCAGATTTTTTTGGGCTAGAATTGTCACATTGCAACCGATCAACCTGGGTCATAGCAGTTTCTAGTCAAGTGAAGCACAGTCGCGAACAGCAGCGGGTAAAGAGCAAAAGTAAAGAAGACTCCGGTTTCCCTTCTGCTTCCTGCCTCTCGTCCTCTGCCTCAAGCTAAAAACTTGTGCCGCATTTAAGCAAAAACTGCTATAGAAGCTTGCTCGGTTGATTTGCTGGTGAGTGTGATATACAGCCCCTGATTTTTTCCTGACATGAATTGTGATGTTCCTGTTGCAGCAGTTGACGAGGGATCTGTTCAGCCAAACCCTCCACAAGATCTACAAGCGGTGACGGTGCCGTTTAGCCAGAGTGGGCTTGCTGAATCCCACACCCCGTTAACGGGCGATTTGATAGATGCCGATGGTATTTTTGACCACGTAAGTCAGCTAAAAGTAAAGGCAAAAGTGGCGTTAATTCGTCGCCTGCTCACGCAACTGGAGGCTGACCAAATCCAAACGGTTTTAGAATGTGGCTTACGAGAGATTGGCGATCGTCATCGTCGAGGGATTGCGGCTGAGCAACACAATACGCGTCTCCTGCTCAAAAAAGACTACAGCTACCAAGACCGGGGGCTGGAAGAGCCAACCCAATACTATGTTTATCTGAGACGGCGAAAACCCAAGCTCGATCGCTATATTGGCACTCTCTTCTATGCTCCTCAAGGATGTGCGCTGGATTACTTTTTAGATCTTGACGGGCGCATGATGTTTAAGCCGCCACACAATGTTTTTCAGTTGCAGGATTGTACCAATCCGGCTGTACATCAAGTGGTGCGGTTACTTTGCCTGGAGCCACCGTCACCCAGCTATACCTTTGACAAACAGCAGAACGATACGCCAGCCATTCAATTACAGCTTGAATATCTCGATCCCAAAACCTATCAACCGATCGCACAGCAAACGTATCCTTTCCCAAGCTGTATGCATGAAGGGGGACGGCTCGATCGCTATCGGTGGGATGTCACGCCACTGCTGCTGCCGGAGGTAGCCGTGCCACATGAGCCAATTGAGCCATCGTCCATTTTGGCACCGATTGAGCCATCATCCATTTTGGCACCTTTGCCAACCGATGGATTGGTCACTGCTTCCCAGCCACTTACGGCTTCTCGACCGCTCACTGACCTCAGATCCCATTCATTGTCTGGCGATGCAACCGCTTTCTTAAATGAGTTTAGTCCCGGTACGATGGCGGCTCAGGTTACCTGGAGTGAGGTTCAACCGACCTTTAGCCAGCCTGATTCCGCAACGACACCAAGCCCCAGACGCGTCCTTGAGCTGCCAGCAACGCGATGGCTTACTTTCTATGTGTCAAAGCGCCAGGACTCGGACACAATTTTAAAGCGAATGCGCTTGTGGGCTGCCTGGAGTGAGAAAGCCATGCCGCAATCACGCTGGGAACTGGTTCAGGATGGGACAACTTACACCTTGATGAATGCACACTTCAAGCGACGTATTTTGAGATTCTCTAGCGATCGTGGGTCTGTGGCGTTTGAAAACTCATTGCCTGTTTTGGTGCGATGGTTTCATGATTTGGGTCTAGCCGTATCTCAAGCTCAAAACCAGCGACAATACAGTGCCGCACAGCTACAGCTTGCCCACAGCCTCTTTGTCGATATGAGTTTGCCCCAGACTGACCCGATCGTGGTGCTAAAGAAGCTCTTTGGAGTGGAGTTTGCTAAAGCAATGCCTGATAAACCTTAGAGCGTGTCATCAATTGGCTCCGAAACCTTGCAATATCAGCAGTGTCACGCCCGTCCATACACACCAGGCTAGGGGCTGGAACCCTTTCTGCAAGCAATGTGTAGTATTAATTGATGACAGCCCCCAGCAGTACTGTTCAACTCCCAAAGAAAGGCGTTGCTAAATTGCGGTATGAATCAAGGACGTGAGCAAGATGCTCACACTCTCTAAGCTAATCTTTGTAAGGAGTGTGAGCGTCCCGCTCATGTTTGAGGTAATACAAATCATACGTCTATTCAGCAACACCCAATGAAAATAGCGTATTTTCATTGAGAGGAATGATGGAACGTTTCTTGGTTTCAACGTCCCTCAAGTAATGCTGATCACCATGCCGCTCACTGATTTTGTGATACGGCAATGGTTTCGGGTGGAGCGACAGCAGGTTGGACGGTTGGCAGATCTTCCATTGCAACTTGCAGCATAGTAGCATCAGGCTTGTAAAGTTGCGTCATGGCTTGTTGCAGCATTCCCTGTACCAGAAGACTTTGATATATCGGTGCGCCTTCTAACGCTTTGATGGTATCAATCACGCCTTGCCAATCACGACCTTGTTTGAGGGCGATCGCTTGTTGGAGCAGCTTGTCTTGATTACCCCAACGTTGTCTCAGTTCTATAATGCGATCGTGTAACTGACTCTGGGGTGGAACTGTATTGAGCATCAAGAGTGCTTTGCCAACACGACCCTGCCGACATTCACTGGTGGCTTGCCTCAAAAGCTCCAGCGACCAGTCTTCCTGTAGTTGCTGTGACATGCCATAGTGCTGACTGTTTTTAGGCATGCCAGCGATCAGATCTACCGCTTGAGTAAGCTGCTTGCGATCGACCAATGCCTGGGCTTGCGTCACCAAATCACCATAAACCGTTTCCATCTTGGCGGGCAAACGCTCACTGGCGCGATCGCGCCAGTGGTCAGTAGCAAGGTTTTCAGACGGAAGGCTTTCAGGAACAACATTGTTTTCCACAACAACGTTAGAGATCGGCTGTTGGGCAAGTTGCAAGCAACGGCTTTCTGTGCTGGAAACCTTGGCAGTGGTTTCGCAGTCAGAATGAATGACGGGCGCTGATACAGAAGGTTGCGTCCAACCGTACAGTGCTAATGCAGAGCAAACCAGTGCTCCACGCTCTAATACCTGACGGCTCATAACCAAATTTTCCAAAATAAACAGTAGGAGACCAGGGCGTGGCTATGCAATACCGATGAAAGCAATAAGCATTGCAGCATACTTGTGCAGCGACGCTATCATCTGAGCCACAAACTCACACCTGCTAGTTTAATTTACAGACATTCACTCCTCCTTCAGGATAGAATCTTCATTAAACTTTTTCAGTCTTCAGGTACAGATGATTAACTGTCTGGTGTGATAAAAGTTTGATACCGTAGCTACAGCTATGTTCATTTGCATTTATCACACTCGATACCCCAAACCCTTCCGACAAGACGGTGGTTTATTCAGTCAGTAACCGCTGTAATGTCCAAACACTGCTAGAAGAGCGTTTGCATTCTTGATGCATCAGCAATAGGGGCAACCATTTCTGATTGCCCCTACAACATGATTCCTTTTGAATTGGTATCAGATAAAACCGCTCTGGTATGTGGAGACGTAGCTTACACTAGCGTGAAATCATTTGCCGAGAAGTTTGCAATATTTGCCAGTCCGGCAGCACCGCGCTGATTGTCCAGGTTTGCAAGGACGCTGATATCGCCGCCATCGCTGAGATCACTGGAATACACCAACCGAGTCAGCCCTAGCGTTGAGTTGAAGTAAACAAATGCCCCCGCGTCAGCAGTGATATTGTCATTGTTTGCGATCGCACGAGCAGCGGCTCCGGCAGCAGCAAAGGCATCCGTAAGCACAATCACGTTACTGTCACCCGTAATTTGAGATGATTGTCCCTTCTGGAAGGACAGGGTGTTTAGCCCTAAATCCTGACCATCAAAGGCAAACTTGTCTTCGCCGATCGTGTAGTCCAAAACAAGATCGGGTGTATTGAGCACATTAATCCCCGTTTGTCCTGCAGGTGCAGGCGTGCCATTGGCGAAGACATTGCCCTCGTAGACAAACTGATCAAGCCCCTGACCACCTTTCATGACATCAATACCATCGCCGCCAATCACCGTGTCATTGCCTTCTTCAGCTTCCAGCAAGTCATTGCCTACGCCGCCAAAAATGAAGTCATCGCCCGCGCTGGCAAAAAGCTGATCGTTACCAGCGTCGCCAAAAACCGTATCATTGCCACCGTCAGCTTCCAGTCGATCGTCACCGTTGCCACCAAACAATAGATCGTCACCAGCGCCAGCCGCCAGAAAATCATTGCCATCGCCGCCAATCATCAAATCGTTGCCGATCCGAGCAAAATCAGCACCTGAACCAGTCCGAGCAGTGTTATCACCTGCATCGCCAATAAAGTTGACACCAGCGGCTGGGTCGCCTCCTACGCTGATACTGCCACCGGGTCCCTGGAATTGAGCCTGCCCCAAGAAAGATGATGGATTAGACTGCAAAAACGTTAGAAGCGTGTCTAAGCCTCTCTGTGCACTAATGGTCATAACCGTTTCCTCGTGTTTAATTGGTTTGCTCGTGTTAAATCTGAACGATCGATGCACACCTGGCAAAAGCTGAATCAACATCAGAGATGCTGACGCGGTTTCGCACTGTGGATTCGTGCCGTTACAACAGCGACAGTAGTAGGAAGCTCAAAAAGTGTTGTCGATGTTTCGTGGATGCAAGTGATCCAACAGACCGTCTCGCTGATAGGGGCAACCGCGATCGCCCAGCCAGGAGAAAGAATGTGATAACGCTTACCTGATAGGGCTTGCGGTTGCCTCTAGTGATGCCTGCAAAGAGTTAACTGGTAGAGCGACATCAATAGATTTAATGGAAAGGCAACACTGCTCTGTACCAAGGTAAAGAAGCTAAAGGATTTAGCCAACCCGAAATTCTCAGAACTTTTCAGGATAGACTTCATGTTTTTATACTGCTAGCACCTACCAGTCAAAAAAGTAAGATGCCTTTGAGGCAACAGTTTCTCGCACGACACATCGATTAAAAGCAAGTTTATTACGTAAGCTCATGTAATATTTTTGACCGAAAAGCGTTAATTCGGTCTAATTAGAACCAATCTCATACCGTAGTTCTAATTTGTGTTTTAGCTTGCACAGACTCAAGTTTGGTGCTAGGTATGATAAGGCTCGGTAGTCGGTTGACGCGATCGATGGTCAGTTAACTAGAACAGTTTGTAAATTGGTTCCAGTTAAGTGATCATGCTAGCGATTGTGTTATCGTCTGGGTCAAGTGCATCAATCTAATGCCCCTATAGAGATCCTCTGTCTCCAGGGTCAAGCCTGTAAGGGTTAAATTACCTGGCGTTTATGGAAGGCTGTCATTGCCTGCTACACGTTAATGTCGTTTAACGACTGTTTTCACAACCCAGTAGAAGTAGTTGGGGTGCAGCGAAAACAGAAGATGGATCCACACAAGGGCTGATCAATTTTTATTTGGTTTCATTCATCCCTCAAGCATGAGCTTGGCGCAAACCTTGGAGGTTTTGACCAGGAATCAAGCCGTGTGGCTAGCGGTTCGGCTTCAACCCTGGAGGATTTAGTCAGAATGTGTAAGTTCTGAAGAATCGCAATGCCACTTTGAGGTCTGTTCATGGGGCAGCGTTGATCGTAGTTAATGCCCCCTCTGCTTCATGTGGTTTGAGCTTCATGTGGTTTATTAAACCAGTTGCACCCGGTTGCACGCTGGTCAGTGTGAGGAGTGTCCGCAAATTGATAGGCATAGATTGAACGCAAAACTTCTCTGGATGGTGGGTTAGGAACATTGCTATGGGCAACTGTTTGAAGATTGGCGATTACCTCTTAGATGGTGATCAAATCATTACTGCATTAATTCGGTATAAGCTGCTGGAACCAATGGTGGGGCAGATTTTACTAGACGAGGTACTGAAAGATGTCCCATTGTCGAAACAGGAGTTGTTTTATACCCTGTTTGGAGCCACAGAAGCTTCGGTGCCGGACGATTTTGAAGGGTTTATCCATCAATGGTGCCAGGTCAAAGGCGTAACGTTAGACTATTTCAGCACGGTTGTACTGCGAGAATTGCAAGTGCAGAAATTTAAGCAGCTACGGTTCGCTAGCCAGGTAGAGTCGGAGTTTCTGCGGATTAAATCTGATCTGGATCAGGTGGAATATTCATTGATTCAGTTGACTAATTTGTCACAGGCGCAAGAACTCTATTTTCAGCTTCGGGATGATGGCGCAGATTTTGCCCAACTGTCGCAACACTACTCACTGGGGCATGAACGATCGACGGGTGGTTGGGTTGGTCCTGTGCCACTATCAACGCTGCCCGTTGAAGTAGCAACGCTGTTTCGCAATGAGCAAGTAGGGATTGTGTATGGTCCCATTCCGATCGCGGATGGCTTTTGGATTGTGCGCCTGGAGCAGTTTACAGCCGCAAGGCTCACTGAAGCCACTCGCACCGATTTAACCAATCGTCTTTATAACCAGTGGCTACAGGCTCAAATTCAAGCGATGACAGCGATACCGGGCACGATCGCGGTACAAGCCAGTGCCCCACCCGCAAATTCAATCGAACGATTGCCAGTCGCAGCAAATTAAGACATACAGCAAGGCTTGAGGGCTTATCGTCATGATGCAGGTTGATGCACCCGTACAATCATTCCTTACCGATTTTTTTGCGGCTTGGCCGTTCAATCACCTTTCGGCTCAAGTACAGAAACAGATTGCTCCTAAGCTTCAGCTATGTTCGTTTCAAGCGGGAGAATTAATTTACCCCTCCAGAGAGCTTCCTTCAGCCGTTCATTGCATTGTGCAAGAGCGTGTGCGTATTCTTGGACCAACCTCTTTTCAAAGCCCCACACTAGAAGTTGTCGGTGAAGGTACTGTTATTGGCTGGGATAGCTTGCTCAGGCGTGTCGCCGTTGGATCTATCCGAGCCGCGATGGCATCACCCGATAGCGATCGACAGGTACTGACGTTAGCATTACCCGCCGATGAGTTTGAAGCACTCGCTGTGGCTTATTTAATGCCCGTACTGATGCGGCGCGTGAGTTTGATTGAATTGTTTGATACGCTGTCTCGCGCCCTGGCTAAAATGCCCGATCGCGGGGCTGGTATTAATCTCACCGAGGTCGTTCATCATATCGATCGAGAGAAATTAGCCGTTGTGCGACATTGGCACCCTGATAGCCCTCAGATGGATGAATTGTCTCTTCATTTATCGCCTGACCGTGTTTGGTTAGTGAGTGGCGGTGAGTGGCTCAATCTACCCATTGGCGCTCCGGTGAAAAGCATAGAGCAATTGCAGCAGACTCGCCCTTCGCCGTTTCCCATCAGGCTTGTAGGGGTCGATCGCACCTGCTTAGCCTCTGCCGTTTTAAATCGCACCATGCCAAGCTTGCCTGCGGCTGAAGACGTAGCGGCACCAATCGTACCAGCTTTAGATTTAAGCCTGCCAGAGGCTGCCTCATTAGAACCAGACTATAGCAGCTCCGATGTTTTACCAGCACACGCGAAGACCTATCCAGTCTGGAAAGCGTCTTTGCCAGATCCCATTGAAGATGTGGTGGCGTGTTTTGGTATGGTCTGCGAGCGGTTACAGGTACCTTTTCGCCCAGATTCGCTACGCCGCTCCCTCAAGCAGCAAGCACTCGATAAATTTGAACCCTTTGATCTATATGTGCGGATTGCGCAGGCGATCGGACTTAATGCCCATATTGTTCGCTTTACGCCAACAGCGGGCGGCATCAATCGACTAACTACACCTGCCCTGGTTGAGTGTAGTAATATTCTTGCCGTCCTGCACGATGCCACGCCCACAGTAGCCGTGATTGGGTCACCCCGTACTGGTTTACTGCGACTGGCTCCAACTGAACTTGCCTCGCGGCTCACGCTGGATGCCGCTTCTACGGGCAATCGCGATACAGCGACCTGTCGAGCGATCGTGCTGGAGCGGTTTGCCACCACACCGACAAAACGGTTTGGGTTTGGTTGGTTCATCCCAATGGTGATCAAACAGCGGGGAACGCTGATCCAGGTTTTGCTGGCATCGATCGTCATTCAATTGCTGGGGTTAGCAAATCCACTGTTGATTCAGCAAGTAATTGACAACGTCATCATTAAAGCCAATGCCGATGCCATGACCATGTTTGGCATCTTGATGGTTTCGTTTGCGTTTTTAGAAGGCATTCTGACGATCCTACGCACGTATCTGCTGCTTAGCACAACCAACCGGATGGATTTGCATCTGGGCGTAGAACTCATCCGTCATTTACTCCATTTACCGCTCAATTTCTTTGAAAAGCGTCCTGTGGGCGAGTTGTCATCTCGTCTGCTGGAGTTGGAAAATATTCGCCAATTTATGACTGATACCGCCATCACAACGGTGATGGATGTCGTCTTTTCCGTGTTCTATATCGGTGTCATGTTCCTCTACAGTCCGCTATTGACGGTTTGCGTGCTGGGCACCATCCCGATCGTGATTATCTCAACGCTGCTCATGTCAACCATTCAGCAAAAGTTAATCCGTGTGAAGGCAGAACAGGGTGCCAAAGTGCAATCGTACATTGTGGAAGTGCTGGGTGGGATTTCATCGGTCAAGGCACAACATATGGAATCGCTAGTAGAAGCAACCTGGCGCGATCGCTATGTGCAATATTTGACCAGCGGATTTACCACTTCAACCATCAACACCGTTTTCTATTCCTACAGCCAATTTCTGAACACGGTGAGTAGTTTGATTGTGCTGTGGGTTGGTGCATCGCTGGTGTTAAAAGGAGAATTGTCTCTGGGCGGCTTAATCGCTTTTCGGATTCTCACGGGCTATGTCACCAGTCCGTTGCTGCGGTTGTCGCGTCTCTGGCAACGGTTTCAAGAAACCTCACTTTCGATGGAACTGCTGGCAGATATTGCTGACGCTCCAATGGAAGGGGAATTGTCTCAAGAGAAAAGCTATCTGCGGATGCCTGCACTTGAGGGACAGGTCAAGTTTCACGACGTGAGCTTTGGGTTCAAACCGGGTCAGCTCCAGCTCATGAATGTGCATTTAGAAGTGCCGCCGGGAACCTTTGTCGGGATTGTCGGGCAAAGCGGCTCTGGTAAAAGTACGCTCATGAAGTTGCTGCCACGCTTATACATGCCTCAGACGGGCAATATCACGGTTGATGGTTATGACATCAATAAAGTCGATTTAAGTTCACTGCGATCGCAGGTAGGTATTGTTTCTCAGGATGCCGTGTTATTTCAAGGCACCATCCGCGACAACATTGCTTTATTTGAAGAGTTGCCCGATGAATTGGTGATTGAAGCCGCACGAGTGGCAGAAGCTCACGACTTCATCATGCAATTACCGGAGGGATATGCCACCCAGATTGGTGAACGCGGCTCAGCTTTATCGGGCGGACAACGACAGCGCATTGCGATCGCACGGGTGGTGATTCGTAACCCTCGCTTATTGATTTTTGATGAAGCAACGAGTGCGCTGGATTACGAAACGGAGCGGCGAGTTTGTCAAAATCTTATGCAGCGGTTTCAAGGACGGACGTGCTTTTTCATTACTCACCGACTGAACACGATCGCCCATGCCAATTGGATTCTCTTTATGCAGGCTGGCATCATTGCAGAACAGGGAACGCATCAAGAATTAATGGCGCGTCGCCAACTTTACTACTGTCTTTATGCCCAACAATCGCGTGAAGCATAACTAAGAAAATCTATTTACCTGGAGAAGCGTTATGAGCCACAATTGGTTAGTCAACCCGCTAAGCGCACTGCAAAAACGCTACCGCACAAAGCTAGATCAAGTTGAACAAAGCTTAGAATTAAAAGCGATTACCTTACCAGCCGTAGCGCCCTGGACAAAGCTTGTCACACAAGTGATGCTGGTTGGCATTGCGATCGGCGCAGGTTGGTCGATCGTCGCGCGGGTTGATGTTGTCGTGACCGCTAGCGGCAAACTAGAGCCACTGTCGCAATCTCAGGTCATTCAATCACGCGCAGGCGGTGTGGTGACAGCAGTACTGGTGCGCGATGGTCAGCGAGTCAAGCAAGGTCAACTCTTGATGCAGTTGGATAAAACACCCATTTACAATCAATTGCAGCAATTATTGCTTCAGCGCGACCTCCTGGTCAAAGAAATTGCAGTGCTGCGAACGGTACGAGAAGGAAAGCCGATGGATTCGCTCAGCAGAAGCATGTCTGGCGTTTCACCAGAATTATTAAATCAGGTGCAAACACGCCTACTACTGGTCGCCCAACTGTCTGGCAACCCCAGCAACCTTTCACCAGAACAACGTCAGCGCTATGAATTGTTTGAGCGCCAATTGCGTGAACGGCAGTCTATCAGCACGTTACAAGATTCAGACAGCCAATCGAAAATTAATGAAACAGACGCGCAACGCAATCAAACCGAATTTCAACTCCAGGCAGAGCAAGAGTTGCTGGCACGGATGAAACCACTCGCTGATCAGGGAGCCATTTCTCGTGTGAATTTACTGCAACGCAAAATTAGTGTGAGTGAGTTGCAAAGCCAACGAGCACAGGCGCTTTTGAAAAGGCAACAGTTAGAAATTGGACGGGTACAAACCCAAGTTCAAGATGGGAAGCAGATGACCGACATGCTGCAAGATCTCCAACGTCAGCTCAGTGACTTAGATGCCAGGTTTGATGCCACCATCAAAGACAGTCAGCGCCAACTGATTGACATCAATGGCAAACTCAGCCAAACTCAGCTCGATTTAAAAGCGCAGGATTTGCTTGCACCTGCTGACGGCATTGTGTTTGAGTTGGGACCAAAGCTGCCTGGAGTGGTTTCACAACCAGGACAAACATTACTGCAAGTAGTGCCCAATGAGTCGTTAACCGCACAGGTTCAAGTGGCTAACGCAGATATTGCCAATATTCGCGTTGGTATGCCAGTGGATGTTCGCATTGATGCTTATCCGTTTACGGAATACGGGTCTGTGAAAGGGGTGGTTTCAAAAATTGGAAGTGAGGCGGTGAAGTTGAGTGAGCAGGCACCAGGTCCCACTGTTTTCCCGATCGAAGTCCAGCTCGATCGCCAATTTCTCGAGCGCAAAGCAGAACGCTTTCCACTAACACCGGGGATGAGTATTGCAGCACTGGTTAAAGTACGCCAGCGAGCACCGATCAGCTATGTGACAGAGGAAATCACCAAAGCGTTTGACGGGCTCAAAGCGGTTCATTAACAACAGGGCATCTCCAATTAACCCACTGTGATCGCACTTCAATCATCGATCGACCTTTACTGCACTGTATTTTAAGGAGATCTCCATGTATAGACTTTTACCACTTTTTATTTGGACTGTGTGCGGCAGTGCCATCATTCCGTTGACATTTGCCCTACCATTGATTGCCCATCAAGAAAAGGCTGGCGAGAGTGTGGGAGTCATGATTCATCTTGACCCTGATGACTCGCCCTATGCGGGCAAGCCGACCCTCACCTGGTTTATGTTGACCCGACCGGGCGGCAGTATGGTTGCACCGACAACCTGTAACTGCCGTGTTGCGGTTTACAATGCCCGCAACCAGGCGATCGCTCGAAACCTGCCCCTGTCCACAATGGCACTTGAGGGGCATCAAAAAGGGCATCGAGCCATTCGGACTACCATTACCTTTCCCCAATCTGGTGCTTATACCGTTGTTCTCACGGGACAAGCCAACGATCAAAGTTTTGCACCGTTTGAAACGAAGTTTCTGGTTACGGTTCGTCCATAAACGTGTGAGCTGAGTGCTCTACAAGAATTCCAAAACTTCAACTTCACGATCGCCTATATGTATGACGGCTGGTTGACTGACAAATCTTTGAGCGAGTACTTGAACCCGCCCTGCACTGCAAGTGCGGGCTGATGGAGGGAAGTCCTCTTAAAAGGACTAGGAGCGCCTGACAACCCGTTTTAATGGGTTTCGCACCATTAGCCCGGATTTTAATCACGGGCTGGTGGGCAACGAAGCTATCAGCCTTTCAAGACTTTTGTCAGTCAATCGGGTATGACGGTCTGGCGATCGCAATGCTCTGGTGGTGCTGTCCATCGCACAACGCTGACTAGAAAAACAGGAAACTCCATAACGCCCTAATCAGGGTGCTCTCCACGTCATTTTTTGATTCTAGGATGTGGTGACACCATGACTGTATTAATTGACCAGAAAACACACATTTCTACCACCCGTGATGATGTTGCGGCTCAACTTCAGCGATCGCGCATCAGGCAAGCATTACAACAAAAAATTCAGGCGGCGCTACAAACCGCCAAAGACTTACCACCACAGGATTGCCTGAAGGAAATTGAAAGAAGCCTTGTAGCCATTCAACGCTATTGCAAAAGGCTTCAGAAAACATTCATTGTGGTGGAAGAAGAAATCACTTGCGATCAATATGAATTGGGTGGAAGCAAGCAAGACACTGCAACCTTGTTTCGTGGACCTAACCAGGAAGCCACCGTCGCCATTTGCGTTACTGCGAAAGGGTCTTTGCTTCATCGCAACGGCTATCCGTGGACGATTTATCGCAATGTGGGTGATGTTGATCCACTAGAGTCAAGCCCATTACCAGAAATAATCGCTGGAGTATAAAAGAGATTGAACACTTGCTGTTGTTTTACTCTGTTTTAATTTCACATTAGCGATGGTTTGATCTGCTTGCAATAACAAAGGGCACCTTTATGGTGCCCTTGTAAACTACAGAGTAATTCTTTCTGTAGGGACGTTACATGTACCGTTCCTACAACAGGTAGTTCAGGTTAATTAATCCACGATCTTAATTGAGAACTGGTACATCGGCATAGACCAACCGAGTCGCCGATCGCAATTCAAACAGCATGTACTCTTCCATCACGCTCCAAAGAAAAGCTCGCAGCGTTTTTTTGCGTGCCTCGGTTGGAATGGCATAGGCAAACGGAGCATCACAGGGCTTTAGCTTTGCCAGGTGATTTTCACAACCACAGCCATGCTCGAGAAAATATCCATACTGGCTGGAAATACTGTCAATCAAGCGACGGAGCATTGACACATAGCCACCATGCAGGATGGCATCAAATTTCCGCGCGACACCAAGATCTTGCTCACTAAAACGGAACGATCGCAGCTCAAACAAATCCGATCGCTGCAACGGATGTAAAAACGTCCAGTAGAACGTTGCAGGCACATCGTAGCCAAGTTCAGTAAAGAGATCACTCACAACGTTCACGAGTGCAAGACGCTCTTGATGCTGACGATCGCTGGTCTTTAAGGTATCCCGAAGCTGTTGCAAATCGGGATAGCTCTCTGGCAAAAACGCTTCCCCAAAGTGAGAAACTGCTTCCCACGCTAATAGCCCATTGCCTTCGCAGTAAGAAGGCTTTAGATGGGCAGTTTCAGGGCGCTCTGCAAATAAAACATGCCCATGCTGATTCTTAGCCAAAAACACTTGTGCCATCGCGGTATAGACTCGTGGCTCGGTCATCCACGTTCCATTTGCAATCCGCTGCCAACTTTCTGGCATGGCTTCAAGCGGCACCGCAGGCTCACCGTTGATCGTCACTAAACTCACGTTAGAAGTCGTTAGAGTCGATAGCATCAGCATTCTCCTTGCCGTAGACACAGCTTTTAAACTATTGAAGCAAAAACTCATGCTCTCATTGAGCAAACAGTTCTGGCTCGCATCAACTATGCCACAGACTAGACAGATGCGCTAGGGCGCGTCATCAATTAGCTCTAAAGCCTTGAGTATTAGCATGATCGCGCTCGCCCCAACACACGGCTAGGGGCTGGAACCCTTGCTGAAAGCCATATGTAGTAGTAATTGATGACAGCCCATAGCACACTCACGGCTCAATGCTTGTGATTCCAGCCGAGAGCGCAATCAACTCGTTTGAGTATGTTGTAAATCTACTGTAAAGAAGTTGCCTTTTGATGAGCTTGTGCTCTAGGTTATTGTTAGGAGTTGCAAACGCCTTCCGGCAAGGGTCTGAAGTCCCTCGTTGAGCTTAGGCGTTCTTGATAGGTTTCACACTACTTACAGCCATTTATACTGCTTGAATTTACTAATTGCTGAATATTAGCAAACAGCAATTAGCGATGAAGCACTGCATTTACCATTTTGATCAGCTTCAGGCTATGGCACGGTAGACCTTGCGGTCAAGGACAACAGTTAAGCTTGATACCAATCCTAGATAAATTTGCATACAACTGTAGGCTGGGTTGAGTCTAACGTAGCTTGCTTCCCGAAGGGTAACTCGACAAAGCTAAGCACTTGTTGGGTTTCAAGCTGTTCTACAACCCTGTAATGTTGTGCGCGTTTAAAGGGAATTGGTCTACCTAACCGTTATCACTCCCAAACCATCGTGTAAGTTTAAGCCACTCATCATGATGTCAGGAGCCAAATTTCAGTATTGATGTGTGGCACCTCACGATGGTTTCTTTCAGAGCCAAAGAAGCTGTATGAAACTTGGCTGGCTGATTCCACAAGCTACCAAAGCAAAGGTTGCTACTGACGATTTTAGCGATCGCCATTTAACTTTAGCGTTTCAATGCCTGTGTTGAAACGCCATTGAAGGCATCGCTCACTGAGTCAGTTGCGCCTCCTACACATCGGCTATTGTTGAAGTTTCTCCCAACACTTCAGTCTTTCAGTAGCTGTGAGCCTCGTCTTAATGGGCTGTATGTCTTGTTGCCTTGTTACTTGTTTTTCCTTTTAGGAGCAATCATGGACCTATTTGATCATAACCAGCCGAAAGCCAGCGAACTATCGGCTGACTCAAGTAATCTCTCCCTTAATGCTTCCAGTGTCAAAACGTCTGGCAGTCAGGCGAAGGGTTCTTCCCTTTTAGACTCAAACTTCAACGAAGCGCTAAGCCAAAACCTTGCAGGTACTGATACAACCGCAGGCAAAGCAGACGCTTCCAAATCAGGCGCTTCTAAGGGCACTGGCACTTTAGCGATTGACCAAAACAAAGAAGGCAAGATGGGAACCTGCCAGTTTGCTGGCACCGCTGCCTGCACCTGCAATAAAACAAAAACAGATGGCTCCTCTGAACGTCTAGATGCTTCCAATCCTAAGTCCTCTAAAGGGTTGATCGAAGAGGCTGGTGCTGAACCATTTCATATTTCACTCACCAATGTTGATGTCATCCGGAGTGTTGACCTCAATAAACTGCAAAAAGAGGCCACCTTTACCGATGATATCGGCACCAAAGGTGACTTTTTTATTCCCGGTGCTGGCACCAACACCGTTACCGGAACAGCGGACAAAGATTTGATTGATGGGCGTGGTGGCGGGTTCAATACCATTAAAACGGGTGGTGGCAGAGACAGCATCTTGCTGGACGATCGCACCACCAACCGCATCCTGGATTTCGATCCAACCGTCGATCGCCTCCTTTTCTCAAAATCTATAGACCCTAGCAACATCGTGATTGCACAGGGCAAAAACACGACGAAGGAAGGCAATCCACTCGATTCAATCAACAGTACGTTGATCATCGACAAGTCCGACGGTCACATTCTGGCATCGCTAGATTCGACAAAAGCAACAGCCCTTCAAGGCATTGAACAGAGTGGCAGAAAAGGCTTTAGCCTGGTGGATGACAAAATCTTTAACACCCTTGGCAGGGTAAAGTTTGATCAAGTCGAGGAGGGGAACGGTCAAATCGCGGGTACATCTGGACGCGACAAGTTGATCGGAGGTGAGGGAAATGACACGCTGCTAGGCGAGTCAACTGGCACTTCGACTCCCCCAGGTGGCAACACTGGTGGCTCGTCTGGCGGTTCGTCTGGTGGCTCGTCTGGTGGTGATGACCACGACCATACAGGAGCAGGAGCCAGCAGCGAAAATCACATCGCTCTCGATAAAGTTGACGTTGTTCGCGGACTTGATCTCCAAAAACTGCAAAAAGAGTTCTCGCTCAAAGATGATATTGGTTTTAGAGGCGATTTTCTTGTTCCAGGTGCAGGTAAAAATACTGTCATTGGCACAGGATCCAAAGACCTGATTGATGGACGTGGCGGTGGTTTCAACACCATTACAACGGGTGGCGGAAGAGATAGCATTTTGCTGGACGATCGCACAACCAATCGCATTCTGGACTTTGATCCAACCCGCGATCGTCTTCTCTTTACGCAAGGCATGGATCTTGACAATATTGTCATTGCACAAGGGAAAAACCCAGGTAAGGGAGGTGTTGGGCAACCGCTGGATTCTGTCAATAATACGTTGATCATTGATAAATCTGATGGACACATTTTGGCATCGCTGACATTCACCAAAGCGACAGCGCTAGAAGGGGCTGAACAGACTGCTAGAAAAGCCTTTAGTCTGGTAGACGACAGCGTATTCGACACGTTGAACAAGGTACGGTTTGGTAACGTCGAGGAAGGTAACGGACAACTGACGGGCACGCGCGGTCGTGACAAACTCGTTGGTGGCAAAGGGGATGATTTCCTGTATGTGGGTGATGATGGCTTCAAACTAAAAACCGCGAAAGGTGGCGGTGGCACCGAGTTTCCCTTTAAGACCGACAGCCCTGGCACCTCTGAACTCACCCCAACGCTGAAAAATGGTGTCCTCAGTTTCTCCGGTTCCTACAAAAACTTTGATGGGGCACCCCTCTTTAGCCAGGGCGAAAAGGAACTCGACCCCAACGCCAAGATTCTCAATGGTGCTAACCCCCAAGCACTGATGGAGGGCTTCTTGAAAGTACCTGAAGATAAGGAAGGCAATGCCATTTCTGGTACCCATCTGCACTTCAGCCCTGCGGAAGACAGTCGCGGTAACTTTGCCGATGCGACGGTTGTACGGTATTTTGAGAACACACCTCTTGATGCCAAGTCTGGTACCTTGAGTGGCACGTTTGAACTCACGCCAGAAGAGCAAGCGGCGTTCCTGGCGGGCAACCTGTACGTGAATATTCACTCTAACCTGGATGTGGATGGTGATGGCAGGGCGGGCTTTGCCACTGGCGAAAATCGTCTCAACTTCAATCAGAATGTGGTGCGCCTTGTCTAGCCTTAAAGACTGACCGCGATCGTGATAGCCGCATGACAACAACAGCCTGCTAGGGTAGCGATGCCTCAGCAGGCTTTTTTCTGTGCTGCGATCGACCAAATTTACCCCGGCAGTGAGCAGCATTAGTGCGCGCCCATAGCGCTGATTCTAGAAAGAGCCGATACCATACCTACAAATAACTAGAACCCGGAATTTCGATCAGGTTCCAATTAATTTCAGTTTAAAGGTCAAAATCAATCAATTCAGCCTTGCCATTAGAAATTCATTTGCTATAGTTGTAACGAAGAGACCCAGCGACCGAATCGATCGTCCAGGATTGCAAGTCTCTAGAAGCTTAGTCAGATTTTCACCTCTCACAGATTTCCACCTCTCACAGGCTTTCTCTGCATACAGGCACTAAATCGCTTACATCACTCATCATCTAAAGCTGTGGATCGAGCGACCTGTCTGTAGTTCTGCATTTGCCATTAATGCCTTTGAGTTTTTAAGCGCACATTTGAGTACGATGCCAATTAGTCAGGCTATGAAGCCATTTGTATATAAGTGTCGCAATGTGCTTTTCAGGTATTGAAAGCTTTCCTGGGAATGGTTTTCCACCGTTCGGTCTGTGACATCTCTTCAACACGCTCTCAAACTTTAAGGAGTCCTTATGGAAGGTTTTGACCACAACAAATCTCACCTAGATCAACACAATGAAGCTGGAATAGCAGATCCATCAAATAGCAAAACGACTACTGGAGCTGTTGCCAGTAGCTCAACAGGGTCTTCTGTGGCGGCATCCGACCTTGAGCAAGCGCTCAATCAAACGCTGTCAACTGATGAAAAAGCCGCCGCCCCAGCAGCTACCGTTGGCGTTGATGACCACGATCATGGACCCAAAGTCGGTCCCTTTGAAACGCATGTGGATCTCAATAATGTTGCAAATGCCAGAACATTAGATCGCAAGCAGGTGGGCAAACAGGGTTCGTTTGAGGATAGTTTTGGCGACAAAGGTGATTTCCTCAATCCCGGTGGCGGCAACAATACTGTGATTGCTGGCGGTGGCAATGATGTCATTCGAGGTTCTGGGCAAGGGTTGAACACCATTACGACAGGTAGTGGTAAAGACACCATTATTCTGGGTAAAGAAACCACTAACCGGATCTTTGATTTTGACGCAGCCAACGATCGCTTTGTTCTACAGGGTGTTAGCCCCAAAGACATCATTATCGCGCAAGGCAAAAACCCCGGTAAAGGTGGACTGGAGCAACCGCTCGACTCTGTAAACAATGCCCTCATCATCGATAAAAGAGAAGGTCACATTCTCGCCTCGTTGACATTTGCTAATGCTTCTGACATCAATGAGAGCCACTTTTCACGACTCACTGGTGAAGCCAACCAGAGCTTGCAAAATGAGGAACTCAAAGAAGCTGGGTTCAAAAATCAGCGTGGGAATGGTCAACTCAATGGCACCCTGGGGCACGATCGCCTGATTGGTGGCAAAGGGAATGACTTCCTCTATGTCGGTGACGATGGCTTCAGCCTGGGCACCGCAACCGGGGGCGGGGGCACCGAGTTTCCCTTCAAGACCGACAGCCCTGGCACCTCTGAACTAACGCCAACGCTGAAGAATGGTGTGCTCAGCTTCTCTGGTTCCTACAAAGACTTTGATGGCGCACCCCTGTTCAGTCAAGGCGAAAAGGAACTCGACCCCAATGCTAAGATCCTCAGTGGTGCTGACCCCAAAGCACTGATGGACGGCTTCTTGAAAGTACCTCAAGATAAGGAAGGGAATGCCATCTCCGGCACACACTTGCACTTTAGCACTGCGGGTGACAATCGTGGCAACTTTGCCGATGCTACGGTGGTGCGCTACTTCGAGAACACCCCAACCGATGCCAAGTCTGGCACGCTGAGTGGCACCTTTGAACTCTCGCCTGAAGAGCAAGCGGCTTTCCTGGCAGGCAATTTGTACGTGAATATTCACTCCAACATTGATGTGGATGGTGATGGCAGAGCAGGCTTTGCCACGGGTGAAAATCGCCTCAACTTCAACAAAGACGTGGTGAAATTCGCCTAACCGTTAGGTTTGGGGTTAGTGCTTTCCACCTACGGCACTAGCCCGAATGCTCATACAAATGCATCTCCTTTAAAGCGCAGTACACACGAACAACCTGTTGGGGAGCGATCGCTCTCCAGCAGGCTTTTTCCCACGATACAAAAACGTTTTCAGAGTCAATCTCATCATCATGGAGTTCAATGATGCGACAGCTTTGTTATGCCCTCACATTAATGACGACGAGCGTGTTGTTAAATGGTTGGATGATGGCTGCCACACCGGGTAATGATGCAAAACGCCTCAATCAGGCATCACAGCTTGTCAATGTTAGCGTGGTCAGCGATCGCCCCCAGATCGCCCAGGCAGCCAGTAATACGCACTATCTCACCCTCACGATGCCAGAACGTGCAGGCAAACGGTTTGCCAAGCTTTCTCTTTCGTTTACAGAGCAAAATCAAGAAAGAACGGTTGCTCCCATTCGCTTTGACCTAGCCAATACCAGAGCGTTTACCGGGGCATCTGGGGCAGACGGTCGTGCGATCGAGATTGAAGATATATGGATTGACGAAACAGGCACCTTTTGGATTGAATTCAAAGCACCTGTGCCACCAAAAACTAAGCTTACTCTGGCGCTCAGAACGCTTAAATCAACCCCCTCAGCAACCTACGGATATGGCGTTGCAGCTTATCCAGAAACAAAATTTCCCGCTATTTTTGTGGGCGATGGAACCATCACCATCCGTTAGGTAGAAAGGCAGCAGAAGGCAGAAGTGAAGAAGGCAGAGGGCAGGAGGCAGGAGGTAGAAAGGCAGAGGGCAGGAGGCAGGAGGCCGAAGTGAAGAAGGTTTCTATGTTGGCTTACAAACTACAGCCGTTTTTCTTTGCATTCGCCGTACCCTATACCCTAAACCCTACACCCATACTCACAGAGCGCTCACAAGCATCGAATGGTTGAGTGGGTTGCACATGGTGGCTGAGGGCGAGTATGGTAGAACGAGTCTGTAGTTTACGCAGCTTTACAAACGTGTCAAAAGTGATAGTTTGTTCCTGTAAAGGGAATGCTAGCGTCAGAAGTTAGCCCTGACTAAGGAGATTCCTCTTAAAGAATCTACCCGTTTTCTACCGTAGTGCAAGCGTCTCGCTTGCGACGCGGGCAAGATGCCCGCACTACGTCAGGGACTTTCTTTTGTGGGAATCACCTAAACTCTACTCGTTGTCGATCGCTACCTTGCCCGAAACTTGAGAACGCAACTATGTCACTGACGGGACTCATTCAAGGACTCAACGCCTTCCACAGCAGCTATTTTAATGATCATCGAGAGTTGTTTGAACGGCTGTCGGGTGGGCAGTCGCCGGAAGTGCTGTTTATTACATGTTCTGATTCTCGGATTGACCCCTGCTTAATTACTCAAGCGCAACCCGGCGAACTCTTTGTCATGCGAAACGTCGGCAATATCATTCCATCGTATGGGGCAGCCAGCAGCGCTGAATCAGCAGGCATTGAGTACGCGGTGGAAATGTTGGGCATCAAAGATATTATTGTGTGTGGACATTCTCACTGCGGTGCGATGAGGGGATTGCTACAGGTGGGCACACTGGCAGAAACGATGCCTGCTGTCTACGATTGGTTAAAACGTCATGGTGAGGCAACGCGACGGCTCGTGTTAGAGAATTATCCCAATGTGGCACCAGAGACACTATTGAAGATTGCGATCGAGCAAAACGTCCTCACACAAATTGAAAATTTAGAAACTTACCCTGCCATTCGAGCCAAATTACACGGTGGCAAACTAAATCTACACGCATGGATGTACGAGATTGAAACGGGTACTGTCTTTGCCTACAATGCCTCGCAACGACAATTTACGCTAATGGAAAAGCGATCGTTTCCCGTACCTGATCCGTTAATCACTACCGTCCCAGCCTGAGCGTTTGTGATGCTTTGAGCATAACCGTGGGTAAGGGAGGGATGAGGGATGAGGGATGAGAGTTTTGAATGTGATCAGAATTCTCCGTGTCCCCGTATCCTCTTCTGCCTCCTGCCCTCTGCCTTTTTTAGCCTTTAGCCTTTAGCCTTCATCCCTTACCCTCTGCCTCCTACCTTCTGCCTTTATTTTGCTAAACAGATGTGAGTGATGCGCTGCAAGTCGGTATGCTGGAAAGTATCGTTTGCGCGCATTGTCTCGTTCACTCATCCGTCATGTCACAACCGACGATCGAATCTATTCTGCAAGAGCATCGCTTATTTCATCCCTCCGCAGAGTTTTCTCAAAAGGCTCAAATCAAGAGCCTGGATGAATACCACCGTTTGTATGAGGAAGCCAACGCTGACCCACAAGCCTTTTGGGCAAGGCTGGCAGAAACAGAACTGCACTGGTTCCAGAAATGGGATACGGTGCTTGACTGGCAGCCACCTTTCGCCAAGTGGTTTGTCAACGGCAAGCTGAACATTTCGTATAACTGCCTCGATCGCCACCTCACGACCTGGCGACGTAACAAAGCGGCTTTGATCTGGGAAGGTGAACCAGGAGACTCGCGCACGTTGACCTATGCGCAACTGCATCGAGAAGTGTGCCAGTTTGCTAATGCGTTGAAACACCTGGGTGTGCAGAAGGGCGATCGTGTGGGACTCTACATGCCCATGATTCCTGAAGCGGCGATCGCGATGCTAGCGTGTGCACGCGTTGGAGCTGCACATACGGTCGTGTTTGGTGGGTTTAGCGCGGAGGCATTGCGCGATCGGCTGGTGGATGGGCAGGCGAAAGTCGTGGTGACTGCCGATGGCGGTTGGCGCAAAGACGCGATCGTACCCCTCAAAGAGCAGGTAGATAAAGCCCTGGCAGATGGCAGTGTGCCCAGTGTCACCCATACGTTGGTGGTGAAGCGCACAGGACAGGAGACGCACATGCAGGGCGATCGTGACCATTGGTGGCACGACCTCCAAAAGCAAGTTTCGGCTGACTGTCCCGCTGAGCCGATGGGTAGCGAAGATTTGCTCTTCATCCTCTACACCTCTGGCAGCACGGGCAAACCCAAAGGCGTGGTGCATACAACAGGCGGCTACAACCTCTATAGCCACATCACCACCAAATGGATTTTTGACCTGCAAGATACCGACGTTTACTGGTGTACTGCCGATGTTGGCTGGATTACTGGGCACAGCTACATTGTCTATGGTCCGCTGTCCAATGGTGCCACCACAGTCATGTACGAAGGTGCGCCCCGTGCGTCGAACCCTGGCTGCTTCTGGGACGTGATTGAAAAGCACGGAGTCAACATTTTCTACACCGCGCCGACTGCCATTCGTGCCTTCATCAAAATGGGCGACGAGCATCCCAAAGCACGCGATCTATCGTCATTACGACTCCTGGGAACGGTCGGCGAACCCATTAATCCCGAAGCCTGGATCTGGTATCAGCAGGTGATTGGGGGAGGACGCTGCCCGATCGTCGATACCTGGTGGCAAACCGAAACCGGCGGCATTATGATTACCGCACTGCCCGGTGCGATCCCCACCAAACCCGGTTCAGCCACGCTACCCTTCCCCGGCATTCTGGCGGATGTGATTGACCTGGAAGGCAACTCTGTGGGTGTGAATGAAGGGGGCTATCTGGCAGTGCGGCATCCGTGGCCTGGGATGATGCGAACCGTCTATGGCGATCCTGATCGCTTCCGCCGCATCTACTGGGAACATATTCCACCGAAAGAGGGGCAATACCTCTACTTTGCAGGCGATGGTGCCCGTCGGGATGAAGATGGCTACTTTTGGGTGATGGGTCGCGTCGATGATGTGATCAACGTGGCAGGTCATCGCCTCGGCACGATGGAAATCGAGTCTGCGCTGGTCTCTCACCCCGCTGTGGCAGAAGCTGCGGTTGTCGGCAAGCCAGACGAGCTAAAAGGACAAGATATCGTCGCGTTTGTCACGCTTGAAGGCACTTACAGCCCCAGCGATGCCCTGCTGAAGGAGCTCAAACAGCATGTGGTCAACGAAATTGGCGCGATCGCCCGTCCTGGTGAAATTCGTTTTGCCGAAGCCCTGCCCAAAACCCGATCGGGCAAAATCATGCGTCGTCTCCTCCGCGATTTAGCCAGCGGCGTGGAAATTTCGAGCGATACCTCCACTTTGGAAGATCGCAGCGTCTTGGAGAAACTGCGGGAAGGGTAGAAAAGGCAGAAGGCAGGAGAGTTTTTGGTTTTTGGTTTTTAGTTTTTAGAAAGAGTTAGGAACAGCTCGTGCATGAACAGACAAGAACTGGTTTAACTCAAAACTCTTATCCCTCACTCTTTCTGTCTAATGTTTAGCGATCAACGATCAACCGTCTAGCTTTCCTCTAAAAACCAACAACTAACAACCAAAAACTTCCCCCCCCCCGCACTCTTTTTTGGAGCGCCTGCTTTCCGACTGTACCTGACGTGGGAGAATGGTGTTCTACCCAACATACATGCTGATTGAGAACTATGGCTCGAATTCAATTTTCTAGAGGTGTTGACGAAGAGGTCATACCCGACGTGAGCTTGACCCGTGCTCGTGATGGTAGCAACGGCAAAGCAATCTTCTACTTTCAAAATCCTCAAGCGCTCAGTAGCACCAGCACTGACAGCATTACCGGGATGTATCTCGTAGATGAAGAAGGGGAGCTAGTCACCCGCGAAGTGAATGCCAAGTTTATCAACGGTCAACCAGAAGCCTTAGAAGCAACTTATATCATAAAATCACCTGCTGAATGGGATCGCTTTATGCGCTTTATGCAGCGGTATGGCGAAGATAACGGGTTAGAGTTCAACAAGTCATCCTAAAAGCTGAAACGCTTAAACACACGATGGCACTTACTCCCCATCCTGATGCCGCTGCTGTAGCGATTCACTGTGCGGTGATTACCGTTAGTGACACCCGCACCGCCGACACCGATCGCAGCGGTCAGTTAATTCAACACCTGTTGCAGGAGGCTGGGCATGAGCTGGTTGCTTACGCCATCGTCAAAGATGAGCCTGCACAGATCCAGGAACAGCTTGAGCAGTTGAGCCAGAACGCCGCGTTAGAGACCATCATCGTCAATGGTGGTACGGGCATTGCTCCCAGAGACACGACTTACGACGCGATCGCCCTCCTTTTAGAAAAAACGCTACCGGGCTTTGGGGAACTCTTTCGCTGGCTGAGCTACCAGGACATTGGCTCACGGGCGATCGCATCGCGGGCAATCGCAGGTGTTTTTCGTCAGCGGCTAGTGTTTTCGGTACCTGGCTCTACTGGGGCAGTACAACTTGCCATGCAGCAGCTAATCTTGCCAGAGCTACAGCACCTTGTCAGCCAGCTTCGTACCGACCATTAGATTGAAGGCGACGCATGGGTGAGTCAGGGGACTGGCGCGATCGCCCCACGTCTTCACCTCCAATCAAAACGATTATGCCACGCTGGGAAAGTGATTTCCTGGCATGCGCTGGCGCAGCTATTGTTCTTTTCAGGCGTTATTTCTGAGTCTGGTTTGCTTGCTGCATGGTTCCTGGCACTGTCGTTACAGCTACCTTTTGCAGGGTCGTAAGCGCACTGGCGTATTGGGGATCATCTTTAGTGGCGACCAGTTTAGGGTTTGAAGCAAGCTTTTGACGCTGCTCATCGCTGAGGTCAATCTTGACATCGGGGGTGATCCCCTTGTGGCTAATGTCCGTTCCCTTTGGCGTGTAGTAATGCGCGATCGTCACCGCCAGCCCCGATCCATCCGAGAGGGAATGCACCGACTGCACCAGCGCCTTACCAAACGTTTGGCTACCCACAACAGTAGCGCGACCATTATCTTTCAAGGCACCCGTCAGAATCTCGCTGGAGCTAGCCGAGTTACCATCCACCAGCACTACCAGCGGCAGTTTGGTCAACGCAGTGCGGTTGTTTGAGATCTCTTCGCTGTTACCTTTGCGATCAACCGTGCGCACGATGTCACCCTTATCCATCCACATGCGGCTGATGTCGATACTGGCTTGCAGCAGCCCACCTGGATTGCCGCGCAGATCCAACACATAACCATCCACTTTCTGGTTGCCCAAGTCTTGAATGGCTCGACGCATTTGATCTGCCGCGTGAGCGCTGAACTCATTCAACCGGATGTAGCCAACCCGTCTATTGCCTTCTTGCTTCAGCGAGTAGCGCACAGTGGGTAGTTCAATCCGGGCACGAGTCAACGCGAACGTGGAGTTGTCTTTGCCTGGTCGCCCAATTTCAAGCTTAACTTTAGTGCCCACGTCGCCGCGAATCAGGTTTGATGCATCCTCAACCGTCATGCCTTTCGTCAGCTTGCCGTCGATCGACAAAATTTGATCCCCGGCTAAAATGCCCGCTTTGAGCGCAGGAGAATTTTCGATCGGCTCAACCACCGTCAGCACTTTCGTTTTGTCATCCACTTCTAGCCGGATGCCCACACCAGAAAGCTCGCCAGAAGTCTGGTTGCTAAGCGCTTCATACTGCTTCGGATCCATAAAGCGAGTGTAGGGATCGTTGAGCTTTTCTAGTGCCGATCGTAGGGCAACGTAGGCTTGCTCACGCGACGAATAGTTTTTGCCCAACAGTGACTTGCGAACCTCTTGCCAATCCGTTTGATTGAAGGTGCCGTCAACGTAATCACGGTTGACAATTTGCCATGCCTCATCAACGACGGTTTTAGGGCTTTCTTGCAGCGCCGCACGTACACGATTCAAACCAGGACCAAAGAGTGAAACAGCCGCCGTGGTAGCGATCGCTCCACCGCAGAGAGCAACTTGGAACAGCGGAAAACGCTTTGAGGGTCGGTTCATTGAAGGTAAAGATAAATGAAGTGGCTTAGAAACTGAGACAAAAGAGGCGCTAAAGCAGTCAGCTTGGTTTTAAGACGATCGATATGATGTACGACATCCACTCAACTGCAACCAAAAACCTCGGCGTTCCCAACTGGCGATACGTTTAGAATATCCAGACAATCTGGCAACCGTCCATCGTGAAGGTGACAGTTTGCCCCACAGGCTGAATACGTCATTCTCGACCATACCAACACCCTGGCGAAGTTTAGATTGAAATCTTTTAGCCAATCTAACCGAATCTCCATAAATTGGCATAGGGGTAGTTCCATTAACTTTGCTAAATCTATATCTTGCGTAATATTGCTTTTTGTAAAGTTATGTCAAAACACGCGTTGTACCTCCTGGAAAGCGGGACAACTGAGCATGGAGGCTTAAGTGGCTCTGCTCATTGAATCTAGAAAGCCTTGAATCTAGAAAGCCTTGAATCTAGAAAGTCGAGTTTTGTCTATGGAGTTTATGCAAACCTCGGCGGTTTTGAGCCAGCATTCAGCACCGCACCCACGTTGTTTAAACGCCCGAGGCTTTAGTCACAAGGTCTAAAAACGCAGCAAATGAGATGAGCACAAAAGACTTTACTACCAAAGGTGCCAACGTGCGGACAAAGTGGCTGCGCCATTTGCTAGGGAGCGTGATTGCGATCGCATCCCTAGCAGGTGTGGTTTTGATTCAGCGATCGCAGCTCACTCGACCCTCCCTATGGTCTTCTAACCCCACACAGGCAGAGCAGCAAGAGGCTGTTAAACTGCGACTGCTGAACCAATTGCCAACCTTTGGGTTTAATAACCTTGTCGCTGATTGGACGTTTCTCAACTTTTTGCAATACTACGGTGACAACGAGGTTCGCGCCAAGACAGGCTATGCACTTAGCCCTCAGTATTTCGACATCATCACACGTCTAGACCCGCGCTTCGTCGATATTTATTTATTTCTTTCGGGTAGTATTTCGTATCAACTCGGTGAGCCGCAAGTTGCTGTGCAGTTGATGGATCGTGGCACGGCGGCATTATCACCTCAAATTACGCCCAAAGCTTTTCAAGTGTGGCGCTTCAAAGGGTTAGATCAACTGCTGCTGCTAGGGGATATTCCAGGCTCAATCCGCTCGCATGAGATGGCGGCAAAATGGGTGCAGGGAACGCCTTACCAGGCGCTAACGCCCCTCTTTGAACAGACTGCGGCGTTTTTGCGTCGAGACCCCAATAGCGTACCCGTCCGGTTCCAGGCGTGGACATCCATCTATTATCAAGCTGCTGCTGTGAACGATAAGACGACTCAGACGCGCGCAGAACAGGAAATTTTGGCGTTGGGTGGGCAGATGAGCCTGAAGGATGGGCAGGTCGTCTTTGCCTTGCCGAAACATGCGGTAGCAGGAGATCACCCGTAGTTGATTAGCGTTTAAAGCAAGGGGCAGAGGGCAGAAGGCAGAGGGCAGAGGGCAGAAGGCAAGGGGCAGAGGGCAGAAGGCAAGGGGCAGAGGGCAGAAGGCAGAGGGCAGAGGGCAGAGGGCAGAAGGCGAATGCCTACAAGTCTAAATCTCAGCTTGTGATGCCTGTTGGTAAAAACCGCTTTGACTGGTGGATGCTGCTGAGTTTCGATCGCGTGCTGTTTTGCAGATCGCCAAAAACTGCTAAGGTTTTGGTCATTTGTTGTGCGTATTCAGTTATTAGCAGTCAGCAATTAGTGGTTAGCAATCAGCCAGCAGTCATCTGGATTTCTGGCACCGAGATAGGAGCAGACGATGGCTTCTGGATCTTGGCTGGAGCGATCGTGCGAGTGATCAAACTGACTTCTAAGAGCTGATAGCATTTACGGTGTAGGAGGAGTTGATCGCAATGTTGAGTTGGGAACAGAGTCCAAGTGTGGCAATGATGCGACAAGAACGGGCGTGGGTTGAGGTCAACTTAAGCGCGATCGCCCATAATGTCCGGCAACTTCGCAGTCTTTTGTCAACCCAGACGGCGTTGATGGCAGTCGTCAAGGCAGATGCTTATGGGCACGGTGCAGTTACGGTTGCTCAGGCAGTTTTGCAGGCGGGATCTACCTGGCTGGGTGTTGCCACCATCCCAGAAGGTATCGAACTCCGAGAGGCAGGCATTCAAGCGCCGATACTTGTGCTGGGTGCAAACCATACACCCGACCAAATTCGAGCGATCGCGCACTGGAAGCTTCAGCCAACACTCTGCACGCCCCGTCAAGCGCTCATCTTTGCGGAAGTTCTGGCTACTCTACCCCAGCATTCTCCTTTACCCGTCCATCTTAAGCTCGATACGGGTATGTCACGCCTTGGCACCTCGTGGCAGGAGGCAGCCGCCTTTGTACAACTGGTACAGCGCTTACCAAATCTGACAATCGCCAGCGTTTACTCCCATCTAGCAACCGCAGAAGATCCCAATCAAAGCATTGCGAAACAACAGCAGCAGCGGTTTGAAACGGCAGTTGTTCAAATCAAAGCCTGTGGCATTCATCCACCCTGCCTGCATTTGGCAAATTCTGGCGGCACCTTGTCTGATCCAGCCTTTCACTATGACCTGGTGAGAGTTGGCTTGGCAATCTATGGGCTCTATCCAGCCGCACACCTGAAAACCACGCTAGCACTCAAACCTGCCTTACAGGTGAAAGCCAGAGTGACCCAGGTGAAGACCATTTCAGCAGGCACAGGGGTGAGCTATGGGCATCGGTTTGTAGCAGAACGAGAACTGCAAATCGCAGTCGTGGCGATCGGCTATGCGGATGGCATCCCACGCAACCTGTCTAACCAAATGGAGGCACTGGTCAGGGGGCAGCGCGTGCCTCAAATTGGCGCGGTGACGATGGATCAAATCATGCTGGACGTGAGCACCGTGCCTGATTTGCAAGAAGGTGAAGTGGTCACGCTACTGGGGCAAGACGGCAACCAATCGATCGCCGCTGATGATTGGGCAACCACACTCGGTACCATTTCCTGGGAAATTCTCTGCGGCTTTAAACACCGACTACCCAGAATCGCGATCGGTCAAGCCTTGCCAGATTCGGTGAATCGGTGAGAGAGGGGTGAGGAGTGAAGGGTGTGGGGTGTAGGGTGTGGGGAAGCCTTTTGAGCGAATCCTGCCTTCTGCCTTCTGCCTCCTGCCTTCTGCCTTCTAACTGCCAAACAGTTCTAAAACACTCCGAAGAAACGCCTTCAATTTCTCTCCCATTTCTGGCGTGGGGTAGTTAGCGCCTTCAAACGCCCAATGATCAACAGTCGATAGCCACCATTGCTTGCCACGATGGTCAAAGCCTGCAATTTCTGCGCCGATCGCGCGTCGTTCTCCCGTTTGTAGATCTTGATAGAAGCGGATTTGTAATAAGAGACTGCGGCTTTGGAGTAACCGTGAAAAACCAGGGAAATGGAACCCAATGTCGATCGACTCTGGATCGACCAGTTCTTGCGTGTCGGGATCGCTGACCCACGGCTTCAAATCCGACTTTGCATCGGGGAACTCAGCTTTGAAGAGATTCGCGGCGGCAGCAATCTTGCTCGTTGTTTCCAGAGATGTTGCCTGTTCGGCTGCGTTCATTTGTGATTCCTTTGTCGCAATACATGAAAGAGCCAATCAGGATCAGGCATTAACGATGGGTTAACTTCAAAATTATTCACAAATCGCCAAAATTTTCAAGGGCTAGCGGCAAATGCATGTTACCTGTCAACCCGTTTTTGCCTTCTATGTTTGCGGCAAGCATCTTTACAGACAATTGGCGGAACATCAAACGCAGAATGCAACAGCCAGAAAACATCGATCGCAGGAATCTTTTCTCAACTTTCACTTGCTCAAGTCGCCATTGTGGTCATAATGGTGTCTTGTTTGACACTCTGCTGGTTCCTGGGAATGCTGCTGTGGTTTCTTAAGATAATTAAAAGATTTGTAGCGAGGCTAGATCAGTCTTCCAGTCTGCTTGCAGGTCTTTTATGCCTGGTTCTTCTAGTCGGGAGCGTTACAGCTAACCAATCGGCAAGCGCGCAGAGTAATGCAGTCGAAGACCTACAGCGACGGCAACAGCAAATTGACCAGCAGCGATCGCAGCTTTCTAAAGAGCACGATCGCCTGAAAAATTTAGAAAAAGCAGCACAGGGAAACCTTCAAGGCTTACGTCAGGGCATCAAAGCTACCGCCAGCCAAATTAAAGCCAGTGAAACGCAACTGCAAACGGCAACAACCCAATTACGATCGCTTGAAGTATCGCTAGTCAAAGCTGAGCAGCTCTATCGGCAAAAGCAGTTTTCCACGGTGGCACGACTCCGCTTTCTGCAACGACAGCAGCTCGATCGTGGGTGGGCAGTGCTGCTACAAAGCCAAAATTTGAACGAATTTCTCGATCGTCGCCATCAACTTAAACAACTGTACAGAGCCGATCAGCAGCTCCTCAGTAGCTTTAAGCAAGACACCGATCGCATTGACCAGCAGCGCGACCGGGTTGAGCAACAGAAAAACCAAATCGCCTTACTCAAACAGCAGCTTTTGGCGCAAAAAGCAGAATTTGAAGCGCAAGCCAGTTCTCAACAAACAATGATCGAACGATTGCGGAGCGATCGACGGGCACTGGAAGTGGCTGAAACTCAACTGCTACAAGATTCTCGCAATATCGGACTGCTCATTCAGCAGCGAGTCGGCAACGGAGGCATCGCCTTTCGCGGGACTGGGCAGATGATCGTGCCTTGCCTGGGAGAAATCACCAGCGGGTTTGGCTGGCGAGTGCATCCGATTCTAGGCTATCAGCGCTTTCACTCTGGGCTAGACTTTGGCGCAGACTACGGCACGACGATTAACGCCTCAGACAGCGGCACCGTAATCTTCGCAGGCTGGTATGGAGGGTATGGCAATGCAGTCATCATCGACCACGGTGGCGGTATCACGACACTGTACGGTCACGCCAGCGAACTCTACGTTTCCGAAGGGCAGACGGTGCAACGTGGACAGCCGATCGCGGCGATCGGCTCTACGGGACTTTCCACTGGTCCTCACCTCCACTTTGAAGTCCGGCAAAACGGTGATCCGGTCGATCCAGCCGCGTACCTTTAAGGGGCTAAAGGCTAAAGTCTGAAATCTAAATATTAAGCCTTTAGCCTTTAGCCTTCATCCTTTCTCAAGTGCTATACTCTCGAAAGAACGAGGGCATGTAGCTCAGTGGATAGAGCATCAGGTTCCGGTCCTGAGGGTCGGGGGTTCGAATCCCTCCATGCTCGTGTGTGATTCGGCTTAATCAGTGGGTTCGTCCACTAGACGCATCTCTGCGACGCCGACAGGTGGCGAGGATTGGTTGCTGAGGTCTAGGGGCTGTCATCAATTAGTACTACACATTGCTTGCAATAAGGGTTCAAGCCCCCAGCCTGGTGTGTTGGGACGGACCTGGCACTGCTGATATCGCAAGGTTTCGGAGCTAATTGATGACACGCCCTAGCCCACAAAATCCCATCTGGCAAAATGCAGGGCATCAAAAACCAACAGAACGCTACTGAACCTTCCACAGATCATTCCAGGGATCGTGAAAGACGGATTTTAACTGCCGCTGGTATTTTGCTACAAACTGGCGGCGAAACACATCTGGTAGGTTCATTAAGAAAATGCTGTGCGAACCCTGAGGCAAGGCACCAAGCGGAAAGTCATTACCAACGGCTGGCATTAGTAGAAATTGAGCCTCAGGCTTAAGCAGATAGCTTAGGGAAATCATACTGGCGGCGTTATAGCCAAAGGCATCGCTGATAATGAGCGGACGATCGCTCCCATTCACGATCGCGGCAACTTGATGGTAGTTAGAATTTAGCACCTTACTCCACCAGGTATTGGCTTGGGTATACACACTGCACGAAGCAATACCTAAAACCAGCAGCAGCGAGAAAACCCCTGTCGCCAAGCGAACTTTCCAGCGTTGCCGCTGTGTGAAATAGGTTGCCAGGAGGTAAGCAACCGCGAGTTGTAAGCCGATAAAACAAGGAATGAGATACCGCGTGACGGTGAAGCGCTGTCCGCCTGATAAAAGGTCTGGTAGCCCAAACGCAAGCGCCGTGCCACCGACAAACGTGACCAAAAACCACCCAATCCGTGTGGGAGTTGTGCGGCAGAGGACATACGTAGCATAGCCCTGAAGCAGCAGGAGAAGGGTCGCAAACCCATAGGCAAGGGGATTTGACAACTCAAAATTAAAATCGACAAAACTGCGGCTGAAATTAAACAGCGTCATCTGAATACTAATCATCAACGGCAACGGTACAGTAATCCATGACGTTGAGCGTCCCAGCAGTCCGGTAGACGTGACGACAAAAGACATCCAGGGAATAAAGAGAACAAAGGCAACCATTAGCGTAATGACACAGGCGATCGTGCGCTTTCCCAGACGAGGCGGTAAGCTAAACAACTGGTTTGCCTGATCTACAACCAGGGTATAGACCACATGACTCACGGCAAGCCACACCGCAAACAGTGCCGTATAGAGTGCAGCAACCATCGAGACTCCATACAACAGCCAGTTTCGCCAGGAAGACATACGGATGGCACGCAGCAAGAGTGTACTGCTGGCAAGGCTCAAGATCGCCCAAAATCCGTATTGTCGTGCTTCTTGAGCAAACACTAGCTGCAATGGTGAAACAGCAAAAAGCGCGATCGCAACCCATCCCACCAGAGAAGATTCAAACAACTCGATGCAAAACCAGTACACCGCTGGAAACATCAGCAGGCTGAGTAGTGCTGTAAACCCACGGGTGACGGTCGGCGAGGTTCCCCAGACCTGTGCCCAAAACCGTAGAAGGATGTAGTAGAGAGGCGGATGCTGCGCGTCTTCCACTCCTTTACGCACAATCATGTCCGTAAGGGATAGAGTTGGGACAAATTGCTGATATGCCAGCAGATCTGCCGGATGCACCAATTTATTCTGAAACAGTTCGTTGCTGAGATAGCTTCCCGGACGAGCCGTAATCACCATTGATGTGTAAGCTTCGTCGTGCCAGTACACCTTGCGATCGAGACCCACAAAGCGGAAACATACTGCCAGCACCAGCAAAGCAAGACTGACCAGACGAACGACTCTGATGAGTTTGGGGTCGGGAGGTGACATAGCGGGACGATCGCACGGGACGATCGCTCAGAGCAACAGTTCATACTAAGGCATCAATCGATGCTGTTGTCATCCGCACTTGTGACAAGCGGGGCGATCGTCCTGCGATCGCCCCGCCTATTCATGACCCAACGTTTTAACCAAACGACTCAACGCTACACCTTTGCAAATTCTGGCGTGGGACGCTTGCTGTTGCGGATGCCCTCGATCGCGGTGGCGTAGTCAGGCGCTTTGAACACAGCCGATCCAGCCACGATCGCATTTGCCCCGGCTTCCAGCACTTGCCAGGTGTTACTTCCCTTCAAACCACCGTCTACTTCAATCCAGGGATCAAGACCCCGATCGTCGCACATCTGGCGCAACTGACGAATTTTAGGCAAAACGCCTGGAATAAAGCTCTGTCCACCAAAGCCAGGGTTGACGCTCATGATCAAGACCAGATCGCACAGTTCCAAGACGTACTCGATCAGCTCTAGAGGGCTACCAGGATTCAGCACCACGCCAGCTAACTTGCCCAATTCTTTGATCTGTCCCAGCGTCCGGTGGAGGTGTGGCGAGGCATTATGTTCACAGTGAACATAAATATGGTCGGCTCCTGCTTTGGCAAAATCTTCTACGTACTTTTCTGGCTCAACAATCATGAGATGAACGTCGAGTGGTTTTTTAGTCACAGGACGAATCGCTTCGACAATCAGCGGACCGATCGTGATATTGGGGACAAAACGACCATCCATGACATCGACATGAATCCAGTCGGCCCCAGCAGCATCGACGGCGCGAATTTCATCGCCCAAACGGCTAAAATCGGCTGATAGAATCGATGGAGCAACAACAATCGGCTTTTGACTGGATGGCGTTTGGGTCATGGCTATGTAGGTCTCCTAGCGGCGCTGTATTGTAGTTAGTTTAACAAACTGTGATTCAAGTCCCTAGTAATCTAATCAACTTTGCACGAAGGGCTTAAAAATCGTTGGGGTCGCGTTGTGTGGGTTGATGCCTCAAAAATGCTGGACAGAATACTATCTTGTGGAGAAACCTTTGTGGCGCGGCGGCAAGTTTTGAAAACGATAGTCTGGTGCAGTGGAGGTGTGTGCGCGATCGTCCTGGGTGCCACCGCAGCCCTTAGCAAAGCCCCACAATCGAGTTCGACTGGGGAAGCTGGCATTGATGCGTTGCGGTTACACGCACCGCCTTACAACTTGATTGGACGCAAAATTGCGATCGGGCAGGTAGAAATTGGTCGTCCGGGTCAGTTTGGCGTTGATAAAGCCGTGACGCAGCATCGGACTGTGCCGTTGGTACGTGTCTTTTTTCGTAATTCTCCGGCTCGCATGAACGCGAATGTGGATGGTCATGCACAGAACGTTGCCAGCATTATGATTAGCGCCGCTAAAGGGCTAGCGGGTGTGGCACCAGGGGCACGGCTGTATTCATCGGCGGCTGGCACACCCAAGCGCTACGGGCAACCAGAAGAATGCCTATCAGCTCAATATGTCGCGGCACAAAACGGTGGCGATGTGCGAGCCATTAACTTTAGCTTTGGTGAATCGTTGCGGCAAGACCCGCGATCGAACCCCACGCTCGACGGCAACGCGCTGCTAACCCAGTGCATCGATTGGTCTGCGCGAGTGCATAACGTGCTGTACGTTATTGCAGGCAACCAGGGCAAGGGCGGCATTTCCATTCCCACAGACAATTTCAACGGTATTAATGTTGCATTTACCACCCGATTGGATGGCATTTTTCGCAAGCTTGATTTTGCCAATCTGGGCGATGCATCCGGGTCAGGTGCCGCGATCGCAGGGATTGAAAGTAACGTTGGACCCCGTCGTGCGATCGGGCTGGTGGCTCCTGGCAACGATGTGAGTCTGGTCGCCTTGAACGGGAGCCTGACGACCTCCAGCGGTACGAGCTTTGCGGCTCCTCACGTCACAGCCACAGTGGCGCTCTTGCAAGAATACAGCGATCGCCAACTGCGACGAAGCTGCCTGCAACCAGGCTGCACGCTTCCCTGGACACTCGATGCGCGGCGTGAGCAGGTCATGAAAGCCGTGCTGCTCAACTCTGCCGACAAAATCCAGGATGCAGGCGATGGGCTGACGCTGGGCATGAGCCGCACCATTCTAGACAAAAACAACCGTAGCTGGATTGAGTCTGATGCCTACCGCGATCGCACCATTCCCCTCAACACGCAAATGGGTGCCGGACAACTGAATGCGTTTCGCGCTTATCAACAGTTTAGCCCTGGTCAGTATGCGCCCATTGCACCCGTGCCTGCGATCGGGTGGGACTACCGCACCGTTGGGTTGAAGCGTGAAGAGGACGGTAAACAAAAGGCAGCAGAAGCAGAGACACCAGCCTTTCGAGATTACGTGCTGGAAAAACCGTTGCAAAAGGGTAGCTTTGTCTCCGCTACGCTGGTTTGGAATCGACTGGTAGAACTGGTAGACAAAAACAATAACGGTGAGTTTGATATGGAGGAAAGCTTCCGCGATCGCGGCTTGAACACCCTCACCTTATACCTCATGCGTGCTGAAGACACCGATGTCAACCAAAGCATTTGGTCATCCATCAGCGAGGTTGATAGCGTCCAGCATCTTTTTCATCCAGTGCCTGAAACGGGACGTTACAAGTTGCGCGTACAGTTTCAGCGCCAGGTGAATGATGCCACTCAGCCCTATGCGATCGCCTGGTGGACAGTACCCGCTCGTTAAGTGTAGAGTTCAAGCGTGTAGTGAGACATTAGCAAATTTTCTTGTCAAGCTGGTCATTCAGGACAATACTTCCGCTCAGCCACCCATAAACCACCAATAGATTAGTCTTTACACATTGTTCAGGATAAATTGTTCAGGTTGCTTTAATAAGACTCTCAAATAATGCTCTCAAAAACGACTTTTATCTCTAAATTCCCTTTTTTGAAGTCTAAAACTTTCGCATTGTTGCTTATTGCATATCTTATTCCATTTGTTGTTTTGTTGTGGTTTGTAGCAAACTTTGGGATAAATTTCCCTTATTGGGATCAATGGGATTTAATCGAGTTATTCCAAAAGGTTTTCTTGAAGCAAGCCACATTTCAAGATTTTTTTGCCCAGCATAATGAACACCGAATTTTATTTCCACAAATTATCATCATCACCCTGGCGTTCCTTTCAAAATGGAACATTCAGTGGGAGCTTTATTGTAGTGTAGCTCTCAGTGCAATAGTCTTTATCTTGCTCTTGAGAATCTCATTAGCTCAAACAAAGCAGCGCAATCTGTTGTTTCATGCTGTTAATGTTTCCATCTGCTTCGTTGTTTTCTCTCTTTGCCAATGGGAAAACTGGATGTGGGGCTTCCAGGTTGCCTGGTTTTTAGTTAATCTCTGTCTTGTTGTAGCGATTTTGGCGTTCTCTTCTGCTCTACATAGCAGTTTGCAGATCAAGGTGGCGGTAGCAGCATCAGCATGCTTGGTCGCCAGTTTTTCCTCTGCTCATGGCTTGGTTACATGGCTTGCCATTGTGCCTTCACTGCTTGCGTGTTGTAGAGGCAGGCTCCAATGTCTAAAGGTTGGTTTTGTCTGGGTCATTTTATTTCTAAGCACCCTCTTTTTTTACTTCATTGATTATCATAAGCCGCCTCATCATCCTGACTTGTGGTTTTTCTTGAAAGAACCACAACTGGCAGCCACTTACTTTTTGACGCTGCTAGGGTCTCCCCTTTTACACCGATCTAATTTTTCATACATTTTTGGTTTTCTGGCTCTCATCAGCTTTGGTTTTTTTATCGCTCATTGTGCCCGAAAAGCTGGTTCGGGATTCTTTAGAGATGCGGCACCGTGGCTTTCGTTAGGATGTTTTGCAATCCTCTTTGACTTGATGACAACACTCGGTCGAGCTGGTTTTGGTGTTGAACAGGCGTATTCATCCCGGTATACAACCGTTTCCCTTTTACTGCTTGTTGCGTTACTCCAGCTATGGCATTTGTATCGCAGTGAGCCTAATGCAGTGGAGCCAAGTCGTCTCTTTAAACGCAATGATGTTTCAGTTAGTCTTTTTGCAATCGGTATTCTCACTTCTTTAGTCTTGGTTGCCTCCATAAAATCGCTACCGGAAGCAGAGGTATTTCGATCGCGGCTTCAATACGGTCAAGCCTGCTTGGATGTTGCTGACTATGTGAAACAATCGCCCGGAAATTGCCTTGAGCTGATCCATCCGCGTCCTAATTTAGTGGTTAAGCGAGCAGCCATTCTCAATCAGATGAACTTCAGACACTTTCCTGGTAAGACGATTGAGTTTGTAGCAGAGCCGACTAAAGGATATGGCTTTCTGGATACTCCACCAACCAGTCAAGCCCCGCCGATTGTTAGAAAAAACTGTTTCAACTGTGGACCGATTCCGTTTAACGGTTGGGCAATCTTACCCGAGCAAGACCGAGCGGCACAGTTAGTTTTTTTACAGCGCGATGGTGATCCTGAACCTTTTTTTGCCAATGCCCAGGTTAATTCAAGTAGTCCCGATGTCGCAAAAGCATTGCGTAATGAGAACTACAGACAGGCACGGTGGTCAACGGTCGTTTCACCAAATTTGTTGCCGTCAGGCAAGACCGTTGTTAAAGCTTGGGTGTATGATCCTGGTAAAAAGCAGTTCGTCAAATTGCAAGGTGAGCTAGCGCTTAGTGTGGAGGAGTGATGAAGTTATCTGTTGTGATGCCTGCTCACAATGAGCAGGACTGTCTGGGCAACACGGTTCAGAGTGTGGTTGAAGCACTGCGATCTGCCAACATTCCGCATAGCGTGTTGATTGTTGATGACAACAGTACAGACGATACACTCCTGGTTTGTCAGCAACTCGCGATCGCCTATGCCGAAGTGCGATACGTCTATAACTCTCCCCCTAATGGGTTTGGCTTCGCGATTCGGCGCGGTCTTGCTGAATTTGATGGGGATGCAGTGGCGATCGTGATGGCAGATGCTTCGGATGATCCAAAGGATCTGGTTGCAGGCTATTACAAGCTGCTAGAAGGGTATGACTGTGTGTTTGGCTCTCGCTTTATCAAGGGCGGCAAAGTCGTCGATTATCCCATTCACAAGCTGTACATTAATCGGCTAGCAAACTGGTTTATCAAAGTGCTCTTTCGGCTGCACTACAACGACACCACCAATGCCTTTAAGCTGTATCGGCGCGAGGTCATTGAGGGGGTACAACCCATCTTGAGCCATCACTTTAATCTCACCGTTGAATTGCCGTTGAAGGCGATCGTGCGTGGCTTCTCTTATGCCATCATCCCCAATTGCTGGTATAACCGCAAAACAGGCATTTCTAAACTCAAAATTAAAGAAATGGGCAGTCGCTACCTGTTTATTGTCCTGTATATCTGGTTGGAAAAGTACCTCTCACGGGGCGACTATCACCGCAGCAAAAGTCGGGCGGCTGTTTCTGAGCTGAAGCTGAATGCCTGAGCATGTGTTGATTTTGGGGGGTGCCGGGTTTGTCGGCAGTGCCTTGGCGATCGGGCTAAAGCAGCACCATCCTGATTGGACGATTACCTGCTTAGACAATTTACGGCGACGCGGTTCAGAACTCAATCTATCGCGCTTGAAATCTCTGGATATCGCATTTGTGCATGGCGATGTGCGATCGCCGTCTGATTTGGAGCCAGCCGCCTTTCCGGTACAAACCATTATTGATTGCTCCGCTGAACCATCGGTGTTAGCTGGCTTCAGTTCGCCGCAATACGTCCTGCAAACTAACCTCATCGGCACAATCAATATTCTGGAGCTGGCACGGCAGGTGCAGGCAAGGGTGCTGTTTCTCTCGACCAGTCGGGTCTACCCCATCCAGGCGCTGAAGTCGCTGACCTTGCAGGAACGGGCAACTCGCTTTGAGCTGGCGACCGAGCAGTCATTAGCAGGTGTGTCACCCAATGGCATCGCAGAAACGTTTGGTCTGGACGGTGCGCGATCGCTCTACGGTGCCACCAAGCTCGCATCGGAACTGCTGATTACGGAGTATCGGGATGCGTATGCCATGCCTGCGATCGTGAACCGCTGTGGCGTACTCACCGGACCGTGGCAGATGGGAAAAGTTGATCAGGGGGTGTTCACCCTTTGGATGGCGGCACACTATTTTGGTAAACCGTTAAGCTACATTGGCTTTGGCGGCACTGGCAAACAGGTGAGAGATTTGCTGCACATTGATGATTTGCTCCGGTTAGTGGAGTATCAGCTCGCACATTTTTCAACATTAGATGGCGGCGTGTTTAATGTGGGTGGGGGCACTGCCAGTAGTTTGTCTCTGCTGGAAACAACGCAGCTTTGCGAGGCGATTACTGGGAAAGCAGTTCCAATTCAACCTGTCCTGGAAGATCGTCCTGGTGATGTTCCCCTTTTTATCACAGATTCGCAGAAGGTCATGCAGCAAACGGGGTGGCAACCGAAGCTGACTCCAGAAGAGACGCTGCGATCGATTTATCACTGGATAGCTGACCACGAGACAATTTTACGACCCGTGTTGGGATAGTGCATGAAGGTGACAGAAAAAGGGTAAGCGTCGATCGCGTGAGACGGGAAAGAACGTTTGGGGCAGTATGTTGATGCAGACGCTTCGATGCCATCCAGTCCTGGTGAAATTTTTGGGCTTCATCTGTCTGTGCCTTTTGCTGATCGGCATCACGCTGACGGCTTTTTGTGGGCACGATCGAGTCCTGGCACCCAACCAATCTGGCTATGTGATCACAGGCAAGTTTGCCCTAAATGGCACTCCTGAAGTGAGAAAAGGCACGCTTCAAACGCTGAAAAAACGAGGAGACGGGATCATCCTCTGGGGATCGTGGATGCAGGACGATCGCCATACCGGGCAATTAGTGTCACCAGCGTTTCCTGCGCCCCTAGTTTTGAGTCTGTTTGTTTCAGGGTTTGCTTCAGGAAAACCGCCGACCCAACCAAATCGCTTATACGTAGAGCATGTGGCGACCGGAGAACAGTTTGACTTACGCGTAGCCCGTTTGGGTTTTGCTTGGAAGGAACTCTCCTGGGTGTTACCGCTGCATTGGCGCAATCAACCGATGAGGGTGATCGCCATAGATGGCAGTCAAACGGTTGAAGGTTGGCTGGGTCTCAGTTCACCGCTACAGGTAAGCTTTTTGAGTCTGCTTGCTCGGCAGTTTTCCGCGATCGCGCTGGTTCCCCTCTATGTGCTGTACTTTGCACTGTTTCTCATTCCAGGCTTACGGCTCGCAAACGCCTTGATTGAACGCTATGCACTTCATTCGGCCTTAACCGTCATCCTGGCAATGGCAATCAGTGCGCTCATTGGCTACGTGACGTTCTGGGTTTACCTGCTCAATGCCAACCTCGGTACAGGGTTTAGCCTTTGCATCCTGTTGGCAACGGTTTACGCTGCGATCGCCTGGGGTCGTCAGCGAGATAATCGCGTGTTTCTTACCACCCCAGATATTGCCTTGCCTCTCGTCTTAATGCTGCTAGTGGGGTTGGGATATACTGCCATCCTCTACGCCATCAATCTGGGTGTCGTGCCAGAAATGGCTGCTCAGGTACGCTTTTTTGATGGATTTCCGCCAGATAACGTGTTGCCCAAACTCTTTGCCGATCGCCTTTACGACGGTAAAGATCCGCGCCCGTTGCTGGGTGAATGGTTGAGTAGCGATCGCCCACCCTTGCAAACGGGCATTATGCTGGTGCAGCGTCCGCTCTCGTTTTTGAGTGGGGCAAGAGGGTTGCATTATCAAATCCTCAGCACGATCGCTCAATGTTCCTGGATTGCCGCGATGTGGGCTTTGTGTCGCCGCTTGCATTTTTCGGGATGGCAAATTACTTTCACCCTTGGGTTTGCGATCGGCTCTGGGTTCTTTTTCTTCAATAGTGTTTACGTTTGGCCAAAGCTCTTAGCCGCCGCTCTTACCGTTCTCGCGTTTACATTACTGCTGCCGTCGGTGATAGAAGCGCGTCGTCCGTCAACCACCGAGCTAAGTCTGGCAGCGGGTAGTGCGGCGCTAGGACTATTGGCTCATGGTGGCGTGGTGTTTACTTTGCCTGCGATCGCGCTCATGCTGGTCAGACCGCGTTCATTTCCACACGTTCGTCACATCATTGTTGGATGTCTGGTTTTCGGCATCTTGCTTGCGCCGTGGTCAGCCTATCAAAAATTTTATGAGCCTCCCGGCGATCGTTTAGCAAAGTGGCATTTGGCAGGCGTGGTTAACATCGATTCTCGCTCAACGTTACAGGCGCTTAAAGACTCTTATCAACGCCTGAGTCTGGCTCAGATTGCTGATTACAAGTGGGAGAACTTAAAGACGCTTGTCGATCATCCAAATACAGATACAACATCCCCCAACTTAACGCGTCAAAAAGAGTTTTTTCATCTCGCTAGAAGTCTTGGTCTTCTAAATTTCGGCTGGCTGCTTTGGGGTCTTATCGTATTGCTCAAACGAACTAAGATACCACCACAAATTAGACACATTTCTCTTGTGTTGGGAGTCAGCGTCTTTAGCCTGTTGTTTTGGGTTTTGGTGATGTTTGGACCTGCCACAACGGTTCTTCACCAGGGTTCCTACGCGACGATCATGCTTCTCTTTACTGGATTAGCAGGTGTGATGACTCGACTGCCTCCACTGCTGGTGTCTGCCATGCTTGCGTTTCAAACGGTGTGGTTTGCTATGAATTGGCTATCGGCACCTTCTTTGAGTACGCAGACTGATCTCATGATGGCTCCCAATATTTTTCTCTCAGGGTTAGCGGTTCTTTGCCTGCTTGGTATTGGTCAAATTTTGAGGCGGGTGGCGCAAGTGTCTTTTACTGACGCGATCGAGCACAGCGCACCCGTTCAACACCCTCACTGAAACCTTAGTAGAACTTTTATGGCGGTTTGATTGTAAGGTATGGATACTTTGCTTTGAGTGTTGGTAGTTTGCTGTGAGTGTTGGAAAAGAGTGTTCAGGATATGCCTACAGTATTAGTAACAGGGTCTGCTGGGTTAATTGGGTCTGAGTCGGTGCATTTCTTTGCGCGTCTGGGGTTCCATGTGATTGGCATCGATAATGATTTGCGTGCCTACTTCTTTGGAGAATCGGCTTCAACGCAGTGGAACCGCAATGTTCTTAAAGACAAGTATGGCGATCGCTACCATCACTACGATCTGGATATTCGCGATCGCACTGCCATTGAAACTATTTTTCAAGACCATGCTGGCGCGATCGACCTGATTATCCATACTGCCGCTCAGCCGTCTCACGATTGGGCTGCTAGCGATCCGCACATGGATTTTACCGTCAATGCCAATGGCACACTGGTGCTGCTAGAAGCCACCCGACAGCATTGCCCCGAGGCGGTGTTTATTTTTACTTCCACCAACAAAGTCTATGGCGATACACCCAACCTGTTGCCTTTAGAAGAACAGGAAACCCGGTGGGAGATTGCTACTGATCATCCGTACTGGATTGGTATTGACGAATCAATGTCGATCGACCACTCCAAGCATTCTCTCTTCGGTGCTTCAAAAGTAGCGGCGGATGTGCTGGTGCAAGAATATGGACGCTACTTTGACATGAAGACTGCCAGCTTTCGCGGCGGTTGCTTGACGGGACCATCGCATTCGGGTGCCAAACTCCACGGCTTTCTCGCGTATCTAATGAAATGCACCATTAGCTCTGAACCCTACACCATTTTTGGCTACAAGGGCAAACAGGTGAGAGACAATATCCACAGTAATGATTTGGTCAATGCCTTTTATCACTTCTACCAAAACCCTCGCTGCGGGGAGGTATACAACATGGGTGGGTCGCGCCATAGCAATTGTTCCATGCTAGAAGCGATCGCCATCTGCGAAGAGCTATCGGGCAAAAAACTGCAATATACCTATGCAGAAGACAACCGCTCTGGCGATCACATCTGGTATATCTCCGACGTGCAGAAGTTTCAGTCGCACTATCCCAACTGGCAGTATCAGTACGACCTGCCAGCCATTCTCAAAGACATCTACACCGCGCAAGTCGCTAGAGCTGTCTGAGCAAGATGAGGGCTGAGAACGGATGCGCCTGCTCTATCTTCTTCAGTTCGGAGGGCTAATCATTTGTGTGTGCCATAGAGAATGCAGGACTCGATCCAGATAATGATCCTTGTCTGTCTGGTCAAGTAATAACACCGTTAGAGATCACAGAGTTACTTGCAGAGTTTCAAAGGGCAGGTTTAGACGCAGAGATCCGGTATTCAAGCTTCTATGAAATCGGGTGTTACTTAAGAGTTCAAGACGAAAAGAGCGCTCTCATTTTTGAGAAAATTGAGCCCGAAGAGTATCTTGTTCATGGTGATGCTGATTCTCTCAAGGAGCTTATTGCTTTGGCGAGAAGCGTTTCTCAAATGTTGTGCCAAAGCGAATTAAGGCATCGGTTTGAACTCTATGATTCCCAGGATCAACTTGTTGATTACGTTCATTTCAACTGGTCACAGCACAATTAAGATCACGATAATTTTAGGGTCATACGTCCTATGAGTGCCTTTCGAGTTGGGGTGGCAGGTCCAGTTGGGTCGGGTAAAACGGCGCTGGTGGAGGCATTGTGCAAGACCCTGCGCGATCGCTACCACTTAGCGGTGGTGACAAACGATATCTATACGCAAGAAGACGCGCAGTTTTTGGTGCGGAGTCAGGCATTAGAGGGCGATCGCATCCGTGGTGTCGAGACGGGTGGTTGTCCTCATACCGCGATTCGGGAAGATGCGTCGATGAATTTGGCGGCGATCGAAGAGCTGGAGCAGCAGTTTCTCAATCTCGATCTAGTGTTTGTCGAAAGTGGTGGCGATAACCTGGCGGCGACGTTTAGCCCAGAACTCGTCGATCTCACCATTTATGTGATTGATGTCGCAGGTGGCGATAAAATTCCCCGCAAAGGCGGTCCTGGGATTACAAAGTCTGATCTATTGGTGATTAACAAAATTGATCTGGCTCCTTATGTGGGTGCAGATCTCACCGTGATGGATCGAGATGCAACGAAAATGCGGGGTGCCAAGCCCTTTGTGTTCTCTAACCTCAAAACTCACGAGGGGTTAACAGCAGTTATCGATTTTCTGGTCGCCAATTTACCACCGCGACAGTGAATTCTGCGTCCATAGCGCAGTTTGTATAATCCAATACAAATACCGTGCAGTCGTAACTCTAATATCACACAGTATTGCAGCGCTCCTCTATACACAGGATGAATTAGCAACGGTTATGAGAGCCGATGTTAAATTTTTGTACTACTCACTTGTGCATATGAGTTTTTTAAAAAGGTAAGGAGAATTGCTTCATGAAGTCGCGTCAGCCCCTGTTCATACTTGGTGGTATGAATCGTCGCCGGTTTATCCAGTATGGTTCACTTGCACTTGGCTCTAGTATCGTTGCTGCCTGTTCGAGTGGCGGCGCTCCAACGGCGGAGACCTCTGCGTCGCCCGGTGCTAGCCCAGTCGCATCCACCGCATCCGGTGACGGCATCAAAGTTGGGGTGATGTATTCCACGACAGGCTCCATTGCGATTGTAGAAAAATCTTTGCAAGATGCCACCTTTTTGGCGATCGAGCAAATCAACGAAGGCAAAGGTCCCTGGTCTGGCAAGCAGGGCATTAAGGGTAAGAAGATTGACATGGTGGTTGTCAACCCAGACTCCAACTGGGACTTGTACAACCAGATGTCTAAGCGCTTAATCGATGAAGACAAGGTGGTTTGCGTTCTCGGCTGCTACACCTCTGCCAGCCGCAAATCGGTATTACCTGTCTTTGAAGAAAAAGACAAAATGCTGTATTACCCCGTTTACTACGAAGGCAACGAATGTAGCTCCAACGTCATCTACACGGGTGCTGCGCCCAACCAGCAGATTACAGACTCGATCCCGTATTGCGCCAAGAACTTTGGTAAGAAAGGCTTCTTCATTGGGTCTGACTACATCTATCCCAAAGAAAGTAACCGGATTGCAAAAGCAGAGCTGGTGAAAGCGGGCGGTCAAGTCGTAGGCGATGAGTATGCTGCACTGGGCACCACGGAATTTATCACCATCATCAACAAGATCAAGCAAGCCAAGCCCGATTTTGTGTTGAGCAATTTGGTGGGTGACAGTATCCCAGCGTTCTACAAGCAGTACAAAGATGCTGGCTTGACCTCAGCCGATACGCCGATCATGGCATACCCCACCACCGAAGAAGAAATTTTGGCGATGGGGTCTGAGTTTGCAGAAGGGCACTACACCAGCTTTAACTACTTCCAGTCGGTTGATACGCCTGAAAACAAAGCGTTTGTGGAACAGTTCAAAGCGAAATTTGGGCAAGACCGTGTCACCAACGGTGTGATGGAAGCCGCTTACCTCCAGACGTTCTTTATGGCGCAAGCGATGGAGAAAGCAGTGGGTGAAGGTAAAGAGTTGACCACCGCTAACCTGCGTGAAGCCACTCGTGGACAGGAGTTTAAGGCACCTCAGGGTACGGTAAAAGTGGATCCAGACAACTACCACACCTATCTCTACTCTCGTATTGGTAAGTGGAAAGAAGACGGGCAGGCAGAAATCGTCTTTTCTACCAAAGCGGCGGTGAAGCCCATTCCCTGGAGTCAGGCGTTGTATAAGGGTCGGATCTGCAAGCACAAGACACCCGACGATCGCAGCAACCCCACAGTGGAAACCAAGAAAGACATTACCCCTGAGTTTCTCAAGCAGGCTTAAACCTGGTTAAGTCTGAGCCTGACTGGATGGCATTGCGTCTGGTCAGGCTCTCACTAAAGCTGACGTTACGAAGACTGATGGTATCGATGCAATTTGGGTTAAGTAGGGGGGTTCATGGATTTTGTTTCGTCTCTGGTATACCTGGCACAGTCATCGCCACCAGCCAAAAGCATTGACCCGATCGCCTTTGCCAATCAGCTTTTGAACGGGATTGGCATTGTCGGTATTCTGCTGCTGACAGGCTTGGGTTTGGCGATCACATTTGGAGTCATGCGGATTATTAATCTGGCGCATGGTGAATTCATCATGTTGGGCGCTTACACCACGTTTGTGCTCCAGAAGAACTTCAAGATGGATTTGCTGCTGACGATTCCCTTCGCGTTTATTGTGACCGCGGTGATTGGCGCGATCGTTGAAATCACCATCATCCGTAAGCTGTATGGGCGACCGCTGGAAACGCTGCTGGCAACGTGGGGACTCAGTATTGTGCTGCAAGGCATCGTCAAGCTGATCTTTACAGCGCAGTTGAAATACGTGAAAGCGCCGCCATATATTAAAGGCAACCTTTCACTCTTTAAGGCGGGTGGTCAATCGGTTGAGATTTCCTACTATCGCCTGTTTATCTTTTTTGTGGCGCTGGCGCTACTGGCACTGACCGCATTCTTGCTGTATCAAACCTCTTTGGGTCGTCAAATTCGTGCCGTCACACAAAACCGCGATATGACACGTTGCCTGGGCGTGAATACAAGCCTGGTTGATATGGTGACGTTTGCCTACGGTTGTGGGTTGGCAGGCATTGCAGGGGCAGTCATTTCCTCCCTAAAGAGTGTTGCACCACCGATGGGGCAAGATTACCTGGTAGATGCGTGGATGACCGTTGTGACAGGTGGGGTGGACAAATTGATTGGGGTTCTGGCAGGGTCGGTACTGATTGGATCTGCTAACTCCGCGATCGCCTACTTGCTGAACGATCCGGCGGCACGAGTCATTGTTCTGTTTGCGGTCATTGTTCTCATTCGCTACCGTCCTGAAGGTCTATTTACGGTGCAGAAGCGGGCGTAGAAAAGTTTTTAGTTTTTGGTTGTTAGTTCAGAACGAAGGTTTAGTCTAACAACTAACATCTAACAACTAACAACTATTCGATGGTTGATGATCGACATAAGGGAGAGTTTAAAGTGACAGAGGTAATGGGTCGGCTGCGACAATCAACCGTACCAGTCAAGCTACTGGCGATCGGAGGCATTGCTTTTTTGATTCTCGCCATTCTGCCGTTTGTTGCGGGTGAGTTTCAGGCAAACCTGATGGCGAAGCTCCTACTCTTTGGGGTGCTTGGCGTTTCGCTTGATCTGGTCTGGGGCTTCACAGGTATTCTCAGCTTTGCTCACGGCGTTTTCTTCACGCTGGGTGGGTACGCGATGGCATATTACCTGAAGCTAAACCTGGCGGCTTCTGCCAATACTTATGGCGGCACATTACCAGACTTTATGGTGTGGAATGGGTTGAAAGAGTTGCCGTGGTTTATTGCACCCTTGCAGTTTTTTCCCATTGCCGCGATCGCGATGGTGGCGCTTCCCGCAGCCTTTGCCTACGTGATTGGCTGGTTCATTTTTCGGTCTAAAGTCAGTGGGGTGTATATCACCATCATTACGTTGGCGATCGCGTCGGCGCTGACGACCTTCTTTGTCAGTCAACAAGCCTATACAGGCGGCACAAACGGCATTACCGATGTTTCTAAATTGACGCTGTTTGGCGGGTTGGTGATTCCGCCGATCGGTCTGTACTTCATGATTCTCATCTTTGCTGCGGTTGTGCTGGCAGGCAGTTATTGGCTCACACAGTCGAACTTCGGCTTGATTCTGCGTTCCATTAAAGAGAACGAAAAGCGGATTTCCTATCTGGGCTATGACGTTGCCAGCTTCAAGATTTTTGTCTGGACGCTATCAGCAGGCATTGCGGGCATTGCAGGCGGCTTGTTTGTACCATTGAATCGCTTTATCTCGCCAGTTTATTTGGGTGTGGCGTTTGGTACTCAGGTGGTCATTTGGGTCGCGGTTGGCGGACGAGGTACGCTGGTTGGTCCGTTGATTGCGGCGATTCTGCTGGGTCAACTGCAAAACTCGGTCGATCGCGTCACTCAGGATTGGCAGTTGATCGTCGGCATTATTCTGCTGGTCGTGGTGCTGTTTCTGCCGGATGGTTTGATGGGTTTGCTGCCCAAGCAGTTTAGGCTGGCGGAACAAACAAGCCTTCGACCCAAGCCAAGTTCCACGACATCGGGGTTTGTGCAGGCGCGAGTGTTTGACTGGTTTACCCCGCTGCAACGGCTAGTGCGGGTGATGGGTCGATCGCTCACCTCGCTGGTCAGTGCAGAGCGCGGCTCAACGCCAGCGTCGAAAGGTCGCTCAAAGCTGAGATAGACACTCAGCGCAGGTGGCTTCTGATGCGTCTGTTGAAAGGGCTATCTACATCACAGAACGGCATTGCCAGAAAATGTTAGGTTACGGTAACAAATTTTGAACACACAAGGCTAGGTCTATGGATACACTTCTGTCTACCAGCGATTCTAAGGCAGAACCCCTCGAAGCGATTTTGTCTGTGAAAGATGTGAGAGTTGTGTTCTCTGGCTTTCAGGCGATCAAAGGCGTAAGTCTGGATGTGGCTGACAAGGAAATTGTGACCATCATTGGACCGAATGGCGCAGGCAAAAGCACGCTCCTGGATGCGATCGTGGGTAAGTCGCCAGTTGCCTCTGGAAACGTCTATTACAAGGGGCAGGACATTACCAACCGCAGCCCTCACGCGATCGCGCATATGGGGATTGGTCGCAAATTCCAAAATCCCAACGTTTACAACGACCTCACTGTGTTTGAGAACATTCTGCTGGCGCTGAAAGGGTCGCACGGCGTGTTTTCATCCATTAAAACAAAGCTCACCAGCGTCAAGAAAGCCAAGATTGAATCGGTGCTAGAGCGTATTGGTTTGTTGGACAAAGCCTTTACCAAAGTCTCTTCGCTCTCTCATGGGCAAAAGCAATGGATTGAGATTGGCATGGTGCTGGCGCAAGATCCCACCGTGGTGCTGCTGGATGAACCAACCGCAGGGATGACTCCGGATGAAACCCACGACACGGGTGAGATTATCAAAACCCTCGCGCACCAGCACGCGGTTGTGGTCATTGAGCACGATATGGAGTTTGTGAAACAAATTGCGCAGCGCATTGTGGTGTTGCATCAGGGCGAAAAGTTAACCGAAGGCTCCGTGCAAGAAGTCCAGTCAAATCCCAAAGTTATTGAGGTGTATTTAGGTCGTGAACGAATCGATGCCGCTGCTTAACCTAACAGATGTGACCGTTTCCTATGGTCAAACGCCTGTGTTGTTCAACGTGGATATGGCTGTTGAAAAGGGTGAAATTGCCTGTATTTTGGGGCGCAATGGCGTTGGTAAAACGACGCTGCTCCGGAGTGTGATTGGTCTCAATAAAGTGATGTCTGGCAGCATTGTGTTTGATGCGGATGAAATTACCAAGACCCCGACGTATTTGCGCGCTCGCTATGGCATTTCGTTCATCCCCCAGGGACGCGAAATCATCCCCTACCTGTCGGTGCTGGACAACTTGAAGCTGGGGATGACGGCAGCCAAAGACAAACCCAAGAAGATCTCGGAGGAAATTTTTGAATTCTTCCCCATGCTCAAGCAGCATCTCAAGCGGCAGGGCGGGCTTCTGAGTGGTGGGCAACAACAGCAATTGGCGATCGCCCGTGGTCTGCTCAGCAATCCCAAAATCATGCTGTTGGATGAGCCAACGGAAGGCATTCAACCGTCGATCGTGCAGGAAATTGAAGACACCCTTAAGCGCATCAACCGCGAAAAGGGGATCACAGTGGTGGTCGTCGAACAGAAGATTGACTTTGCACGGCAGCTTGCCCAGAAGTTTTTCATCATGGAAAAGGGTTCGGTGGTGGCAAAAGGTCATACAGCCGATCTCAGCGATGCACTTGTACACAAATATCTGGCGGTATAGCTTCGTTGCCTTGCTGTACGCTTTTATAGGAGCCGCCACGAACCCACACGTATCGTCTGTCCTGATACGGTCTAGCCTGTCCAGTCTTGCGATCAAATAGAGGCGGTTCCTCTGCGTTGATCTGATCGCTGTAACGGTTCAATGGTGGTAGTTCCAGTCACCGTAGATCAGTTATTCATCCCTGGAGGATTTTCTGGTCGCGTTTTGGGAAGGCTTTTTCCTTAAAAAAGATGCCAACAATCTGCTAACGATGCTATGGACGTGGCAAAACGGTGATATTAGCCTCACGCCAGGGTTCGATGGCGATTTTGAGAAAGCGTTGGGAGCGATCAAAGCAAAGACGATCGTCATGCCTGCGGAGATGGATCTCTACTTTCCACCGGAAGACAACGAATACGAAGTGAAATACATGCCCAATGCCGAATTCCGCGCCATTAAATCGGTTTGGGGACATTTTGCAGGTGGCGGCGTGAATGCCGTAGATACCAAGTTCATCGACGATGCCATCAAAGAATTACTGGCAAGTTGAGCAGGGCAAGTTCCATCCATAGGGACGTTCCATGAAACGTTCCTACAAGATCGCCGATTCATCGTTGCTGGTATGAAGCCATAAATCTGATACAACAAACAGAGAGCGAGTTTTTTGCCCGATCGATTCTGCTCACTCTGTACCGACGTATCAAATGGCGATGAAAATAAAACACGCGATCAATTTGCATAAAGGGCTAACGGCGGCGATCGTGGTCGGTCTCATGCTGGCGTACCAGAATTTTACGCTTGGTCCCTGGGTTTACCTATCGCTACACGGTATTTACGGGTTTCTCTGGTTGCTCAAAGATCGACTGTATCCCGATCGCCAGTGGGAGCAGGAGATTTCTCTTGGCACTGGGATTGGTGCGTTTGGGTTGCTCATGCTTTATTGGGTTGCACCCTTTCTGCTGATTAGCCGTGGCACGGTGCCACCTCTGCCCCTGGTGGCGCTGGCGATCGCGCTGAATTTGGTGGGCACCTTCCTGCATTACGTCAGCGATGCCCAAAAGTATTACACCCTCAAATATCAACCGGGACTCATTACCGAAGGCTGCTTTGCCCGTAGTCGCAACCCTAATTATCTGGGTGAGATTCTCATTTATGTCTCCTTTGCGCTGCTGGCACAGCATTGGTTGCCTTTCGCCATCCTGGCACTGTTCGTCGGTGTAGTTTTTGTGCCCAACATGCGTAAAAAAGACCAATCTCTCTCTCGTTATTCAGCCTTTGCTGACTACCAGGCTACGTCTGGACTGCTGCTACCCAAATTCTTTGGTGCGTCTGCTGCCGAAACTACCGCATCGATCGAGAAGCCCTAAGTGACGCAGACACAAACCCCCATGAACGTTGCGGCTGACCAAAATCATCCCCTCTCTCCCACCTGGTTGCGATTACTCGTCATCGTTCTGCTGGTTGTGGGGATCGCGTTTCGCTTTGTGAACCTGAACCATAAGGTCTATACCCCCGATGAAGTGGAGACAACGTTACGAGCAGCGGGCTACACCCAGCAGGAAGCCGCTCAAACCGTCTTTCAAAATGAGGTCATTGCAGCGAAAGATTTGCAGCGCTTTCAGTGGCTAAAGCCAGGAAGTACAGCCGTTGATACGGTGCGATCGCTCACCCTGGAAGCTCCTCAACATCCTCCTCTATATTTTTTGCTCGATCGCCTCTGGATTCAAGTTTTGGGCAACCCCATACAGGCCCTCTTTGGCAGTCCACTCACGGCATCACGACTACTGCCCGCCCTGCTGAGCCTGTTAGCGCTCCCGTTGATGGCAACCCTTGCCTGGGAGTTGTTTGCTTCGCCCGCCATTGCTTTGCTGTCCACGGCTTTTCTGGCGCTTTGCCCCTTAGCAATGCTGTTTGCTCAAACAGCATGTCCCGTGACCTTGCTGATGCTTGCTGTGGTTGCTAGCCACTACCTGCTTCTGCGAGCAACCCGACTCTCCGACGTGCCCAAAATTCGATCGCGCGATGTGCTCAAGCGTCCACCATCGGCGTGGCTACACTGGGGGCCTTATGCGCTGGTTGCCACGTTGGGGCTATATACGCAACCGTTGTTTGCCCTCACGCTGATTGGTCATGCCATGTGGATCATGCAGAGCGCGATCGCCCGACCAAGGGGCAGCTTCCAGCAGATGTTAAATGGCTTCTGGCTCTCGTTATTGGTGGCGGGTCTGCTGTTCGTGCCCTGGCTTCTGGTTTGGGTTGCCAACGCTGAGCGTGCTACCAGTCAGTGGACTATCAGCCTCTCAAGCCTGGAGCATCTGGGAGCGCTTTGGCTGTTGAATGTGACAACGGTGTTTCTAGACGTAGATTTTGGGTTTGGTCATGCATGGACGTGGGTGGTGCGATTGCCCCTTGCAGTGCTGGTGGTGTGGGCGTTGTATGCCCTTTACCAACGCGCCGATCGCGCCTGGTTCTTTGTGCTGACATCCACCGTCATGCCCTTTTTAGTGCTGATGCTGTCCGATCTTGTCCTCAACAGCCAGCGATCGACAGTAAATCAGTATTTAGCGCTGTGTTACCCCGGTGTGCAGTTGGCAGTTGCCTCTTTTCTAGCAACTAAACTGACACCAAAACCCCATTACCTCAGCCCCAGACCACACCGTTCAGTGGGATCATCTCGTTTTGTGCTGCGACTTACCCCCTACACCTGGACACTGATGAAGCGCATGGTGTGGCGTGGCGTTTTGCTGACCCTTTTCGTAGCCAGCCTTGCATCTAATACCGTCAGCGCCGCCTCTCTAACCTGGTGGCACGAGCACCAAAACTACTTTAATGCCGCCATCGCCGATCGCCTCAATACAGAACCATCTCCTCTACTGCTCAGTGATGCTGGCGACGATGCCACAAACCTGGATAATCTCATGTCGCTCAGCTATCGGCTCAACCCCAACGTGCGGATGCTGCTTCTGCAAGATGCCAATTGGGTGACCAGCGAGACCTTCATGTCGCAAACGGCTGACTCAACGGTGATCGCCTTTCGCCCGTCGCGATCGCTCAAACAAGCGCTGGAGCGATCGCATCCCCTCCAACCCTTTTTGCCTGAAGCTGAAGTCTGGTTAGCGCCAACTCCTTGAATCGCCCTGCATTGCCTGTTAGGCAACCCTCGGAGGTTTTAACCAGGAATTGAGCGTTGGTTAACGTAGCAGTCTAAACCTCCAAGGTTTTAGTCAATGCCTAAGTCCTGTATAATCATAATGTTTGAAGGGGAGTAGCTGCTGGCATTGCGTCAGCCCATCTGAGTCAACATACTGGCGATGAGCCTGGTTCAGATGACAAATAAGAGTTTTTAGCTAATGGGTTTAGTTGTTAGCATCGCGCTACTAACAAGCCATTAAAAGCTAGCCACGATTTGTAAGCGAGACCTTCACTGAGTTCACATCGATGTGAGCTTGGTGAAGCTGTTTCGGCACTCATCAAGCTCACTCAGATACCGTTACCGATCCTGAGGAGTTTGAGAGAATGCTGGCAGCGTTTACGGCTGGATTGCTGTTAATTACCGTTTCAGAATTGGGCGATAAAACGTTTTTTATCGCCATGCTTTTGGCAATGCGGCATTCTCGCCGTTTGGTTTTTGTTGGCGCGATCGCGGCGTTGGCAGCGATGACCGTACTATCCGTGTTGATGGGGCAAGTGGTATCGCTGTTGCCCAAAATGGTGCTTCACGTTGCTGAAGTGGTGCTGTTTGTTGGCTTTGGCATCAAGCTCTTGTACGATGCCAGTCAGATGTCGAGCACAGCCATTTGTGAAGAAGTGAAAGAGGCTGAGGAAACGATTCAGCAGGCTGATACGCTGACAAAGAAGCGCGGCATGAGGCGAGGCATTGTCCTGCAAGCCTTTGCACTCACCTTTGTGGGGGAATGGGGCGATCGCACCCAGTTTGCCACGATCGCGCTGGCGGCAGCTAAAGATCCCTGGGGCGTGACAGCAGGTGCCATTGCCGGACATGCCATTTGTGCCGCGATCGCGGTGATGGGCGGACGATTACTGGCGGCACACCTCTCCGAAAAGCTGATCACAGGTATAGGAGGGGCACTGTTTATCCTGTTTGGGGTGCTTGCCTGGATGGAGGGTACTGGAGTGCATTGAGCGCGATCGCCTTTCCACGCCAGTGTAAGCTGTTCTGATTCAGGGCTTGCAGGTAGGAATCAGGCTGATCAATAATGCGGTTTGCAAGCGCGATCGCCTCCTCTAGCTGTGCTTCGGTTAATTGCTGATAGGCAGGTTTCCGCCCACGTTCCAGGACTTCATACCAACAGCAACCAAACAGATTATCCAGAATGATGCGTTGAAAGCAGTGATTATAGCGAACCGGAAAGTGGCGAGACGCTGCCAGAGTCGGCAAGACCTGATTGGTTAGCTCAAGATATTCATGGCGGAGTTGCAACAGACGATCCATCATTAAGCCACTTACTTCACATGCAGATGTGTAAAACGATCGTGGATATGTACCCGATTATCTTGAACCGTGGCGGTTTCTCCATCCACCCAGGCGTGCTGGATCTCCATGCCATGAACATCTACGCAAACCGACTCATAGGGAAAAGGGAAATCGCCCTCAGATGACCAGTCCAGATCTAAACCATCTGCCATCTGCTGCATCGAGAACCGATCGAGTCGAGACGCTTCATAGCCATCGCCCACATCTGTGTAGAGTGTCCATTCACTCGCCCCATCCGTGAGTGGATAGAGATGTAGCGTTAAGTGCTTTCCTGTCAGGTTTTGTTTGGGCACCAGGTTAAATGAGCCACCCTCCGACATGGGCAGAATGGTTCCTGCTTTCACTAGGACAGGGATTTGCTCTAGTGGTGCATCGAGTATGGCTTCCCCTTCTAACAATTGATCATCCCAGAAGTGATACCACTGTCCCTTGGGCAGCGTGATGGCACGCGATCGCTGACCGTCCTGCAAAATGGGATAGATCAGCAGGCGATCGCCCAACAGAAAGGCATCATCGATATTCCACAGGGTTGAATCGGTGCGATCGAGCCAGAAGACAGGACGCACAGGTGGATACCCCTTCTGTGATGCTTCCCACGACAGCGTGTAGAAATAGGGCAGCAGCCGATAGCGCAATTGCAAAAACTGCCGAATGATACTCAGCGTCGGCTCCCCATACGACCAGGGCGTGCGGTCTTCCACATTGTTGGCAGAGTGGGTACGACAGAACGAAATGAAGCTGCACATTTGAAACCATCGCAGGTACAGTTCTGCCGATGGATTGCCCTGAAACCCACCAATATCAGGACCGCTGTAGGGAATACCTGATAAGCCTAAACCGATGACCGTTGCAATGGTTTGACGTAACGCCGTCCAGGTACATTCAATATCGCCCGTCCACGTCCAGGCATAGCGTTGCAGCCCAGCCCACCCTGCGCGGGAAACAATGAACGGGCGCTGTTTGGGACGAGATTGACAAAGGCTCTGGTAGGCAGCCTGAGCCTGTAACAAACCATAGACATTGTGAGCTTCCAAATGGTTGCCGCCTCTGCCTTCCATGTAATGCTGCGTGGCGCGGGGAGGCAGCGATCGATCGCCCCAGGCAATAAATGCCGCAGGCTCATTCATATCGTGCCAGAAGCCCGCCACACCGACATCCAGCAGAAACTCATATTGACGGCTCCACCAGGAGCGAACCACTGGATTGGTAAAGTCGGGGAAGACACACCAACCGGGCCATACGGGAGCCACCACCAACTGTCCATTTGCCAACCGACAAAAGGCATCCAGCACCCGCCCTTCCAGAAACAGGTTGCTCTTGCGGCTCAGCTTGACACCCGGATTGAGAATGGTGACAAACTGCACGCCATGCTCCAGCAATTCTTGAATAAATCCTCTCAGGTTAGGGAAGCGATCGGGGTCAACCGTAAACGCTCGAAAACCAACCTGCACATCAATATCCAGATGAATCACACTGAGAGGTAGATTGTGTGCTTCAAACCCCTGGTAGGTCTTTCTCACCGCCTCTTCAGTCTCATAACCCCAATGCGACTGGTGATAACCCAATGCCCAGCGTGGCGGCAGGGGCGATCGTCCCGTCAGCTCGGTATAGCGCTCCAATAACTGCTGCGGCTCACCAACCGCAATGTAATAGCGCAAAGCACCCCCTTCAAAGGTGGCAGTCGCAGTGTCGCTAAACGTGAAATGGGCATCAAAGGAGTTTTCATAAAAGACGAGGTAGCTGCCCTGGTGATGCAAACCCCAGTAGAGCGGAATGCAAATATACATGGGATCAGCCCCAGCATCGTATTTGCCCGCTGCATCGTAATTCCACATGCGAAAGGTTTTGGGCGTTTGGGTGACTTCCTGTTTCTCCGTCACCTCTCTTGCTAGTCGTAAATTAAGCGGTACAGCCCGTTCCCCTAGTCCATAGATGGCTTCTTCCGATCGTAGGGCTGCTTGATGCGTCCACCCATCGCCCGACTTCTGGGGCGGCAACTCTTCTCGCACGATCGCACCCTGCGAATCCAGTACTGTTACTCGTCCATCAAACGCAACGGCAAGTTGGAGGGCTGGGGCATCGTTTAGATAGCTGGTGAGCGTCCACCCATCCGCTGTCTCTTTTAAGTAGGTGTTAACAGACTCCCAGGTATGACGGGCGATCGCGTAAGGAACAGGTCGCAACCCTGGCCGCCAATCCAACCGCGCAAAATCAGGCTTTAAAAAGTAAATTTCTAGCTCTGCCTGCTCAAAGTAAAACTGGGCACCGCTGGCAGTTGGCTCTGCTCGCAGCAATTTTCCCGGCTGGTCAAAGGTTTCCGCTGGGGGCGCGATCGGCACGTCACGTTCAACCTTTTCCTTCCAGCGCGAATACCGAAACGCTTTCGGTGCGTAGCTGAGGTAAAACAACGACACTAAGAAAAACTTGACCTTGAGCGATAGCTGCTTAGTCGAGAGCATAGCGTTTCCACTGTAGTACCGCTTGATGGGTCATTGCAAACGTTAAACGCTCTCATCATGCGTAACGGCGACCCAAAACGCTATTCACCCAGGGGAAGATTTCAACCTTCTGCATAAAACGTACTCATAACGAATACGTTTTAGCTATACTGGAAACACAGATGACGTTTGTGATCAAAAAAGGGAAGAAACGATGGTTAAGATTGTGGGTATGGCTGGAAGTCTAAGATCGACATCCTATAGTCAACAGGCGTTGAAAGTCGTAGCAGAGCGTGTCAGAGCATTGGGTGCTGATGTTGAATTATTGGATTTACGGGAGCTAAACCTTCCCTTCTGTGATGGAAGCGATGAGTACCCCGAATATCCCGATGTCGAAACGCTTCGTAAAGCGGTGCTGGATGCGGATGGCATTATTCTGGTGACACCGGAATATCACGGTAGCCTCAGTGGTGTACTCAAAAATGCGCTTGATCTGATGGGCTTTGAGCACTTTACTGGCAAAGTCACTGGCTTAGTGAGCGTCCTGGGTGGACAGTCCAACAGCAACGCGCTGAATGATATGCGAACCATTGTGAGATGGGTTCATGGCTGGACGATTCCAGAACAGGTGGCGATCGGGCAAGTGTGGAAAGCCTTTGATCAGGACGGCAATCTGCAAGATGAAAACCTTTCAAAGCGCATTGATGCCTTTGCTCAAAGCCTGGTTGAAAACACACAGAAGCTACGGGGCTTGCCTCAGCGGACAATGGTAACTACCTGACACACTGGGGATTGGGTATCAGGTGTCGAGTGTACTTCATGCAAGTGATACCCATCATCCATGCTGACGTTTCAGCACCCCGAAGGATGAAAAGGGTACAGGGTGTTGGGTGCAGGGTGTGAACAGCCGCGTTTTCAGAGCAATTCCATGGGAACTTGCATAGATAAAGTCGATTAGGTTGAGCCTGACGAGACCCAACAAAGGTCATCGTTTGCTGGGTTTCACACTGTTCTACCCAGCCTTGCTTAGGAACGCGCATTTAATAAGGTTTGGTGTGTTGGTAATCTATCGCAAAGCGGGAGTCGATGCGGTGTTAAGGCTCAGGCTAACTCTGCCTGATAGGCATCTTGCAAGAAATTGACTAGCCAGTCTTTGGCATGATAGGTGGCGCGGCAATCGTCTTCATTGTAGGTAAGAATCGCCTCAAGATAGGCGCGATCGCCCGTTGAGAGCCACTGAGCGTACCAGTAGATCGATTGGGCACCATTGGCGCTGGGGTCGCGCCAATCAAACCCCAACCAGCGAGCGATCGGCTTGAGGGCATAGCTTTCGACCGGTAGCGTCACCATACGCGTCACCCGCTCGTGCAAATCGACGAAGCGGGTTAGAAGCGGTTGTATGCGGTGAGATGGGGTGCTGTAGAGTTTGGCGAGTCGCTCCACTGTCTGCACTTCAAAGGGACAGAAGTGAAAGATGGGAGCGGTGGGATATTGCCAAACCAGATCAAGAAATTGGTGCCATACCAGGGCTTCGTCTTCGGGACGCTCCGCCAGCAGTGGGTAGAACGTTTCGGTTTGAGCATAGCGATCGACCACCAGCACTCCATGCAGATAGACCAGGTTCAACGCTGGCTCGGCTTCAATGTCAAAATAGAGTTCTACGGGTGCGGTGGGCACCTCTTCCAGCAATCTGGTAGTAGCTAAGCTTTCAATCAAGAGCGCCCGGTTGTGCAGAGTCGATCGCGCCTGACGTACTAGCTTATAGGCTGTTTCGCTCCCAAAACCCGGTAGGGGAGCCAGTTGTGTCACGTTCGTTTCGGTCACGGCTTTAACGGTGGTCAAATTTAGCGCCTGAAGCTGCTGGTAGCGGGTGGGGGTCACGCCTGGTAAGAGAGACAGGTGTTGCTCGGCTTTGGCGATCGCATAGCAGTGGTTAAACCAATGACACAGGCTACAGCGATTGCGAGCGATAAAGACTTCTGGTGCCTCAGGTTGCAATAACATCTGAATGCAGTCGTCTAAAATTGCCTGCATCCGAGGCAGCATATCCCACAGATCGACAGCGTAGGCACCGCGTTCACGCAGCATGAGCCATGCGGTTTCTGACCAGGCACCTTGCACTTGTGCCAGCACGAGCATGTGGAAGGCAGTAATAATTTGGTACTCCAGCTTGGGACGCTTACCTAACTTAATTTCGGTTGGCTCATACAGCCAGTCCCCAAACACAGACTCGCCCGATCGCTTCACCAGCAGATCGGGATTGCTAACCAGCGTCACCCCGTTAGGTCCCTCTGCCATTAGCACGCCTTGATAAATACGCTCTACACCCTGCTCCATGAGCGCTAAGGTGGCTCGTGCTCCAGCCTGCCAATCGCGTGCGGCGTAGCGGGGTTGATGAATCGCTTGCTCTGCCAATAGCGATCGCTGATTGCTCTGACTATCTTGCATCAGCTTCAGCAAATAATCACTGGGCGGATCTCGCTGGCTGAGATCGCCGTGCAGATCTAAGAACGCCCGTCGGCTACAGCGCTGATAGTTAAGTAGCAGTTCAGCATTCAGTAACATGCTTTCAAGCTAACAGGATTTGCTCAGAATGGTAGATATCAACGACGGATCATAGGGAGTGTGTCACGCGATCGCAGAGCAATCAAAGCCTTGATAGAGAAGCCGCTTTTTCGGTATCGATCGCTTGAACGTAAAAGCTCATTCGCTGTTGTGGCTAACACCTAACAACCTTTCTTGAATACCCAGCGGGCTATACAACCAACAACTTTAAACGCCTCAGCCTTTCGTCTCGCAACTGACTCCAAACACACCTGCTAGAATGCTAACGCTTTGTCTCTACCAGTACGTTACCATGACAGGCATTTTTGCTTCCCAAGTTTTTCAGGCTCAGGCTTCTCTAGCAAGTCACCGCGCGCAGTTTCCTGGCTTGGCGAACAAAGCGTACTTTAACTATGGTGGACAGGGTCCGATGCCACAAAGCGCGCTGGAAGCAATTTACCAGTCCTATGCTCACATTCAGCAGTTGGGTCCCTTCTCAGGTAAAAGCTATGACTGGGTTGTAGACGAGGCAACGCAAACACGAGCGGCGATCGCGGCTGAGCTTGGCACAACCGCCCCAACCATCACGCTAACCGAGAATGTTTCCGCTGGCTGCAACATTGCGCTGTGGGGCATCGACTGGCGATCGGGCGATCACCTGCTGCTGTCTGACTGCGAGCATCACAGCGTCCTTGCCTCGGTGCAGGAGCTTCAGCGTCGTTTTGGCATTGACGTTTCAGTCTGTCCCCTGCAAGCAACGCTCAATGAAGGCGATCCAGTCGCCGTGCTGGAGCAATCCCTGCAACCAAACACTCGTCTAGTTGTCCTTAGCCATATTTTATGGAATACAGGACAACTGCTGCCGTTGCAGGACATGATTGCCGCCTGCCATAGCTATTCTAGCCACCAGCCCATTCGCGTACTTGTTGATGCGGCACAATCGGTCGGCATGATTCCCCTAGACCTGGATGCGCTACAGGCGGATTTCTACGCTTTTACAGGGCATAAGTGGTGGTGCGGACCTGAAGGCTTGGGTGGGCTGTACGTTCGCCCAGAAGCGCTGGAAGCTTTGCATCCAACCTTTGCGGGCTGGCGGAGCATTACCGTCGATCGCAGCGGTCATCCCACAGGCTGGAAAGCAGACGGACAGCGCTACGAGATGGCAACCTCTGCTTATCCACTCTATGCCGGACTCAGAGCCGCGATCGCTCTACATCAACAGTGGGGCACCGCTCAAGCGCGCTATCAGCGACTGCAAACTCTCAGCCAGCGGCTCTGGCAGCAGTTGATCGAGTTGCCTGATGTGCTCTGCCTGCGATCGCAACCTCCCGAAACCGGGTTGATTTCATTTCAGCTACCGGGCAACTCTCATCGCCAGCTAGTGCAATCGTTGGAAGCAACTGGCTTCATGATTCGCGTCATCCTCAACCCCGATTGCGTGCGCGCTTGCATCCACTACCTCACGTTAGAGTCAGAGGTTGACCAATTAGTAGCAGCCGTTCGACCATTTGGACAGGCAGTAGAGGGCAGAAGGTAAAGATGGGGCGTGGGGAGTTGAAGTAGCAGATAAAGATGTTGGTATCGAATCAATAGCAGCCCTATCGTCAGCGATCGCCCCTTGATCTCCAAACTTGCAGTCTAAAACTCTGAACTTGTAGTTTGACACGCGATCATTTGAGCTTAGAACTCGAAACGTCGCCCTCTGAACTCGAACGATCGAGCTTTTCACTCGAAGTATGGAGATTTGAACTCGGACGATCAAGCTTCTTGCTCAAATCTTGCACCTCAACACTCGAAACGCCGAGCTTTGAACTCGGACGAGCGAGCTTTTTGCTCAGACGATCGCTCTTTGCGCTCGAAACGTATGGGGTGTGATGCTGAGAAAGCGGGTTTCTGGTGAATGCGCCGAGTGCAAGGCAACAGCGTCTGGCTGAGAAACCCGCTTTCTGAGGTTACTGGCATGACTACCGCAGTCTCTCAACTTCTGCTTCAGTAATGCTCATCTGTCTGAGAATCTCATGAAATAACCAACTACCAATTTCGGCATTCCCATGCACTGGAATCGTGGTTGAGCGTCCGTCTGGGTGCTTCCAACGAGCATGGCTCCCCTTCTGCCGCACGTTCTCAAAGCCCAGTTTTCGTGCAACTTTGGCTAGTTCACTGGCTTTAGCTGGCATGAGCAACAACTAACTCGACATCGTGAGGCAAGAGTTTTCCAGCTTCCTGGTACTCTGCTCGGATCATGTCAAAGACATTGGCTACTTCTGCGCGAGCGTCGTCGATCGTTTGCCCCCAAGCATGACAGCCCGGAATGGCAGGAACGTAGGCAACAAATGTGCCATTGTCATCCGGTCGGATGACGATCGTGTAATCTTGCAGGGCTTTCATCGTCGATCGCTCAAAGAAATTGCTTCAAATTTGACCCTAGCACAACAAATGCTGTCGATCGTCCAAAGTAATGCGAAATGGACGGCATACCGACATCAGAGAAAGAGCGCAGTCTCATAGCTCCGAGTATTCTTTTAGCATGGATAATAGACGGAAAGCCACCGCTCAGGTTTTGTCGCTTGCTATGTCGTCTCGCTCAAAGGCACAGGGCGTTTTTTTAGCCCGCGATTGCGGCGGATGTGAGGAAGCCGCTCAGTTCGAGTACCTTTAAATCGACCTTAGAGGATGCTAGGTCAATTTCTAACCCCACTACTCCTCCAGCGGCATCAAAATCAACGACAACATCTGGGGCAACTTCCTCGGACTCAGTGCTGGGTTGATCGTTGAGCCGAATAGATAGGGTATCGGTATCGGGAAAGTAACGTATTTTCATGGCTCTAGTCCTCTCTGTAGTCTTGAGCGGAAGTTGCGATCGAAGTAGGCATTGTGGAAAGTCTCATCATCTTCCAGCAGGATCACTCGCAGCACGCGATCGCTAGCTTCGGAGACGATCGCCCAATAGCTGATACGTCCATTTTGCTGCACAACTCGCTTGAGTGGAGAAGCAACAACACGCTGGCACCATTGGCGCTGAATTTCAGGACGCTCCAGTAGTTTTTGCTCAAAGTAGTCGGTTGTTTTCATGGATGACTGCAAGCCGCGAGCGTAGCCGATGAGTCTCTATGATCGTCGATAATGGACGAAATTCTCTGCTCAAGTCTTGTTGCTTGCCGTATCGTCTCCCTCAAAATGCCTACCGATAGACCTCACTGCGATGGGCGATCAGCAGCACAGTAATCACTTGATGCGCCTCATCGACTTGATAGACCACTCGCCAATCACCCACCCGGTAGCGCAAGCAACCTGTAAAGGAACCTCTGAGCCGCTTAATGTTCGGATGATTGTAGGGTGTCTCTTGCAGTTGCTCAAAGCAGCGATTGAGACGTTCAGCTAGCGGATCATCAACTTGCTCGTAAAACTTCTGCGCTTTACGGGTCAATACCAGTTCATACATGCCGTCGAACGCGATCGAAGGGTACAACCTCTCCAGCTTCCGCTTCTTGCCTCGCTTCACGGAAAGCCGTCTCGAAGCCAGGAATGTTGAGCAGTTCTGCTGTGGCTTCGGTTTCTTCTCGTTCTTCCAAATAGGCTAGAAAGTCGCTGACGACCCGCAACCGCTCTGGCGAAAGTCTCCGCAAACGTTTCTCAGCATCCTGTAAAAGAGTTGTGTCGTCTTGACGGGATTCCATCTGCGTAGCCCTAACGCTGCATGACTCTTTCATCCTACATCCACAGCAAACGCCTCTCATTCTGCACTTTGTTCTTTAAGACTTGCTCAGTCGAAACCTGACCCGATCGCCCCATTAAACCCACATGCCAGAGGAAAGCTGACTGGCAGCACCGACCCATCTCGACGATAATAGACGAAATTCTCTGCTCAGGTCTTGTTGCTTGCCGTCTCGTCTCCCTCAAAGGCACTGCCTCATGTTTGGAAGCTGCGTTCACAGATCGTTCCCCCCACTCCCTACTCCCTACTCCCCCTTGCCCTCTTCTTCACCCTCGCCCTTACCCTCACCCTCCTCACCACTGGAGTCAGCGCTAAGGAAACGAAGCCCAAACTGCACCTATAGTACATAAGCTTTGGAAAGTTTCTGTGACCGATCGCGCTGTAGAAGAATATTAGTTTAGAGAGAACTTGCTAAAGACAGCACATCTGTCATAATAATCAAAATCCTCTGCTTAGGCTTTATTGCTTGAATTGAGCCTTCTCCCAGATAGGTTTCACTAACTATGTCAGCAAATCCCAGTAAAGCTCGAGAATTTAAAGAGCATAGCAATAACCGCTTTTTCTCAGATTTTTCGATGCCTTTGCTAGGTTTTTCAATATTGCTGCTTTTAACAATAAAAGTGCAAGCGCAAGAATGCTCTGAAAGAGCGATTAAAGAATATATTGATACTCATTCTATCAATTTGTTAACGCAGTGTCGCTCAAAAGGGTTTCCTATTCTTGTAGCGATTGTGCGAGATAAAAAAGTTAATCCATTGCTCCGAGTAGATGCAATTGAGATGTGGGGAAGCGATCCGAATCCGAGTAAAATTGTCCCGTACTTTAACGCGGTGGTTAAAGACAAAAGTGACTTAATAGCTGTCCGCAAAAGTGCAGCTTGGGCTTTAGGATATATCGGAATAGATGCGGAAGGATCTGTTTCGGATCTTCAAGCAGTTCTTGTAGATAAAAATGATTCAGAAATCGTTCGTGAGGCTACTGCGTACGCATTAGGGCAAATTGGAGCGAAACCAGATAAGACGGTTCCAGTACTTCTAAGCGTTCTCAATGACAAGACTAATTCTGTACCTATCCGCGTCAGTGCTGCTGGTGCTTTGAGTAATTTTGGGAAAGATGCTAAGGAAGCTATTTCTGCTCTCTTATCAATCTTGAAGGACAAGAGTGAAGTTTCGGCTGTACGTGCTAGCGCTGCCAATGCTTTGAGCGAGTTTGGAGCAGACGCTAGAAAAGAAGTTGTCTCTCAGCTTTTAGTAAGAATCAAAGACAGAAGTGATACTTGGATCATTCGTAGCAGTGCCGCTTATGCTTTGAGTAACTTTGGTGCAGATGCTAAAGAAGTGAACCAAGACCTTCAAGCGATTCTCAAGGATGAGAGCGATGCTCCATCTGTACGAATTGCTGTTGCATGGGCATTAAAAACAATAAGTTCAGATGCTAAGGAAGCCGCTCCTGCTCTCCTAAAAATATTAAAAGATAAGAGTGTTAGCTGGGATCATGATGATGCTGCTGATGCTTTATTTGTGCTTGGCTCAGATGCAAAGGAAATTGCTCCTCAATTGTTGGTAATTATTGAAGACAGAAACACAAGTCGAACAGTTCGCGCAAGTCTTCTATATGCTCTAGGAAGAATTGGCGCGAACACTGAGAAAGTCGCTCCTCAACTTTTAAAAATCTTTAGGAATGAAAATAAGGACCAAGATATTCGGTTTGGTGCGGCTTATGCGCTGGCAAAATCTGGTTTAAATTCTACAGAGATACTCTCTGAGATTTTAGCTACTCTTAAAGATAAGAACATTAGGCGGGAGATGCGTCTGGATGCGTCCAGGGCTATGGTGTTTAGGGCTGAATCTCTCAATGATAGAGTAAGAAATATATCTATAGAGCAATTAGAAGGAGACAAAAAAGAATTAAACAATGTTCTTGCAGTAATGAGGAATGTTAAAGACCTCAGGAATGATCTCGAAGATCATGAGAAAAGTGTTCAAAGAGCACTGAACTCTCTTGAAAGTGAATATAGATCTCGCCTTTTTCAGAAAACAGTTAAGCAGTGGGTTCTCACTGGTGCTACTACCTGGATTGCTCATGCCAGCTTCTGGTTGATGTTGGTTTTTTTTTACCCTAGAATTCCTCAAATCCAGGCAATCTTCTTCTGGAATCCGTGGGTTCGCACCATTCTCGGTTTCGGCTATGTCAGCTTCCTCCTCACCTGGATTCCGTTTCTGCGGCGCAAGCTGTTTGCTCCGTTTCGGTTCTCGTTGCTGGCAGACGCGGGACTCAACCACTTCCACCCCGATACCTATTTCTCAGAGTCCAATGTGAGAGAACTGGCAGCAGGGGATGAACAAGCCATCACGCGGATCATTCCCGAAATTAAAGGGCAGGTGATTTTGGAGGGCGATTCGGGATTGGGCAAGACGATGTTTTTGCGGCATTTGCTTCAGCAGTCAAAGCGGATTGTGGTCTATCTGCCTGCCACTAAATGCGCTGAGGGTGTGATTGAAGCGATTCAAAAAAAGCTACACGGCGACGAGATTAAAGACACCAAGTTTTTGCAAAGCCTGATTTACAGCGGAGCCATTGACATCTGCATCGACGGACTCAACGAAGTCAACCCCGACACACGGGCAAAGATCACCCAGTTCGTGGAGAGCCACTTTAAGGGCAACATTCTCATGACCACGCAACCGCTCGAATGGTTGCCGCCCTCCACTGCTAAAACCTACGTCATGCAACCCCTTCAGCCAGAGCAGATTGAGCGCTATTTACTCTCCCGTCAGCCGTCCCTACCCAAAGCCGCACCCGTGCAGGGAAAAGACTATGAACAGGCGTGTCGCACTTTTCTGAACAATATGCTGGGTGCCCAAACGCCCCTTTCCCCAGAGGAACTGAAGACTGCTCGTACCGTTCTCTCGAACCCGATGGAGTTGACACTGGCAGCGTGGATGCTGGCAGACGACAAACAGCCCGATCTGTTCAACCTGCGGCAACAGCAATATGAACAAATGGCAGAGCAGTATCGCCGCACCTGGAATCAGGACTTTCCGCTGAAGCAATTTTCGGAAGCGGTCTATCAGCAGTGGTTGCTGGATCAAAAGGCATTGCCAGCAGACAAGTTCTACAACGAATTGCTGTGTATGGAAGACGAGAAATTCCGTATGGTGGTGAGTCGCCAGTGGAAGGATGCGAAGGGCGAGGCGAAGAAGGAATGGTACTTCCGCCACGACAAGATTGCGGAGTTCTTTCTGGTGCAGACGTTTCTCGGCAAAGGTGCGGATGCTGAAGCACGCTTACTCGACCACATCGGCGATTCACGCTTTCGAGGGGTCTATTTCCTATTGGCAACGCTGATGGATCTGGAGGCGGCAAAAGATCTGCGAGAAAAGCTCATCCAATATGCGGCGGATACGAAAGACCATACGGTGAGCGATACGTTTGTGCAGTTGTTGCGTTTCCGCTAGCAAATCCAATCGTAAGGGCTTAGCATGTGGCAGGTGTGCTTTCGGTGATGGCAGCTTTTCGCCCGCATGCTAAGCCCCTACAGAATGATCGGTTTGTTCTCATTCCTAAATGAAACCACTCTGCTAACCAGATTCATCGAGGAAGCTGACTTGCTCTAATGTGGCACGATCGTCCAGCAAGTTGGCGATCGCCACCCGTGCAGCGCGACTGCTACGCCAATATTGGCTGTGATCAGCGACCAACCCCAACGCCATTGTCACATCCCCCAGTTGCTTTTTGAGAAAGCTGCGATCGCCCAGGTAGTGATCCTGAAAATACAGCGTTGAATCCTCTAGCTCCAGGCTGGCGCGAATGGGGTAGGCAAACACATCCGATGCATGAATCACGTTGACCCAACGCAGAGGTTCCGCTGTGTAGCGACTGGCAAACGCTTTGAGCCGATCGCCGTTAATGCGTAAAAACTGGCTAAAAATCATGATGGGCGACCCAAATGTAGTCACGCTTCGGAGTTTGACCTTGCGCCCTTCACTGCGTCCGCTCAGCCCCTTAATGGCATGGCGGATGTAGAACGCTGGATCCGTATCGTCAAAGCTTTCGGAAAACAGAATGTCCCACAAGATCACGCTGCCCAGAGAATGCGCCACGATGTGCAGGTCTTCCTCAAACGGGGTGTCGGTCAGGAAGCTGAGCAACTGTACCGCAATGAGTCGCCGCACTTCGCGCCCCTGCTGACTGTTCAAATAGCTAAAAATATCGTTAAAAAAGCCAGTAATCAACTGTTCGCGTCGTTGGCGATAGTGAAACACATCATCCAGGTCGATTTGAGGATGCTCCCACTTGAAAGCTTCCAGGTCTTGCTGAATCAAGCCCCACAATTCGTCTGTGCGACCCAGCGCATCGCCCCAAAAGGAAGAGTAAAACTCTGGGCTGGACAACCCTTGATCGAGAAAGTCGCTGATGATGCGCGATCGCAACGGGTCAGCATACCCGCTCTCTCTGACCGAGGCTCCATGCATAAACCAAACCAACATTGCGTGCTCCTCAGCCGTCTTCTTAATTCTCAGGCATCATATTGAGCCAAAATTGTGCGGATCTGGTTTGCTACGGCGGCTGTTTGCTCCACCATTGCCAGATGCCCACAGTCGCCAATTTCGACCACATTATCACCACACGCATGAAACAGGCGGTGAAAGCTGGCTAGATGACGCACATACTTCGGCTCCATAATCGGGTCTTGTGCCCCAGCCATAAAGTACACAGGCTGCTTTAGCCGTGCGACCACCTGCGGCAAGAGATGGACTTCGGCTTCGGTCGTCGAATCGAGCAACATGCCTAGCGCGGCTTCTGGAGTAGCGGCTACAAAGTCTAGCAAGCGCTGTCGTCCCCAGCGACGGGCGATCGCACGAGTCACACTAGCTCGTGTAAATGGCAAGTCAAGCAGCGGAATGTGGCACAGCCAGCGGGGACGAAACTTCACCAACTGCTGCCCAACCGCCCGAAAGCGATCGAACTCTTCTTTCAAATAAATGCCGCCCCCAGAGTTCACGCAAATCACGCCCTTAATTTGCTCCGGCAGTTGGTCTGCTCCCCAGAGCGCAACGCTGCCACCGATCGAATGCCCGACCAGCCACGCTTGTTCAATGTGCAGTTGCTTCAGCAGAAGCGCTAAATCCTCGGCGTAGTCAAGCAAGCCATAGCCAACGAGAACAGGGCGATCAGTTGCCGACTGACAGGGCTGCGAATCACCAAACCCTCGCAAATCGTAAGAAAGACATTGATAGTCAGGTGACAGTTGCTCAACTAAAGGGTGCCAGTAGTGGCGGCTGAGGAGCCAGCCATGAATAAAGACCAGGACAGCCCTGGAAGGAGTGGGAGCCGTCAATTCGTAAGCGTGCGGCACTCCCAAAATGTCGATCGTCTGCATCACTCTATCGTAAACCGATCGGGGGGAAAGGCTAAAGAGGAAAGGCTAAAGGCTAAAGGCTAAAAAATCCTTACCCCCTATTCTCCTATTCTCCTGTTCTAGCTGTCAGTTGGGAGTTTTGAGTTGAAAGAGAGCGGTCAACTGTCTGGGTCTACTCTAAAAACCAACAACCAACAACTTTTCTTGAATGCCCTTTCTTGGATGCCTGAAAGGCTTTAAGGGCTATACAACTCCTTTATCCCTTATCCTTCATCCTTTATCCTTTCCTACGCCCCACTCCCACCTTCTGCCTTCTGCCGCCTGCCTTCTGCCTTATCTTAAAACCGTCGCCCCAAAAGCCTCTGCTTCATGCCCTCAGCAATTTTTTGCCCCAGATATTCTGGAATCAGGCTTTCATTAGGACCCAGCAGATACAGAATCAGACGGGTACGACCGCGCCAGACCAACAGGTTCGCATTCACCACCAGCAGATCCTCTTGCCAGATGGCGTACATCACCTTATAAAAGAGTCCTGGCTGGTTATCTGCCTCAATAAGCAGCGCGGGCAGGTGAAAGACCGGATCGACATAAAACTCAGTCTCTACTTGCTCCAACCCTGCATCGAGGTTAAACTCGACCGCCAGCATTTCCTCAACCTCAAAGCGTCCTGCCAATGCCTCTCGAATGGCGCGACAGACATTTTCAGCCGTTTTTTCACTCAAAGCCTTCCCGCTGCGAGAGACAATCAGCTTAACAAAGACCAGCATAGGCGGGTAGATCTGCCCATACAGGCTCAGGCTATGAATGGTGAGACCATACGCCGCGAGCACGCCAAAAATATCGCTCAGTAGGAACGACTGGTTACGATACGCGAAATGCAACGCGCTTTTGCTGCCTTCTGGCTTCAGCTCAATGACGGCTTGCTTGGTTTTGTAGAGGTGATACGCCAGTCTCAAATTTTGCAGTTGAATCTCGCTGCTGACAAACTGCTCATAGAACTGGGGAAACGCCCGGTTGAAGCGCTTCAAGAGTTCTAGCGTCGATGACTTTAAGCCCAGCGCCATAATCGAAAAACTCGTTTGTTTAGGTGAAGACCATCTGTACTGCGAACGATCGGTCAGCGTTAGAGCTTTTACTTTAGGTTAATGATCGCCTCATGTCCAAGCTCTGGTGTCATTTTCTTCGCACATGTTGACTGGTTGATGAATCTGGCTAGAGAAACCGCACGCAGAAAGGGCACAGAGCGTATACTATCTATTACCGAGATCTAACTACTACCTTAACCACGCTCGCATGGGTTTTTGGAAAAGCCTGTTTAGCAGTTCTGATGCCCCCTCCGCATCTCAGGCGATGCAAGTGGAGGATTATCCCAGCAGGGCTGCTGGCGATCGACCTCACGCTCGCATCTTTTTTAGCACAGAGCGAGAAATCGACCTGTACGAACTCGAAGAATTGTGTGATGCGGTTGGCTGGTCTCGCCGTCCCCTGCGAAAAGTCAAAAAAGCAATACAGCATAGTTTTTTAGTCGTCTCAATGTGGGAGCAACAAGGATCGCATCGGCGGCTCATTGGCTTTTCACGCGCCACTTCTGACCATGCCTTTAACGCTACCATCTGGGATGTGGTGGTTCACCCAGACTTTCAAAGTAAAGGGTTGGGCAAAGCGCTCATGAAGCAGGTGATCAAGAAACTGCGAAGCGAAGATATTAGTAACATTACGCTGTTTGCCGACCCACAAGTAGTGGATTTTTACCGAAATTTAGGCTTTATGTCTGATCCAGAAGGCATTAAAGGCATGTTCTGGTACCCCGATTAGACGAAGAGGGTACGAAGAATGGGATGTGAGCGATCGGTTCTGAGTTGTCTATGGCGGCGTTGCTAAACCTTGGGATCAAGCCATCCGAGTCACACTTTTACGCTACCCTCTTCTGGGGGCTATCATCAATTACGACTACACATTTCTTGCAGAAAGGGTTCCAGCCCCTAGCTTGGTGTGTTGGGACGGGCGTGACGCTGCTGATATTGCAAGGTTTCGGAGCTAATTGATGACACGCCCTAACAGGAAAGAGAACAACAGGGGTGGCTCTTGTCTCGCTGGAGAAAAGGGTTGGGGATGAGGTAAGGCGTTTCCCAACCATAAGACTACCAGTTGGCAGGCTGGATCAAGATATCCCACTTGGGTAAACTTGGGTTTCGTTGCAACCTCTGTTCAATGTCACGCATCTCTCGTTTCGATAGCGAAATGCCT
>JAHHHL010000025.1 GCA_019359375.1 Lyngbya sp. HA4199-MV5
CATCTGAAGTGCCTCCGCGATCTTAGACCTATGATCAAAGTCTATGCTCCCACAACTTAGTCCTCAAGTGCCTGCCCTGCAACATTTCTGCTTCCTTTTGCGTAATGGATAGGATTAAAATCCGGGCTAAGGGTGCGAAACCCGTTCAAACGGCTTGTAAAGCTCTCCTAGTCCTCTACCCTTCGGGAAGGCAAAGCCTAGAGAGGACTTTCTTCCATCAGCCCGCACTTTCAGTGCAGGGCGGGTTCAAGTACTCGCTCAAAGATTTGTCAGTCAATCAGTGTTTAAGCTACTACGTTGAGTCAACGATGCCTAATGCTTGATTAGAACCTCCGAGGTTGGCGTAAGTCTGGTAGCTTTAGACGGGTTGTTTCACAGGTAGGGACGCGATCGGCAGCCTTTCTACTGAGTCTAGAACAGGCTCTAGCTTTAAGCCAAACTCGGTTTCAAAACTGGCTTTCTTGTAGTTGAGGCTCCAAAGTTCTAAAGCGCAATCATCGTCAGGGTTTGCTGGCTGGATGAGAAGCTGGAACGTTTGAGCGTTGGGATGAGTTTGACAGGTAACGTGCTTAATAGCACCGATTTGACGGCGATCGAGGGCAACGGCGAGACGCAACAGGGCACTGAGTTGATCCACCACACGCCGATGTCGTTTGCTGGTGAGGCTCCGATAGCTGTCGTGCTTTTTCTTCGGAGCGCTCTTACGGTGATAGCGGGCAAGGTTGGCGATCGTTTCAATTTCGGTTTCGGTGTAGCCCAGCAGATCGCTATTGCGAATCAAGTAGTAAGAGTGCTTGTGGTGAGACGAATGGCTGACGTGATGCCCGCAATTATGGAGAATGGCGGCTGCCCACAAGAGTTCTCGCTCTTCGTCACCCCAGTTGTGTAGGATGCTTTGAGTCTGGTCAAACAGGCTGAGGGCAAAGGTGGCAACTTGTTCGCTGTAGTCGAGCTTGACTCGATATTTATGGGCGGTATTCAGGACGCTACGCTGGCGGACGGAGCCTTGATAGCGGAGACGGTCTTCAATTAAACCGTGGGTTAGCATCCAATCGACAATCACGCCTTCTCGCAGCGATCGCTCGCAAATCACGATCGAGTCCATACCCAGCAGCGTCATGGCTTCCTGAAGAATGAGCGCACCTGCCAGAATGATTTCGGCACGGCGATCGTTAATGCCAGGAATCTCGGCACGTTCGGCGATCGTAAGACGACGGAGGTGAGCGACTGTTTCCCCTAAGTCTTTCAAGCTAAACTCGTAGCCATTCAGCGGGGAAGGGACGGTGCCTGTCTTTTCCCGTGCGTGGATCATCGCTAACGTTTCGATCGTGCCCGAAGTACCGATCAAGCGAGGTATTTCACCCGGTTCCAGAGCGGCTTTCAATTCATCAACGGGACGCTCCAACATGCCCCGGATGTATGCCTGAAGGGTCTGAAACTCGATCGGGCTGATGGGATCGGTTGTAATCTGTTCAACAGTGAGACGGACTGCACCAATTTTGGTACTGCTCAGGCTACGCGGTTCGTGCCCATCGCCCAGTACGAGTTCAGTGGAACCACCGCCGATATCGATGATGATGTGAGGCTGGCTGTTAAGTTCCATCCCCGACAGCACACCCAGGTAGATCCGACGCGCTTCTTCAGGTCCAGAAATGAGGTTAATCCATAGCCCCAGTTCGGCTTCGATGCGCTGAAGAAAATCACGTCCATTCGGCGCTTCTCGCATGGCGCTGGTGGCAACGGCGATCGTTTGCTCAGCGTTCAGGCTTTTGGCGATTTCCTGGCAGCGTTTGAGGGCATCGATCGCCCGTTCCATTGCCGCATCGGTAAGATTGCCGTTTTGCCGATTGCGATCGCCTAACCGCACCGTTGTTTTTTCTCTCGCAATAATTGTAAAGGCAGGAAGCGCGGGCTGAATCCGCACCACGACCATATGGATAGAGTTTGTACCCACATCGATCGCGGCTAAGATGCGCTCATGCTCTGTTGTCATCGCCGGAATGCTCACCAACTTCTTTTTAATCTTACGGACTGAGCTGACCATTTTGATATACCTAAGGGCGCAATCAACTAAGCTGAAACAACTGATAATCAATGGTTTTGTTTACGCAGCGGACGCAAAATGATCAGGATGCTTCGTTGCGCTAGGGGCTGTTCCTCAGTATGTCCGGGTTTATTTAATCACCTTTTCCTGGCACTCTGATCGTGACGTGAAGACTCCTTAAACTTTCTTAGAAACATTGAAGTGGACGATTCTGCTTTATAACGATCCTATCGTCGTTGATTTCCTACGCATTGTTTTAATCCTGTTGGGTGAGCAGACGGCATGGTCGTGCTTGTAACATAATGTTAAGGTGTGAGTGCATTTTGTAAGCGATCGCAGTTCATTCACAGACCGTTAGTACGTCTTAAAGCCCTCTTCTCTATGTCTCTGCCCTCAAACAACGAGCTCCATGCCTCTCCATTGAGTCAGTCTGTCCCTGCCGCTGACTTTATGGACACGAGTTTGATGCAGGCATTGCTAGAAAACCAGGCGCTCAAAGAGCAAATTGCTCAGCAAACGCAACTGATGCAACTGCTCACTCACCAATTAGCAACCCCTTTGACCGCTTTGGGGGGCTCTGTCTCGTTATTGGCAGATCCAGGGTTAGAGGCAGAACACCAACAAGAATTTCTGACCGTGGTGCAACAGCAGGTGTATCGGCTTAAGCATCTGTTGCAAGACCTGATGGCATTACGCAACTTAGAGACGGGCGCGCTAGCAACACAGCTTACAGGCTTTGATCTGCCAGGTCTCGTTGCTGAAGTTGTAACCGATTTGCAGATAACTCAGGTAGATTATGCGTTTGACCCAGCATTGCCGTTGGCTTGGGGCGATCGTTGGCAGGTGTCGCAGGTGCTGGTGAACTTACTCTCAAATGCGATGAAGTATTCTCCCAACGGATCGCCGATCGAAGTGGGTGCTGCCATTCAGCAGGAAGATTGGATTAATGTCTGGGTGCGCGATCGCGGCTTAGGCATCCCGGCGGCAGATCAACCCCATCTCTTTGAGCGGTTTTATCGAGTGCAACACCACGATCGCCATGATATTAAGGGCACTGGTCTGGGCTTATCTCTCTGCAAACTGCTGGTCGAAAACCAGGGCGGACAGTTGCACGTCGAATCAACGCATGGGGAAGGAAGTTGCTTCTCGTTTACGCTTCCGATCGCTCCGGGCTAACGATTCTGTAAGTTGCAGAGAGGCAGAAGGCAAGGAAGTTTTTGGTTTTTGGTTTTTGGTTGTTAGAAGAAGGCAGAGGACAGAAGGCAGAAGTGGCTTACCTCTTACCCTTTACCCCTCCCTACACCTCACACCCCGTGCCTATTAGCTCTGCGACAACAGATCACTCAAGCCGTAGTAGAGATACTCAAAAGCGCCTCTGCCACTTCTTTAGCTGTTGCATAACGTTCTTCGGGCTGTGGGTTGGTCAGGCGACGGACGATCGGCACCACTTCTGTGGCGAGACCGGGCACATACTCTGGGTAAAAGCGGAAGCCTTGCTCTCGTTGGGCGTAGAAGGCATTGGGCGCTTGCCCCGTGAGCAGGTAAACCAATATTGGTCCCAGCGCAAACAGATCAGCCACAATTGTCCTCTGACCCTGAATCTGTTCTGGAGCGAGATAGGCAGTTGTCGCCGTTTGCTGGGTAGCGGCAAAGGAAGTGAGGGAAACGAAGCCAACGATCGTAATGTTGCCTGTCGCAGTTGGGGGCTGCTGGATTAAGTTTTCGGGTTTTAGATCTTCGTGGATGAGGGATGGAGACTGCTGGTGCAGATACTCTAACGTGTCGCAAACCTGCACGATCGCCGCGATCGCCTCAGCGGGTGCTAACGGACCGTGCTGCATCACCCGCTGCTGCAAGCTTTGCCCATACATCCGTCGTCGCACCAAATGAGGCTTGCCGTCTAGGGCGAAAAAATCGATGAAGTGTGGCAAGCCTGGATGCTCCAGCGTCAAGAGTTGCTTTGCTTGCTGGGTGAACGCCTCTAAAAGTTCTGGCTGCTGCCATTCGGGTTTCAAGGTTCTCAGCACGAGGCTCTGACCGTTGCGCCAGACTAGCTGGGTCAGCCCGATCGTGTCCTGGCGTACCGTTTTAACCACCTGATAGTCGCCGATCGTCTGGATGACCTGCAAGGGCTGTCCACAGTCTGGGCAGAACAAGACATTGCCTTGTGCGCGTGGATGGGTGCAGGTCGCTCCATTCACAGGGGGTACGGCGGTTTCGTTCTCCACATCCATCGCCGTCGATCGCTGCGTCAATTCTCCCGAAGCGGGCATTGAGCCTTCCTGCTCGTCTGCTGGCTTTGTGACAGGGGCTGTCAACTTTGGTGGAGGTGCGTCGCCTGACTGGGTTGGATCGCCTGAATCGGCAGTGGGAATACCGCTTAACCTGGGTCTGAGCGGCTGAGACGAGGGTTGATTACTCTTGGCTGTTGGGTCAGCCTGAGACGCTTTCACAACGTCAGCAGGCAAAGAGCCAAAGTGGATCTGAATGTTTGGTCCCGATCGTGCCAGACGAATCACAAGACTATCCACCAGGGGGATCTGGGTAATCCGCTTGCCCTCAACATAAGTGCCGTTGGCTCCCAGGCTGACAACTTCCCACTGCGAATCGTTGCAGCGCAATTCGACGTGATGGCGAGAAACCACCGCGCTGTAAAGAATCACATGATTATCAGTCGATCGTCCAATCCGAATGACAAGTTCGTGTTCAAACGTCCAGCTTTGAACCGGAATTGACTGAATCGGATGCAAAAGAGTCAGAGTAATCACACTGGCGGTATAGAGTCTGAGTAATGACCTGTGGCATAGACTGCTACCGTCCGAAAACGTGCTTCCATCCTACGTTGCTTTCGCTGCTATAGAACCGAAAACGTTGTCTTCGATCGCGGCAAGTCTCCTAACGATACACGACTATTTGGGGTTGCGTGTGCAGACTGTTGGTCATACCCTCGTGGGCATCGCAGACGTAACCAGGTGATTGCGCCGTTGCCACACGCCTCATTGTCTCAATAAAGCTGAAAGTCTCAAGAAAGCTGAAACAAAAACGTCACCTTATCCCCTTTTCCCAGTGCAATGCGGTCTCCCGGTCGTAAGCGATGCCGATTTCCCATTGGTAGCGGCACGTTATTAATATAAGTGCCATTAGAACTGCCCACATCCTCCAAATAGTAAGCATCCCCTTCTAACCGAATGTCTGCATGGATGCGAGACACAATCTCTGAATCGGGAAACCCAGACACATCAATATCTGGCGGGATGCGATCGTTCGGCTTGCCAATATGAACTACCGTCAAGCTTTGCGGTAACTCTAAGGAAGCACTGGTCTGAAGATGCAACAGGCGTGCTGTTTGCTGTTGCAGTTGAGTGGTTGAACTACCGTGCCCCGGTACTGGTGATACATTCACCGCCGCGCTGGAAACAGGTTGGCTCGGTACAGGAGCGGGTATTTCCACAAGCACTGGCTCAGAGAGGGGGGCAGACTCAGGTGCAGCAGGGGGGCTGGAAACAGGAAGGGGTGGAGCAATTAATGGATCGGGTGGCACGAGGGGATCAAGCGGTAGTAAGTCTGGTACTGCGGGTGAAGCCGCAGCAGGCTCCGACGCTGGATTGAAAGCGCTGGCGGCTGGTTGTGCGCTAGCAGCCGTGCGGAGATTGTACCCACATTGACCACAAAAGCTTGCATCGGTCTGCACCGCAGTACCGCAGTTTGGGCAACTCATGGTTGCGGGTAAGGGCGTATAACAGGCTTCACATTGAACTGCGCCATCAGGATTTTGATGATTGCAATTCGGACAAACAATCATGGACTCTTTACCTCTAGATCACTGCCAATATATAGATCACTGCCAACATAAACCAAGTTCATCATAGAAATCTCTTTACAAGACAAAGGCGTTGTAAACAGGACACCTCACACCTCATTTGGTTGCAACGAAACACGCGATCGAAGCTTTCTGTTATTCAAAGCAGATGGTCTGTCGCTTTACTGTCTACTCCAGTTCTACTTTGGAATCGGGCTTGCTGTCATCTCACTTCTCAGTCATCTCACGTCTAAATCTTGCCCTGCGGCGTGATCAAGGAGCCACCAAAGTTCATCTCGGGGTTGGATGAGGCGAGCCGGATACGTGGTGTCATCAGCAATCGGTGCAAAAATTTGAGCGAGTGCAGGGCGTTTGCTGGCTCCTGAAATGAGAAAGAGGACTGTGTAGGCGTGGTTGATGAGCGGAGCCGTAAAGGTTATGCGCGGCTGTCCATCTTTGTTGCCAACGGTAATGAGATGATCCCTTACTTGCAATGCCTCCGTGTGCGGAAACAACGATGCCGTATGTCCATCATCCCCAATGCCCAGCAAAATCAGGTCAAAACTGGGAAACTCTCTTGGCTGAAGCTGGAAGAATTGTTGTAGTTCTACCTCATGCTGACTGGCAGAAACGGTTGGATCGGCATTTGCCGTGGGCATTGGGTGAATATTCTCAGGCGGAAATTCAACTTTATCTAACCACGCATGACGCGCCATGCCTTCGTTGCTGTCAGGGTGAGTGTTTGGTACATAGCGTTCGTCACCCCAAAAAATGTGGATGTGTTCCCACGGTAGAGACTGCGTGGCAAGTTGTTCGTATAACGGCTTGGGCGTGCTGCCGCCTGCAAGGGCGATCGTGCAGCGTCCCCGTGCCGCGATCGCACCGTGTATTTTCTCCACGACAACTGCCAGCCCTCGCTGAATCAAAGCCTCTTTATCGGGTAGCACTTCGACAATTTTGTTCATAGTTTCAGCCACTCAATTCCGTCGAGAGATCCAACTCCGTAGTCTACTATAGGAGGTTGCTGAAGCAGTTTCAGTTAACTGCCCATCAAATCTATTAGAAGCCGATGAAAACACTTAACGCCTCGCCCCTGACTGCCCTCATTCTTAAGATTGTTGGCATTGTGCTGATTGTGCTCTACCTGTTGGATTGCTTAGTCGTACTCTCGTCTGCCAAGTTTCAAGATAGCCAATGGCTGTTTACTACAACGACCCAATTAATCGATCGGGGCTTTGTTCCCATGATGGGCTTCGGCTTTTTGTTTGTCGGCTTCTGGGTAGAAAGCGCGCTAGAGACTGCCAGCAGTGTGGAACGATCGCGGGGTCTCAAGCTAGGAGCGGCGTTGCTATCGAGCTTACTTGGCTTGGTGTTTTTGCTGCTGATTCCCCTCAGCGTTAGCGCCACCAATACGGCAGCAGACGACCAGCTCAAGCAGATTACCCAGGATGCCAGCAGGGCTGAAAGCCAGATTGACAGTCAAGTGCAGCAACTGAAGGCGCAAATCGATGCCCAGTCGAGCCAGATTGATCAACTCATTCAAAGCGGTCAGTTGCAGGGGGCACAATTGGCGCAAGCAAAGCAGAAGCTGGATCAGCTTCAGAAGTTCAAATCTGACCCCAAGGCGCTAGAAGCACAAATCGCTCCAGAGCGCGACCAGAAATTGACGCAAATTCGGGATAACAAGCGGAAACTCGAAACGCAGGTGAATGACAACAAGCTGCGATCGGGGATGCGGAGCGGTGTTGCCAGCCTGATACTGGGGATCGGCTACGCAATCATTGGTTGGACGGGGTTGCGCTATCTGTTATCCGCTCAAAACCAACGCAATATACCCTCGCCTTAAGGTTTGCCTTCTTGAGATTCGCCTTCTTGGTACGGCGGAACCGATGGTGTAGTCTGATCCGATCGCTTATCCCTAAACTGGTGAGCGTTGTAGATTAGGCTGATCCCAAAAATAAAAAAATAATCGTCTGCTCTCAAAAATAATCGTCGCGTGCGATACCGAATCGCCGTAGGGTATTCTGGTGATTATCGCCATCATCATTGCTCGGTCTTTTGCGATCGCTCGACCTTCTCAAGTAATTGTGATGCATTGATGAGCCTGTATGCGTGGCTGAAACGCCGCTAACACACTGAATGCTGCCTGCTGAGAAAACGCGATCGCTTTCCAGCACGCTCGCCCCGACCCTCACTCCTGAAATATTCCTTTACATTATTGTTACAATCTCTAAAGAGGTCTCCTTAAAGAAACATCACTCAACGGCTCGTTTGACGAGTATTGAATCGTCAGCGTTATGACAGTTTCCGCCGCCAACGATAGGAGAGTGGGTAATCCGTGATCCAACGCCTCAAGCAAGATCTAAAAAACGACCTGATTGCAGGGTTGCTGGTCGTGATTCCGCTAGCCACTACCATTTGGCTAACCATTACGATCGCCAACTGGGTCATTAACTTTCTGACCCGCATCCCCAAGCAGCTTAACCCCTTTGATGGGCTAAATCCGATTCTGGTGAATTTGTTGAACCTGCTGGTCGGTCTAACTGTGCCGCTGCTTTCCATTTTGATCATCGGCTTGATGGCGCGGAACATTGCCGGACGCTGGCTACTAGACCTTGGCGAACGGGTGCTGCAAGCCATTCCCCTGGCAGGTGCAGTCTATAAAACCTTGAAGCAGCTTCTAGAAACCCTCCTGAAAGACTCCAGCGGCAAGTTTCGACGCGTGGTGCTGGTGGAATATCCACGGCAGGGCGTGTGGTCGCTGGGGTTTGTCACAGGCGTTTTGAGCGGTGAGTTTCAATCCCGCTTCACCAGTCCGATGCTGGGTGTGTTTATTCCCACCACGCCGAACCCAACGACGGGTTGGTATGCTGTCGTGCCAGAAGACGCTGTGATTAACCTTTCTATCCCGATCGAAGAAGCCTTCAAAGTCGTGATTTCAGGCGGCATTGTTTCCCCTGAGTCCTCAGCGATGCCAACATTACCAGCTTCTGGTAAGCGCCCGTTCGACTTGTTTCCAGAGCAAGGACGGCAGGCGATCGCGGTCGAAGAAGACCTATGGGAAAGCTAAGGGGAAAGGCTAAAGGCTAAAGGATGAAGGCTAAAAGAAAGATGTAGCTTGCTTCCCAAAGGGTAGGCTATAGGCTTGCTGCCACCGTGTCTTTGAACATACTCGTCCTTAAGACCCTTTAGACGTGAGTACTGAGATAGCATTAAGTGTAGTTGGGTGCGCTGGGCGATCGCACCAAGCCTCAAGACGATGCGTTAGGGTGTGCCTTCCTGCTCTGACAGAATGGTTCTGCACGCCTGACGATCGCAGATTAAATAAAATCGACAAATTGTTTGCAGGTAGGGGCGAACAACTGCTTTCCCCTATCAAGCCTCCCCTTTTAAGCCTTCATCCTTATATCCTTTCCTATGCAAGCTCGTCGAATTGCCCGTGAACTAGCGCTGCTGAGTATTAGCCAGCTTCCTGCTAAACAGGAGCGGTTAGAGGCGCAGCAGCTTCAAAATGTGGTGGTTGCAGCAGTGCGAACGCTCACCACTGAGGCGCAGGATGCCCTGGAAACCGCATCGGCTGAACTCCAGCAGGGGAGTGCCCGGTTACTGACCAGCGAAACCCGTGCGGCAGATGTGGAAAGCGCCAGAGCAATGGTGAATGAGGCGATCGCGCTTACCCAAACGGCGATCAATCGACTGGGTGTGGCAATGGAAGTGCCTGAGTTCATTCAACTGGCAAACCAGCAGGATGTGCGGCATCACACGCTGGAAATTATTGGCAAATTGAAAGCGAATCGCGACGAAATTGATCAAATTCTGTCTACCGCTCTCGTCGATTGGCAACTTTCTCGGCTGGCATGGATCGATCGCGACATTCTCCGCATCGCTGTCACCGAAATTCTCTTCTTGGGCATTCCCGATCGGGTTGCCGTCAACGAAGCGGTGGAACTGGCTAAACGCTACAGCGGCGACGACGGACATCGCTTTATTAACGGCGTACTGCGTCGGGTGATGGATCAGCTCAAGGCGACGAAGCAGACGATGTAGGGAGGGGATGAGGAAAGGCTAAAGGATAAAAAGCTGGCGGCTAGGCAGAAGGCAGAGGGCAGAAGGCAGGAGGCAGTGATCAGTTATCAGTCTCCAGTGTTCGGTGTTCAGTCAAGCCTTCTTGCTTCGCTGGTGACAGGTCGCTGTTGGCTCAGCGCTGTTCACTGATGACTGTTGACTGGCGACTGTTTCAAAACTCAAAACTCAAAACTCTCAATCTGATGGCTGACCAATCAACACTCAACGCTTCCCCCACTCCCCTGCTCTCCCCACACCCTATACCCCACACCCTGTCTCACGCGATGTACTTCACTTGAGCGAGAATTGCTGTAATTGAACCTGACAGTGTATCCAGGCAACAGTCCAGGTTTGTGAGAAGATGGGATAGCATAAAGGGGGCAAAAGTAGTCTTCCATAGCTATTTCACCTGATTCGATGCGTGTTCGGTGGGATGAAACAAAACGACAGCAAGTATTAGCAGAATGTGCCATTGACTTTGAGCAGTTGGATAATTTACTCTACACCCCCTACCTCGAAGACCAACGCTCTGAGCTACCAGAGCAGTCTCGAATCATCGGTTTCGCGGATGGACAATTGACAACGTTCATTGTTGAGTATCGAGCCGATAAAGTAGGAGATTACATTTGGGTTGTTACAGCCTGGAAATCAACGAAACAGGAGCGTAGAAGCTATGAGCAGCGAATCTACTGAGATTAAAGATATCGAGGAAATTGCTCAGCAAGCTGATTCAGGAGCAGACGTTTCTGAGCATTTCACAGGTCACTTTCAAGCAAAGCAACAAGTCAATCTTGCCCTTCCACTAGAGTTACTAAAAAGTATTGATGCAGAGTGTCAATTGCAAAAGATCAGTCGTCAAGATTGGATCAAAATGGTCTGCACCGAGAAAGTTCGAGGGATTCAGGCTGGCAGGGTATCAAAGGCTGGTTAATTTTTGTCGCGGTCTAACACCCCCCCCAGCGGACGGGCGAAAGCCGCTGGCGCTAAGTTTGAAGTTATCTGCCGTCGCTGATTGGGAACGCTCGTCCGATCGAACGCTGCTAAAGTTTGTAACAAAGTTTGTAAGTTCGACAGTCTGTAAGTTCAACGCGGTAGTCCCATTCCACATCGCATCTCACTTCAGGTAAAGGTAATGACGTTTGACTGGTTTCGTCGGCAATTTGACCCCAAAGCTGAGGAGGCTCAAGCCCCAGAAGCGGAGCCTGTGCAGCCAGAAACGGTCACGGAAGAAGAGCCAGCCGTTGCGGAAGATTACCTGAACTGGGCAAAAACGGCGTATCAAAATATCCAAAAGCGGCAACAAACGGAGCCAGTTGATGCGGTTGAGGAACCTGCTCAGGATGCGATCGCGCCAGAAGCAATTGAGGCACCGACTGAGGCAGAGACGATCGCCCCTGTAGAACCCGCGCCGTCTGAAAGCATTGCTGAAGCCGAGCTACCTGCAACAGAACCCGCAGCGGAGGCTATTCCAACAGCACCCTTGCCGTTCTGGGCACAGGCAGAAGCCGATCGCCTGGAACGGCTAGAACGGCTTAAAGAATCTGCGATCGTGGAGCCAGAACCCGCGATCGCCCCTCCACCCAGTACCCCAACCCCTGTACCCGCTGAACCTGAGTTTGTTCTGGATGAAGGCTTTCTCTGGTCATCAGAAGTGCTAGCAGCGCAAGGGCGGCGACCCGACCAGGTTTCGTTGGAAGAAATCACCTGGCTGAAGCGGCTTCGTCAGGGCTTAGACAAAACGCGACGGGGCTTAATCAACCAACTGCGGGCGATCGTCGGGCAGGGTCCGCTCAACGAAGATGCGGTCATGGCGATCGAATCGGTTCTCCTGCAAGCAGATGTCGGCGTAACCGCGACGGATGCCATTATCGAAGCGCTACAAAGCAAGCTGCGTCAGGAAACCTTACCCCCCGATGCTGCCATCACCTACCTGAAGCAAATCCTGCGCGACATGCTGGATGCACCGCTGGAAAATGCCAAAAGCCGCTTTTTTGCGCCCGAAGATGACACCCTCAATATCTGGTTAATCACAGGGGTTAACGGTGCGGGAAAGACGACGACGATCGGCAAACTTGCCCACATTGCCCAAAAGTCTGGCTACAACTGCCTGATTGCCGCTGCCGATACCTTTAGAGCCGCTGCTGTGGAGCAGGTGAAAGTATGGGGCAGTCGCAGTGGGGTCGAAGTCATCGCCAATCCAGGGCAGAATACCGATCCTGCTGCTGTCGTGTTTGATGCGATCGCCGCTGCCCAGTCACGCGGCACCAACTTGCTGCTGGTCGATACGGCGGGACGCTTGCAAAACAAGAAAAACCTGATGGACGAACTCAGCAAAATTCGCCGCATCATCGACAAAAAATCAGAGAATGCCGTTGTCGAGTCGCTGTTAGTTTTGGATGCCACCCTCGGACAAAACGGTCTGCGTCAGGCTGAAGTTTTCTCCCAAGCTGCCCAACTGAGCGGAGTCATTCTCACTAAGCTCGACGGCACCGCTAAAGGTGGCATTGCGCTGGCGATCGTCCAACAACTTGGTCTACCCATCCGCTTCATCGGAGCCGGAGAAGGCATCGAAGACCTGCGACCGTTTTCGAGCTATGAGTTTGTCGAAGCGCTGTTGAATGGGTAGGAGTGGGGAGTAGGGAGTAGGGGAAGCAGGGGAGCAGGGGAGCCGTCAGCTTTTTAGCCCTTAGCCTTTAGCCTTTAGCCTTTCTTCATCCCTCATCCCTCTGCCTTCTGCCTCCTAACAACCAACAACTAACAACTAACAACTCCCCTCCCCCCTCCCCACAAGGCTTTCAGCCAATTCTTCAGAGTCAGTCAAAATCACGTTATCAATTGAGAGCTTATCTGCTAACGTTGGTAAACTATGCGCTGGTTTGGGCAGCCGTTCGAGCGCTAGGACAATGAGCGGCGATTCTGGAGGCTGATCCGCTAGAATCAACTGCACTATCCAACAGCCTGCTCTCGCGGTGATCGTTTGTTCACCTTGATCTCAAATGACTGCTGTGCCTCTTCCTCGACAGCCATCACAACGACCCGATCCTGGGGCGGCATCGCCTTCAGCAAACACGCCTGCTGCGGAGAATGCACGCGATCGCCTGCCTGTACGCCCCCCCAGTGGTGGCAACGCGAGTGCGAGTGCGGGTAGCGCGTCTGAAATTACGCCTGTTTTTGCGCTCAAGGAACTGGTGGCACGGCTCAATCGAGAGCAGCACAAGATTCAAGATTTGTTGAGTTCATTGGGCTTTGCGCTGCGGAGTTTCAACAACCTCAACCAGTTTTTAGAGCTGATCCCGCTAATGGCGAGCCGGGTGACAGATAGTGATGGTGGCGCGCTGCTGTTGTTCAAGCCCAACGGTCAGGTACGTCTGGAACGATTGCACTGTCAGGATAGCCGCTGGTGTCAGGATATTCGCAAAGCGCTGGAAGCGGCTACTCGGCAGGTAACATCCTCTCTGCCTCCCGCAGTGGCAGGAGAGCCGATCGCCCTTACCCCCAGCGCGATCGCCACGTTGGATCATCAGGTCAGCCATTACTTAGGTGCGGGAGTCCAACTGTTTGGCACTGCCATTCTGGTAAAAAACACCGAGCGCGGACGGCTCTATGTCTTTAGCCGCGACCCTCAATACAACTGGACAGAAACCCGGCAAAAGCTCGTGCGTTTAGTGGCAGATCAAACGGCGGTGGCGATCGAAAACGATGAGTTGACCGTCGAACTTCGCAAGAAAGAACGCCTCGATCGCGAGCTTGAAATCGGCGCTGAAATCCAACTGCGTCTTTTGCCGCGATCGTGCCCCAAAATTCAGGGCGTGGAGCTGGCTGCTCGGTGCCAATCTGCTAATCGAGTCGGCGGCGATTTTTACGACTTTATTCCCGCCAGCTACGACCAGATTCGCTCGAAAAAAGATGGCAGCAGTGAAGGTGGACGCTGGAGTGTGGCGATCGGCGATGTGATGGGCAAAGGCGTGCCTGCGGGGCTGATCATGACGATGACGCGGGGCATGTTGCGGGCAGAGGTTCTAAACGGACACTCCCCCGCCCGCATTTTGCAGCACCTCAACCGCGTCATGTATGCCGATCTGGAAAACTCCAATCGCTTTGTCACGCTGTTTTATTCAGAATACAATCCCCAGACTCGTCTGCTGTCTTATAGCAACGCAGCGCATAACCCACCCCTGCTGTGGCAAGCGGCTACAAAAACGATCCGACGCTTGGACACCCTTGGAATGTTGATCGGGCTGGATGCTGATACGCACTATCAAGATGCTCAGGTGCAGCTCCAGGCAGGCGACACGCTGATTTACTATACGGATGGGTTTACCGACGCTGCCAGCCAGAGCGGTGAGCGTTTTGATGAAGAAAACCTGACCCAGGCGTTTCAATGGGCGTGCCAACACTGTGATCATCCTCAAGCTATTCTGGAGCATCTGTTTCATCAAGTGCAGAAATTTACGGGCACGGCAAACCGCAATGCGGATGACATGACGCTGATTGTGATGAAGGTGAAAGCCTCTGAGCTGATTGACTGACAAAAATCTTGAAAGGCTGGTCGCTTCGTTTCTCACCCGCCCGTGATTAAAATCCGGGCTAAAGGTGCGAAACCCGTTCAAACGGGTTGTAAAGCGCTCGTAGTCCTCTACCCTTCGGGAAGGCAAAGCCTAGAGAGGACTTCCTTGCCATCAGCCCGCACTTTCAGTGCAGGGCGGTTCAAGTACTCGCTCAAAGATTTGTCAGTCAACCAGGCAACTGAGTCTGTTTAAAGCAAGCTACGGTTTAGATAAGCTCCAGTAGCGGAGGCATACGATCGCTCCTCGTCGCCAATTTTCTGGCGGTTTGTTTGCCGTGATACGACAAGCAGCATTTGAGATCGGAGATGCTGAGCCAAACCAAAAGAGATGTACGGTCGATCGCCTAATTTGAAGGGCTAAAGTAAGGGGGATACGGGATGGAAGCATGGATTCGTGACCTGCCCAAGGCTGAGTTGCACATTCACATTGAGGGATCGCTGGAGCCGGAATTGATGTTTGCGATCGCCCAGCGCAACCAGATCGACCTGCCCTACCCCTCCGCAGAAGCCGTCCGCGCTGCCTATCAATTTAGTAACTTACAGTCGTTTCTGGATATTTACTACGCTGGGGCAGGCGTGCTGCTGCATGAGCAAGATTTTTATGATATGACCTGGGCGTATCTGGAGCGATGTGCAGCGCAGAACGTCCGCCATACCGAGCTTTTCTTTGATCCGCAAACCCATACCGATCGCGGCGTTCCCTTTGCCACCGTCATCAATGGCATTCATCAGGCATTGGTGGATGGCGAACGGTTGGGGATTTCGTCGCAATTAATTTGTAGTTTCCTCAGACACCTCAGCGCCGATGCAGCGATGGCAACGTTGGAGCAAGCCTTACCGTTTCAAGATTGGCTGGTGGGCGTAGGGCTGGATTCGTCTGAAATGGGACATCCGCCTGCCAAGTTTCAGGCAGTGTTCGATCGTGCACGATCGGAAGGCTTCCTGACGGTGGCTCATGCGGGTGAAGAAGGACCACCAGACTACATCTGGCAGGCTGTAGAACTCCTAAAGGTATCGCGCATTGATCATGGTGTGCGTTGTCTCGAAGATCCAAAACTGGTGGCGTATCTCGCCGATCGCCAGATCCCCCTCACGGTTTGCCCCCTCTCAAATGTCAAGCTCTGTGTGTTTGATGACATGGCAAAGCACAACTTGAAGCAACTGCTAGAGGCAGGGCTGTGTGTCACCATTAATTCAGATGATCCAGCGTACTTTGGCGGCTATCTTGCCGAGAATTTTCAGGCGATTCGTGATCATCTGGCACTGACGGCGACTGAGATGCATCAGCTAAGCCGCAATGGGTTTCAGGCCACGTTTCTACCCAGTGAGGCAAAAGAGGCACTGTTAACGGAGGTCGATCGCTTTATGGAAACAGCGAACAGTGCGATCGGTCATCCGGTGCTGTGATGGTGCCACCATCCTTGCATGTATCGAGCCGTGCGATCGCTGGGATTATTTTCTGGTATCCTTTCAGTCTTGTAAGATAAACGTGCGTGCTGGTCTGCATCCATTAGAAAGGGGAGAGAGGCAATGGTCATGAGCTTAATACCAGAGGTGGCAACCTGGTTTGTGGAACCAACCTACTGGCTGGACACGTCCTGGCTGGACACATCCTGGCTTAACGCCTTGCAACCAGCCCACTGGCATTTGCCGATCGACCTGGCAGTAGTAGGCGACAAAAAGCTCGAAGTGGATCTGGCAGGGGATGTGCAGAAAGCCTTTAACAACTTTGTCAAAACCGGTCAGGTTTGGGCGTTTCTTATTGGCATTATTTTTGGCTACTTTGTGAAGACCTTTACGTCCTTTGGCTAATACAACGTGAATCAAGACCTCTCTCAACCATCGACAGCACAGCAGCCTTCCACCTGGAGCCAGCGGTTTGAGTCAGCTCTTCATCCGGCGATCGCCCGCTTTAATGCCAGCATCGGCTTTGACATGAAGCTCATTGAGTATGACCTGACGGGTTCTCAGGCTCATGCACAGATGCTGGCTCACACAGGCATCATTTCCGCCGCTGAAGGGGAGCAGTTGGTCAACGGGCTGGAGCAGGTGCGGCAAGAATATCGTCAGGGTCTGTTTGTGCCCGGTGTAGAGGCAGAAGATGTCCACTTTGCCGTGGAACGTCGCCTGACGGAGATCGTCGGGGATGTAGGTAAAAAACTCCACACAGCACGATCGCGCAACGATCAGGTGGGTACCGATACGCGTCTGTACCTGCGGGATCAGATCCAGCAGATTCGGCAACGGGTGCGCTCGTTCCAGTCAATTCTCCTTACGCTGGCAGAACAGCACGTCGAAACGCTGATCCCTGGCTACACCCATCTGCAACGGGCACAACCGCTCAGCCTTGCCCATCATTTGCTCGCTTACTTTGAAATGAGCCAGCGTGACTGGGAACGGTTGGGCGAAATCTATCAGCGGGTCAACGTTTCGCCGCTTGGTTCGGGTGCGCTGGCGGGAACGACCTTTCCCATCGATCGCCACTACACGGCTGAACTGCTCAACTTTGGCGGCGTGTATGCCAACAGTCTGGATGGGGTGAGCGATCGGGACTTTGCCATTGAATTTCTCTGCGCCGCCAGCCTCATCATGGTGCATCTCAGCCGCCTGTCTGAAGAAGTCATCCTGTGGGCATCGGAAGAGTTTGGCTTCGTCACGCTCAAAGATAGCTGCTCCACAGGTTCCAGCATCATGCCGCAAAAGAAAAACCCCGACGTGCCCGAACTGGTGCGCGGCAAAACGGGCAGGGTTTTTGGACACCTCCAGGGAATGCTGGTACTCATGAAAGGCTTACCTCTTGCCTACAACAAAGACTTGCAGGAAGACAAAGAAGCCCTCTTTGATGCGGTCGTGACGGTGCAGGGTTGTTTGGAAGCCATGACGATTCTGCTGCAAGAAGGGCTGGAGTTTCGCGTCGCACGTCTACAGGAAGCGGTGAATGAGGACTTCTCCAACGCGACGGATGTGGCAGATTATCTCGCAGGCAAAGGGGTGCCTTTTCGGGAGGCATACAATCTCGTCGGCAAAGTCGTGAAGACTTCCCTTTCTCAAGGCAAACTGCTGAAGGATCTGACGCTAGAGGAATGGAAAGCACTCCATCCCGCCTTTGAGTCGGATATCTATGGCGCGATCGCCCCTGCACAGGTCGTCTCTGCCCGCAATAGCTACGGTGGCACAGGATTCGCTCAGGTGCGGCAGGCATTGCAAAACGCCAAGGCGATCGTGCCATAGGTGATGTTACATTCGGTAGGGACGTTACATGTAACGTCCCTACAGAGGAAACCAACCGTTTTGGAACATGTATCGATTGCTTGCTAATCGTTGTAGCGGTTGTCACTCTCATGAAGTACACCCCATACCCTACACCCAGTCTCCATCGGCTGTACCTCACTTGCCAGAAAAAGGCTATATGTCTCACCCGCTTCAGCATGGGCAGGTTTTCTTTAGCCCCGGTTGCCACTTCAGCTACCGTGTGATTGGTGCTTGCTGCCGTTTATTCGATCGGGAACAACTTCCCTACCCCTGTTGTCGCCTCCAGTGGCGGGGCAAAGAACCAAGCTGGCGACGCATTGGCAAACGCTTCATCGTCGATCTGTCTACCAAAAAGCACCCGTCCTACAGCGTCGAGATTCTGGGACAAGGGCTGCAAGAGCCGATCGTCATCACCCTCTATGCCGTGAATCTTTCAGAGGCGACGAAAAACTGGTGGCACAGCGATCGACCAGAACAGCGCCACGGCAAAGGAGCGGAGGAAGCGAGAGAACATTTGAGTTTCAAGTAGTGCTGTGCTCATTTGTCAACCGATGCTTCAGGTGGGCACAAAGAGGTTTTTGGGCACCGCGGCGTGACATCCCTGCCGAATATCTACCACCTGAGTCACGCCAAAATCAACGCCGACCGAAATCATGGAGTAGGCTTCATCCGCACTCATCTTGCGTTTGGTGGTGAGGAAGTCCAGCATTTGATCAGCGGCTTGACGCATGGCTTTGTTTAAGTCCTGGTTGAAGCCGTGGGTAATCCAGTGCGAGTCGGTTTCCAGAATGGGATTGGTGATGGGAAAATCTTTCAGCACGAAGATCTGGATGTAGGAATTCATGGAGGCTTCGATCGCCGTTCCTGCTAACTCCGCATCGCCCTGCGCCATGTGGCTATCACCCACAAAGAAGTTTGCGCCTTTGTTGAAGACGGGATAGTACATCGTCGCGCCTGCCCCAATGCGCCAGTTGTCGATGTTGCCGCCAAAAGGTCCTGGAGGAATGCTGTTGATGCGCCCGCTTTCCTGCGGTGCTACGCCCATCACGCCAAAGTGGGGACGGAGCGGAATCGACACCTTCATCTTGATTTTCTCCCGTGAGGCGGGGGCGGGAGCAGTGACAAAGCCCGGTTTATCGTACTTGGGTCGCCCTTTAAAGTCGTAGGCAAAGGCAGGATAGGCTAAGGCGGCTTCCATATCGATTTTGTAGATGGTGATGCGCTCTTTTTTGAAGGCATCGTAGAGGTAGCCCCAGTGGGCGGCAATGTTGCTGCCATATTTGAGGCGGGGTTCCGTTTTGAGAATGCGTACCATCAGCGTGTCGCCCGGTTCCGCACCCCGCACGGCGATCGGTCCGGTCATGATATGCACACCGGGACCGCGATCGGTCACTTTGTCGTAGACTGCTTTCACCCCAGCATCCATGAGCAAATCGGGGGCATCGCCTGCATGGTGGGTTAGCGCTTCGATGTAGACAATATCACCCGGATCAACGGTCATCACCGGAGGCTGCGTTTTGTCAAAGTAGCCCCAAAAGCAGGTTTCCGGCGTGGCTTTGAGGACGTGAAGCTTTTTCGCATCCCGGATCATGTCTGCTGCCATGAGCGTTTCAGACTTCGCCTCGGCTTTGTCACCCCGTAGAAAGCTCACCGCAAAGTTGCTGCCCAGTGCCGCTGCTGCCCCTGCCGATGCCAGAAATGCCCGTCGAGACTGTTGCGAGAGATAGGTAGGGTGTTTCTTTAAGAACTCGGTTTCGGCAGCTTCGGTGGTTGAATGCTGACCCTGTTCGGAGCTACACCCGGCATCGTGGGTGTGCTGATGCGCGTCATGCCCCTGCTCGTGAGGCTCGTTATGATTGTGCTGTGCCATTGCTTCACTCCCCTATGCCAGTTTGCTGTGACAGGCAAAATCCTAATGATTGCTCAGGGGTTGAATTGTATAGTTCGTCACATCGATACGTTACTTCATCGCGTGAGACATTCCGTTACCTATGCCCATCAATGCGTCTGAGTTCCTCAAAGCCTGCGATCCGAGTCGGGCACTCTCCATCAGCAACCCGCAAGACCGGGAGTATTACATCGATTTTGCGCCTGTGCGGGGCAGCAATATTATTCAGGAGCTAAAGCGGACGATCGCCCTCCTCCCCAACGAAGGCACCTGTCAATTGTTTACAGGGCACATCGGCTGCGGCAAATCAACAGAGCTTTTACGCCTCAAAAACGAACTGGAACAGCAGGGGTTCTACGTCGTTTATTTTGTTTCCACTGAAGATCTGGATATGTCGGATGTGGATGTCACCGACATTTTGATCGCGATCGCCCATCAAGTCAGCGAGAAATTAGAAGCCGATCAAATTAGATTGAAACCCAAATATTTTGCGAATTTGTTTGCCGAAATTGGCGAGATTTTGCAAACGCCGATTGAAATTTCGCAGGTTGATTTTTCGGTTGGCATTAGCAAAATCACCGCCCGAACGAAGGACAGTCCCCGCCTGCGAAATCAGTTGCGACAGTACATGGAGCCGCGCACCAACGGCATTTTGCAATCGTTGAATGAGGAACTCTTGGGACAGGCAAACCTGCAACTTAAGCAACACGGCAAGCAGGGATTGGTCGTCATTATTGATAACCTCGATCGCGTGGATGCCCGCCAGTTACCATCGGGACGAACCCAGCCCGAATATTTGTTTGTCGATCGGGGCGAACAATTATCCAAGTTGAACTGTCACGTCGTTTATACCATTCCGCTATCGCTCGTCTTTTCCAACGAAGTCGAGATTTTGAAGCAGTGGTTTGGCGGCGGTGTGTCGCCAAAAATTCTGCCGATGGTGCCCGTAAGACGGCGCGATGGCACTCATGACGAGGCTGGCATTGCCCTGCTACGACAAATGGTGCTGGCACGAGCCTTTCCCCATCTGAACACCACCCAACGCCTCGAACGACTTCACGAGGTCTGCGATCGTGTCGAAACCCTCGATCGTCTCTGCCTCGTCAGCGGTGGGCACGTCCGCAATCTCCTTGGTCTGCTGCGTCACTGCGTCCAGCAAGGCGATCCACCCTTCTCGCAAGCAGCCGTAGAACACGTCATTCGAGGACAGCGCGATGCCCTGGTACGCACGATCGACGACACCGAATGGACGCTTATCTTCCAGGTCGTTGAGCAACAAAGCGCACGCGGCGAAGTCGAATATCAAACCCTTCTCCGCAGCATGTTCATGTTTGAGTATCAAGACCAACAGGGCGGCTGGTTTGGCATCAACCCGATGTTGGCAGAGACGAAGCGGTATCAGGCGTGGGTGGAGAGGGGGAGTGGGGAGTAGGGAGTGGGGAGTAGGGAGTGGGGAGTAGGGAGTGGGGAGTAGGGAGTGGGGAGTAGGGAGTTTTGAGTTCAGGAGTCAGCTTTTTATCCTTCATCCCTCATCCCTCACCCCTTCTGCCCTCTGCCTCCTGCCTTCTGCCTTCTGACCGTGTAACGTAGAAGATAGAGGGCATACAAATGCTGTACCACTGATGAGTACGACTGACCATTCCCGACAAGATGTGGAGGCTGAAAATGAGCGATCGCTGGATACGCTCCTTCGCGCGATTACGCTCTCGCAGCGACAGTTTGCGCTGATTTTGGTGCGCTGTAACTATACTCGGTTGCGCGATCGTATGGCACAGCAGCTTAAGGAACGTTGCCCGTTTCCCCTGCACGAATACACGCTGCCTGAAACGGCGAAGACGCTCTACACCAAGATTCGGACGGAGATTGAGGAGGAGGAAGAGGAAGGGGACAGGGGACAGGGGACAGGGGACAGGGGACAGGGGGCAGGGGACAGGGGGCAGGGGGCAGAAGGCAGAAGGCAGGAAGATCTACTACTAACAACTAACAACCAGCAACTAACAACTTCTCCCACTCCCCACTCCCCACTCCCCACTCCCCATTCTCCCCCCTGCTGCCTGCCTCCCAATGCGCTGATGATTTACGGGTTGGAGTCGGTGATGGCGATCGATCAGGTGTTGGTTGCCACGAATCTTGTACGGGAAGAGCTTAGCAAAACGTTTCCGTTTCCGCTGGTGCTGTGGATGAACGATCGGGTGCTGGCAAAGCTCGATCGACTGGCACCCGATTTGAAAAGTTGGGCGGGGAATACGGTCATTTCGTTTGAGGTCGCAGCCGAGGCGGTGGTGGAGGGGTTGCGGCAGCACACCGATCGACTGTTCGCGTCAATTTTGGATGCAGGCGATGAACAATTTTTGCCAAATTGGGCACTGCTCCAACAGAACCAGTTTCAGACCTGGGGCAACAATGCGCTCCGGCGCACGGAATTGGAGTTTGCTCTCGATCGCGTGCTGACCAGTGGTCAAGCCATTGATCCCGCACTTCAGGCAAGCCTCGATTTTTTGCTGGGGCAAGAGGCACACGCGCAGGGAGAATGGGAAACTGCCCGCACCTGTTACGAGCATAGTCTGGCGTTTTGGCAAGAAGAAAGCGACCGACAACGATCGCAAAAGCTGTCGGAATCCTTTGTCTTGTTGCCGTCTGCCAGTGAACGGGCAGCGTGCGTGTTGATCTACCTGGGGCTGTGGTGGCGATCGCAGGCGATGCAGCAGCGTGCCCTCTACACCAATGCCTGTCAGCAAGCAGGCACTTACTTTAAGCGTGGGCTGGCGGTCTTTGAGCAAACCAATCGGCAAGATCTGGTGGCTCGGTTTATGATTCCGCAGGCGGAGGTGCTGCAAAAGCTACAGCAGTGGGATGAGTTGGAAACCCTGGCAAAACGGGCACTGGTGTTGCACAAGCTCTATGCCGATCCGGTACGACAGGCGCGGGATCACGGCTTTCTGGCAGAAGTGGCACTATCGCGCGGTGCCTGGACGGAGGCAAAACAACAGGTGGAAACGGCTCTGGACATGTTGACCGCTACGGCAGAAGCGATCGACCATCAGGCACCCAATCACCATCTGGAATACAGCCTGGAAGTGGCGCACCGCTATCATCAGGGGTGGTATTTGCTGCTGCTTGCCAGAGCCGAGGCAAAACTGGGACAGGTGGAGGTGGCGATCGCCCACCTGGAAACCGCTCAGCATCAAACCTATCCACCGGATGATCCACAGCTTTACATCGTCATTCTGCGCCATCTGCGCGATCTCTACTTTCAGCAGGGGCGCTACCTCGAAGCCTTTCACACCAAACAAACCCGACGATCGCTGGAGCATCAATATGGCTTCCGCGCTTTCATTGGGGCACTCCGCCTAGAGCCTCAGCAATCGTTGTTCAGCCAGATGCCAGGTCAACTAACGCCAGAAGCTCCTCTCGCGCAAGAGATTCGAGCCTCTGGTCGCCAGCAGGATGTGAACCGTCTGGTGGCACGCATGGGGCGGAATGACATCAAGCTCACCGTCATTCATGGGTATTCGGGAGTGGGCAAAAGCTCGATCGTAAACGCAGGTCTGGTGCCTGCCCTGAACGATCGAATTATCGGCGATCGCATTGCCCTCCCCATTTTGATTGACTTCTACACCGATTGGCAAACGGCACTGGAAGCGAAACTGGTGCTGGCATTGGGAGGACGGGGGGTAGAAGAAGGGGAGTGGGGAGTCGGGAGTGGGGAGTCGGGAGTGGGGAGTCGGGAGGCAGAAGGCAGAGGGCAGGAGGCAGAAGGCAGAGGGCAGGAGGCAGAGGGCAGAGGGCAGGAGGCAGAGGGCAGAGGGCAGAGGGCAGAAGGCAGGAGGCAGGAGGCAGTGAGTAGCGATCGACAGAACGGAGAATTCAACGCTCCCTCCGCTTCTCCTGCATCCGCTTCTCCTTCCGCTCACCCCTCACCCCTCACCCCTCACCCCTTACTTCTGTCCCTCCTCCGCCAAGCCACCAGCCTCAACTTCATCCCAGTGCTGATTTTTGACCAGTTTGAGGAGTTCTTCTTTGTCCACGAAACGCTGCAACAGCGTCGTCTGTTTTACGAGTTTCTGCGCGATTGCCTTAATCTGGATTTTGTTAAAGTCGTGCTGACGTTGCGGCAAGATTATCTTCACCATCTACTGGAATTTCAGCGCTTTGCCAGGGGTGACAGCGTGAACCTGGACAGCATCAACGACATTCTTGGCAAGGATGTGCGCTATCCGCTGGGCGATTTTTCACCTGCCGATGCCCGATCGATCATCAAAAGCCTGACCGATCGCGCTCAGTTTTATCTGGATAACGATCTGGTGGAGGCGTTAGTTACCGATCTGGCGCGTGATACAGGCGAAGTGCGGGCGATCGAACTACAGGCAGTGGGGGCAGAGCTTCAGGCAGAAGGTATCACGACGCTGGAAGAGTATCGCCAGAAGGGACCTAAAGAGAAACTGGTGGCGCGATCGCTCGAAGACATCGTTGAAGATTGCGGACCTGAAAATGAAGATGCCGCGTGGAATGTGCTGTTTCTGCTGACCAACGAAAATGGGACACGTCCGCTCAAAAGCCGCGAAGATCTGGAGACCGATCTGGTTGATTTGGGCTTGACGGCAGAAATTAATAAGCTCGATCTGGTGCTGGAAGTACTGGTTGGCTCTGGGTTGCTCTTTCTCGTGCCCGAAAATCCTGCCGATCGCTACCAATTGGTGCATGACTATCTGGTGAGTTTCATTCGCCAGCAGCAGGAAGAAGGGATCGCGGAGGTAGACGGGTACGATCGCCACCCATCCGAGGAGTCTCAGCCGGAACCCGTGGTGAAACGGCTCATCAGCCTGCGCCGACAAAATGCGTTCCTCAAGTCCAGGCTTAAGCACCTGCGATCGGCTGAAATACTGCCCTCTCTGCTGCTGCTGTTCTCCCTCGTGCTCTTAATCGCGACGTTGGCTGTGAGCTTTAAACCCACATCTGACACCCCCAAACAGAAACGTGTGGAGGCAGGGCTAGGATGGCACGTTCTGTTGCCTCAGTTGTCACCCTCTGTGCCCAACGCTGTACCGAAAGAGAGCCAGTTGCGGTAGGGTAAAGGCGATGTTGTTGAACGTCAGTCGTTATGTCTGTCCATGCCCCAACCGTGCTTGCCCTCGACTTTGATGGTGTCCTCTGCAACGGCATGAAGGAATACTTTCAAACGTCCTGGCGTGCTTACTGCAACCTCTGGCAACCGGAAGATACTACGCCTCCAGAGGGTTTGGCTGAATGCTTTTACCGCACTCGCCCCGTGATTGAAACCGGGTGGGAAATGCCGCTACTGGTACGATCGCTCCTGCTGGGCACACCCGAAGCCGAAATTCTAGAGCATTGGAGCACGATCGCTAAACAGCAAACCGCCGCCGATGGGGTAGAAGCCGCTCAACTTGGGGCTGAAGTCGATGGCATCCGCGATCGCTGGATTCAACGCGATGTGGAAAGTTGGTTAGCAGAGCATGAATTCTACCCTGGCATCATCCCGCAGCTCAAGATATGGCTCACTAGCCCCACAGAGGTCGTTATCATCAGCACCAAAGAAGGACGGTTCATTCAACAACTCTTGCAGCAGCAAAACGTGGATTTCACGAAGCTAAAAATTCTGGGTAAAGAGGTTAAACGACCCAAGCCCGAAACGCTGCGATCGCTGCTCACCAACCATCCCCCTACAGCCACCGTCTGGTTTGTGGAAGATCGCCTGCAAACGCTACAAGCCGTTCAGCAGCAAGCCGATCTTGCCGATGTGCAACTGTTTCTTGCAGACTGGGGCTACAACACGCAGATAGAAAGAGATCTAGCTGCTCACGATCCACGCATTCAGTTACTATCTCTGCAACACTTCAGCCAACCGCTGGAAACCTGGATAACAGAAACCAGTTCACCTTATTAGACCTCGGAGGTTTTGGAAACCTCCGAGGTCTGGAACCCAATGCATCACTGCTATGAAACACGCAGACGATCGCGCCCTCGATCTACTCACCGGTCTACTCACCACCCTTCGCACCATTGACGGATTGAAGGAAAAGAAACGCGGCATTTTTTACCGCAAAGGACAGGCGTTTCTGCACTTTCACGAAGACCCAGGCGGACTTTTTGCCGACTTGAGACAAGCATCCAACTGGGAGCGCTTTCCGGTCAACACATCTGAAGAGCAGGCACAATTGGTCGATCGAGCCAGAGCCAAAACCTCAGAGATCTGATTATCCTCATTCAACGCCTATTGCTTGTACCAGGCTTGCTTCCATTGCTTCATTTGAGCGATTTCGACCTGTTGCGATGTGATGATGGCTTGAGCGAGTTGCTTTACTTCCGGGCGTTTGGACTTACTCAAAACATCCTTCGCCATCACGATCGCGCCCTCGTGGTGTGGAATCATCGCATTCAGAAAGCGCAAATCAAACTGGCTGTCTGCTGCGCCCAAATCCATGCTCATCATCATGCTTTTCGTCTGGTCAGGTGACATCGCCATCATGTGACCCATTTCAGAATGCCAAGCCATCGGAGTAGCAGGAGCCTTGGGATACCAGGCTTGCCGCCACTGCTTCATTGCAGCTATTTCTTTCGCCTGGGCTTTGATGATGTCAGCCGCCAACGTTTGGATTTCGGGACGCTTGGATTTCTGCTGCGCGTCCTTTGCCATCACAACGGCTCCCTGGTGGTGCGGAGTCATCGCATCAAGGAACCGCAGATCAAAATCAGCATCGGCAGGACCGAGATCCATCCCCATACTGTGATTCACCATGCCGTTAGATGGAGTCATGCTGCCGTGATCCATTAGCATGGAGCCAGCGTTGGTCGCCGCCGGACTGGACGTTTGTGTGTGCTTTTCGGCAGTGGCAGCGCAGGCATTGATCAGGCTGGCTATGGCGATCGCTCCTAATAGCAACGCTAGTGAGCCTGGTTGAGCGAGCCGTTTGCGTTTCAAAAAGTAGTGCCGCATACGTTTGATGACAAGAAGAATTGAAAGTAATCGATTAGGTTGAGATCCGAAACCCAACCTTTCTGGAGCGTTGGGTCTCGCAAGGCTCAACTCGACCGACGGTTCTATCCAATTTCAAATGGAATTGGGATCACTGTCAACCGCGCTTACGAGGCGGGTGGTGCAGATGTCTGCTTCCGAATAGGCAGTAGCACATTGAACGTTGAGCCTTCGCCCGGTTTGCTTTTAACCGAGATTGAGCCGCCACAGTGAAGCAGTAGTTGCTGCACGATCGTCAGCCCTAACCCTGCACCGCTGGCATCCTCTAACGTGGATTGTCGCACACGGTAGAAGCGGTCAAAGATTTTGGGTAGTTCACCGGGAGCCATCCCCACGCCTGTATCTCGCACTTCCAGATTGACATAGCTACCCTGCTGCTTGGCACGTACCCAGACCTGTCCGCCACTGGGCGTAAATTTGATGCCGTTGTGTAAGAGGTTAATCACGATCTGCTTGAGCCAGTTGCCCATGCAGGCGATCGCGGGCAAATCTTCGGGTGCCATATACACCAGCTTGATGCCCTTCTCTTCGGCTAGCGGTTGATAGGTACTCACCACCCCTGGCACAATATCCGAAACGCGAATGGACTGAAGCACCGCAGGGTTCACTGCCTGATCCAACTGCACCAGATCGAGCAGGCTGGTAATGAGCGAACTCTGGCGATCGCATTCTTTTGCAATGAGATCCATGTAGCGTTGCCGCTGCGGTGGCTTTAAATTGGGCGAATTCAGCAACGAAAGTGCCGTCTTAATCGTGGTCAGGGGTGTCCGCAACTCCTGCCCAACGGTATTGATAAAGTCAGCCTTTGCTTGCAGGGCGTTGGTCAACTCTTCTTTTTGCAACTGAAGGATTTCTACCAGATCCGCCTGCCGCCGATAGATTGCATTGCGCTGCAACACCTCTTCCTGCCGCTGGATCTGCTTTATAAAAAGCTGCCCCCAACTGGTCGGGTCAGGCGTTGTGTCAGGCATGGTGCTCATCACCTGTTGCCATTGTGCGACGGCTTCAGTTAAGGATACGGCTGGTAGAATGCTGGCATCAACCGTTGCCGATCGCCCCATTGTCTTTGTCTGCTCTAAACCACTCACAACCCGCTGTATCAGGCTGCCGTCAAACGAGGACAGAATCAGCAAGTGTTGTCGCCGCTCCTGGCTGTCTTCGATCGCGCCCGCGAGAGACAAATCCACCAGTGCCGCATTGGCTTCGACAGTGCTGGGTTCAGGCGCTTTTGCCAGTTGCGCCGATCGGGGACGGTGAGCCAGCACGCACCCCTGGAATTGCGCTGTCCAGACCAGCAAGAAGTACTCTCGGCGTAGACAACTCTCCGGATCAAGCAGAATTTCTAACCATGCAGGGGCAGTCGCTTCAGCTTCAGCCAGGTTATCGGTGGATGTTGCTATGGATGGGGCTGGTGCGATCGCCGCTGCACGGGTGCTGGGCTGGATACTGGAATTATCTGCACTCGCGCTATCTGTGCTGTCATCCCGATAGTCTTTGAAAACGTAGATTGCTTTTGACACGCTCTCCAACGCGCTGTAGCGTTCCAGTTCTGTTTGCCAAACCACGCCTCTGGGTAGCTTTGCCCACACGATCGCAGGCAGCTCGCGCTCGGTGAGAAGATCAATCAGCGCACTAAAGACCGATCTCAGCGTTGCGGGACTCACCTGAAGAATGGAAAGCGCTGGATCTGTCTCAAGCGCTAACTCATAGAGCGATAGATCTGAGGCGGGTGTTGAAGTCATGAGTGTAGGGCGAAACAGTTGAGCACGGCTCTCAGGTTTTGTGCGGGACGCTGTGAAGTCTCAATCGCTGGTGAGATGGGACTGGTGAAATAGATTGGCGGCTGATGGGCGATCGACGCTGCTCCCTCTCGAAGCAATTCTATCAAGCTCAGAGAAATGTGGCAGTGATCTCTCCAGTCCCTCCGTCTGAGTCACAGCTCATCCGCATTGCTGGAAACGCTTCTTTTTGATAACTGATGCGTGGAACGTGAGTTCCCCGCCTTCTGATTCAAGCTCAGCCCAAAAACTACCCGATCGAGACGTTAGGGATCTTTGCGTAAGCTCTACGAGAAAGTGCCCTCTCATAACAGCGTTTAGCTTTCTGGGTCAATGCCAGCGGCGCGGAGTTGGGCAGCAAGGCGATCGGCTCTTTGCCGTTGTTGCTCTGCTTGCTCTTGTAACAACGCGGCTTTCTCAACGCCCCATAGCAGCAGATTGCCATCCTCATCCCACCAGCGCAACCAGTTTCCAGTACGATTTTCGCGTGTACCCTGCCAAACGCCCAAAAACAGGTTCATTTGCGCGATCCAATAGCGGTTATTGGCATCAGGTGTGCTCAACTGGTAGCGCCCCGCGTCGTTCAGGTGATAGACCTCCAGCACACCTGTATCTAGCGCAAAAATGACGTAGGTGGGCACAGCTAGAATTTGTTCGTAAAACAACCATTTGCCGGGTGGATGGGTCGGTTTCACCGAATATTCGCCGCCATCCATCGCCGATAAAAACTCTATCACCACAGCGGGAATGTCGCCCTGAAGCTGCGGCGTGTAGCTGCGATCGACCTCAGTTCGCGGCACCCGAATGGCTGGAATATACGACCAATCCGGCGCTTTGACAACAATCTTTTCGTTGACTGTGGCACAGATGCCGTAGTTCGTGGTCGTCAATGCATTCGCAGGCAGTTTACCGTTCAGTTGCAGGCTCTCGCTTAGAGCGGCGGCTAGTAAGGGCTGATTGATGTTATCCACCGGGTCATCGTCTAAGACAAAATCATCGGGCAGTTTTTCCCAGGTAATGGCAAGGGTGGGAGACGTGACCATGAGTGGTGCCGTTAATAGAATGTTATGGACTGTCAAGAAAGGAGGCAGGAGGCAGAGGGCAGAAGGATGAAGGCTGTAGCTTGCTTCTCGAAGGTTAGGCTAAAAGAAGGTTGAAGGCTAAAGGCTGATTCCTCACCCTTACTCCGTATTGCTGACAACGACTAAGACAAGCGGCAGCAGATAACCTTTGCAACTCTGCCAAGATCTCTCAACTGTCTGCTTCATCGACTTGTTATGTCGCGCCGCACTACACTGGAATTCCTAGGGCTTTTAAGATTAGTGGTAACAACTTACTACACGCCTCAACTATCTTGGCTGTGTCGGGCAAACCTTTCAACGTTGCCTCAAACATTTTCCTTGCCTTTCGTATCAGTCCTTCTCGTTTCTCAGGTTCAGGTGCTTGTTTGGCTTCGGCTAAAGCTTTTACCTGCTCGAGTAAATCTGCTTTGTCCTCAGTTGACAATTCCGTTTCCTCTTCAATAGCTTTTTGAAGTTGAATCAGTAATTCCTTGATTCCTATCTGATCAGAGGGTGGATCAGATGGTAGTTGGTTGATTGTGCTAATGACCTGACCGCTAATGTCCATTTCGCCTAAATTCAAAGCTTGACCACTAGCTGTAAAATCTTTACCAACACTACCTAATTCAATTTTGCGACTTTGATCATGCTCCATATATGCACTCTTCGCAACAAGATCATTGAGGTTATTTAAGGTTATATTAATCTCTTTCGAGGAAGATGTCATTAGTGTTTGTAGTTGTCCTTGAATTTGCTGAAACATACTTTTAATATCTTCTTTGAACTTTTCTTCTGTTCCTGAATAGGTTCGTTCAAATTTGGTGTTATCCATTTCATTTTTGTAAAAGCCATAGGAAATCAAGAAATCACTTCGGATTCTATCCTGATCAATCTCAGGAGGAAAGATTTTTATCTTTACTAATGTTCGAGCTTTAATCCCCTCATCTAATAATTTCCAGTCCTGGGTTATTACCTCAACTTTTTTTGAAACAGAAAGTTTTTCTATAGCTTGATTGTAAGCCAGCCAATTAATTTCACCGGGTAGCTCAACGTTAAGTGAATCTGACTCAATGTCAAAGGGTGATTTTAATTCTAAATCAGAGACATCTATATCTCGTATTTCTATCCGTAAAACCTTAACTCCCCAAGATTCAGTTGCTTGATATAACTCATGTAAAAGAGCTTTGTTAACTTTATTTCTTGAAAATTCAAGTTCACTCAAGCTCAGATTAGCTATTTCTTGTCTAATGCTCGTAATTGTAATGTTAGTTATCGCCTCTTCTAAATCTTCAACTGCATAGTAGGCTCTTCTAACATCTAAAATTCGCCAGTATATGATTGCATGTACTCTTATTCGGATATTATCCTTTGTGATTGCAATTTGAGGAGCTACATCAAGCAGTTGTTCTCTAACTGATTCTACTAAAACTGTATCAACAAACGGAACAATAAAATTCATCCCAGGCTTGAGCGTTCGTCGATATTGTCCATATCTTTCTACAATGCCTTCAGTACCTTGGTTAACAATCTTAGTGGAACCAAATGTATAGCCAACAATTGCCAAGGCGAGGGCAGCAAGAAGTGATTCCATGAATATACGACCAGACGAGACCGGGAAATAAGGTTACTGAAATCTTAGCCCTTATATCAGAGGTGTTCGAGGTGTTGGGTATAGCTCTACCTTTGACCGGACAATTCCGCGTGGATTTTAGACTCCGCCACCTAACCCTCAGCACCAGTAATGAGAAATTTAGAAAAATTCACAAATTGGAATAGCGCCCTTTAGAGAATCTACCACTTACGTCCCACTGATGACTTAGTGACATAACTAATTGCTATCCCAATGCATAACGTTAGCTTCTAGCGCGCCCTTACTCTGCGCCCTCGATCGGGGCAAAGCCCTGACGCTGAATGTTTTCAGTCACTACGCGGGGTTCCAGGAATTGCAGCAGGTAATCAGGTCCGCCTGCCTTGGAGCCAACGCCCGATAGCTTGAAGCCACCGAAGGGTTGACGAGCCACGATCGCCCCCGTAATGCCCCGGTTGATATACAGATTGCCCACTTCAAAGTCAGTGCGTGCCTGCTCAATGTGCGACGGGGTGCGGGAGTAGAGTCCACCTGTGAGAGCAAACTGTGTGCCGTTGGCGAGATCCAGTGCCTCATCGAATGTCTTGGCGCGCATGACAGCGAGAACGGGACCAAAAATCTCTTCGCGGGCGATCGTCGCAGTTGGTGACACATCATGAAAAATGACGGGTCCTACAAAGTAGCCACCTTCGGGTGCGGGCATTTCGAGGGCGAGTTCACATTCCTGCCGACCTTTTTCGATGTACTCCAGGATGCGATCGCGGGCAGCGGCATCAATGACAGGACCCACGCGGGTACTGGGCAGATCGGCACGACCCAGGTTGAGCGATCGGGTTGCCTCCACCAACCGCTGCAAGAACAGGTCGTAAATCGGCTCCAGCACAATCACCCGTGAACAGGCAGAGCATTTCTGACCGCTGTAACCAAAGGCTGACTGCACGACACCCTGAACAGCTTGATCGAGATCGGCGCTTTCATCCACAATGACCGCGTTTTTGCCGCCCATTTCTGCCACGACGCGCTTCAGGTGCTTCTGTCCTGGTTGGAGAATCGCGGCATCGGCATAAATCCAACAGCCCACTTCTTGCGAACCCGTGAACGTGATCATGTTGGTGTGTGGATGCTTGACCAGATGCGCGCCCACGGTGGAACCCTTCCCAGGCACGTACTGAAACACACCGCTGGGAATGCCTGCTTCAACCAGAATTTCGGTCAGCTTGGCGATGATGACACTCGACGTTTCGGCAGGTTTCAGCAGCACGCAGTTCCCTGCGACCAGTGCGGCAACAGCCATCCCGGTGGGAATCGCCAGCGGAAAGTTCCAGGGCGAAATGACGACGACAATCCCCAACGGCTGGTAGTGGTAGCGGTTGGTTTCACCCGGAAAATCGTAGGCAACGCCTGCATCAAGCCGCTCCATTTCGTCAGCGTAGTAACGGCAGAAGTCGATCGCCTCCGATACTTCCCCATTTGCCTCATTCAGCGGCTTACCTGTTTCAAACAGCATCCAGGCAGCGAGTTCATCCCGGCGATCGGTCATGAGGTCGGCAGCGGTACGAAGAATAGCGGCGCGATCGGTTGGGGGAGTGCGTTTCCAGTCGAGCCATGCGTCTTTGGCGGCTGCGATCGCGCGATCGGCTTGCTCCACGCTGATCAGCCCCACCCGTCCCACCGTTTCACTGACGTTAGAAGGATTCAGCGAATTGATGTGAACGTCCGTCGCCACATACTCACCGTTGATGAACGGCTGATAGGTTTTTCCCAATCGTTGCCGCACGGATTGGATTGCTTGCAGGGCACGATCGCGCTGTTCGGCATCAGCGTAGTCAGAATCAGGAGCATTGAGGAAGTGGGGAGTAGGTGGTGGGGCGTGGAGCGTGGGCAGTAAGGAGCTGGGATTAGGAGGAGCAAGGAGTTCTTCGATCGGACGTTCCTCCAGATTTTGACGCAGGAAGGAACTATTGGCAGTGTTTTCTAACAATCGACGAATGAGGTAAGACATCCCCGGAATGAGTTCGCCGTAGGGACAATAGACCCGCACACGGTAGCCTTTAGCAACGATCGCCTTTGCCAATTTGTCCGCCATGCCGTAAAGTACCTGAAGCTCGAAGCGACGAGGCGGAATTTGCAGGGTTTCGGCGATCGCCATTGCGTATGCCTGAGAGCGAACATTGTGGCTACCGATCGCGGCATACAGATGTTCGTGATTCTCCAGCAGCAGGCGCGTCATGGTTTCAAAGTTGGCATCGGTCGAGGCTTTGTCGTTGAAAACGGGCTGCTGCCAATCTTTTTGCGCCGTTTTGATGGTTTCTTGATCCCAATAGGCTCCTTTCACCAGACGGACGGTGAGCGGGGTTCCCCGTTCTTTTGCCCAGGCAATCAGTTCTTTCAGATCCTGTTCACTGTCGCGCAGATATGCCTGGAGCGTTACGCCCACATCGGTACGGGTGCGAAACTCGTCTTCCAGCAGCAGCGACTTGAGAATCGCCAGCGTCGAGTCTTTGTAGGCGTACTGCTCCATGTCGAAATGAACCGCAGCACCCAGTTCTTTGGCACGACGCAGCAGCAGGCGAATGGAATGGCTGACCCGATCGCGGCTCCCTTCCACATCTAAGGGATCAAACTGAGAATAGAAGGCGGTCAGCTTGACGGAGACTTGTGCTTTGGGTAAGGTCTCGCCGTCTGCCTGATCGATCTGGGGTACGGTTGACCAGCTTTTGGCAGCATTCGTTAACTGCTCCATGAGTTCCAGGTAGCGATCGAAGTAGGATTGCGCCTCAGCTTCAGTGATGACGGCCTCGCCCAACAAATCCACAGTGAAGGTCATCTTATCTTTTCGCAGGCGCTCGATCGTCTTCAGCACTTGCTGGATGCTTTCGCCTGCAATGTACTTATGCGCCAAAGTCTCAACAGCCGTCGAAATGGTGGTTGCTGCTAGTTGTCCGGGTACAGAGTCGGCGTTGGCAAAGTTGAGCATTCCTTTCAGCGCGGCGGGTAGCTCGACAGTGGCATCACCCAGATATTCTTGAAGGTGGCGGGCAATTTCGGCTTTGCTGCGGAGGGAGGGCAGACAGTCAATGAAGCGAAACAACTGCACCCGCAAGCCAGGATTGCCCATTGTCCACGCCAGCAGTTTGTCATCCCATCGCATCTGGTCGCGCATTTGGGCGAAGAAGGAGCGGTTTTCGCGGGTAGCGCTGAGCAACTGACGGGCGATCGCCTGGGTTTGAGCTTCGTAGCGATCGGTAGAAATTTGTGCGACCACAGCAATGAACTCCTATCAAAGATCGGCGAACAATCCGTGCGACCGGATGCTGCAAACGGTCTAGCGGCGGGAGGATTCAGCCTATAGAACCTATCTATTGTAACGTCGATTGCCGTTGCTCAAGCGCGGTTGTCATGAGGAGGGCGCGTTTGTCAGGAAGCGCAAAGAAACGGATGGGATGGGATGTGTCGTTAAGACGCAGAGTCCGCAGAAATCGTCACACCTCAGCGATCATCGACGCTATTGAGTTTTTGGCACGCTGGACACCGTTTGGGGTTGATGCGCCTGCAAAAATTGGGTGGCGGCGGCGGCGGGCATAGGATGGCTAAAGAGATAGCCCTGCATTTCTTCGCAGTGGCGCGATCGCAAATAATCGACCTGTGCCTGGGTTTCTACCCCTTCAGCTACCACGTTGAGGTTGAGTCCGCGTCCCAGGGCAATGACGGCATCGGCGATCGCGGCATCGCTAGGGTCAGTCGTCAGTTCGTGGACAAAGGATTGATCCAGCTTGATTGTGGTGAGGGGAAAGCGCTTCAGGTAGCCCAGCGATGAGTAGCCTGTGCCAAAATCATCCATTGAAATGTGAACTCCCATTGTTCGCAGCGACTCCAGCATGGCGATCGTGAACGCTACATTCTGCATCGCTGTGGTTTCGGTAATTTCCAGTTCTAACGAGTTGGGAGACAGGTGCGACTCTGCCAGCAGTTGGGTAATAGTTTCAACCAAATCGGGCTGCTGAAATTGTCTGGCTGAAAGATTAACCGCCATACGGAGTGGGGCTAAACCAGCGCTCTGCCAGGTCTTATTTTGAGCACAAGCCGTGCGTAATACCCATTCCCCAATAGCAACAATTAAGCCATTTTCTTCTGCGAGGGAGATGAAAATACTGGGGGGCACCAACCCCAGTTCTGGATGCTGCCAGCGGAGCAATGCTTCCATCCCCGTGATTTCTCCTGTGCTGACATTGACCTGTGGCTGGTAGTGCAGCACAAATTCCTGCCGCTCCAGGGCATGGTGAAGGCTGCTTTCCAGCGCCAGTAGCTCGGATGCCTGGGAGTTGATGGCAGGCGTGTAAATCTGGTAGCCGTTGCGCCCTTGCTCTTTGACGCGATAAAGGGCAGCATCGGCGTTTTTGAGAAGCGTCTGGGCATCGTCACCATCATGAGGATAGAGGGCAATGCCAATGCTGGTGCTGATGTACAGTTCGTGTGTCTCCAGGTAAAAGGCGGGCTTGAGTGCTTCGTTAATGCGCTGAGCGGCTTTGGCGGCATCTTCCGCCGTGCTAATTTGGGGCAGCAGGAGGGTGAATTCGTCTCCTCCCCAACGGGAGATCGTGTCCCCTTCTCGCATACAGTCTGAAAGGCGAAGGGCGACTGACTGGAGCAGCAAATCACCGATCGCGTGCCCCAGGGTGTCGTTGATGGTTTTGAAGCGATCCAGATCCAGGAACATCACTGCCAGCATGGTTTTTGTGCGGTGGGCGTTTGCCAGGGCGAGTGGGAGGCGATCGTTAAACAGCATCCGGTTGGGCAACCCCGTGAGCAAGTCGTGAAATGCCTGATAGCGAATGGTGGCTTCTGCTTGCTGGCGTTTGAGCGTACCACCAATGCTACCAGCCATCGCAACTAAGCTCGACTCTTCATTGCCTGACCAGCGCCGTTTGGTTCTACAGTCATCAAAGCCGATAAAGCCCCAAAACTCGCTATCAATCAAAATCGGCACCAGCAGTACCGAAAGAATGTGATCGCATTGCATCACCTGCTGTTTGGGTGCGGTAAAGTCGTCGATGATGCCGCCGACCGAGTGACCGATGGCGAGTGCATCGTACCAGCCAGCCAAACTGGGTGTACTGTACGGCTGGTTTTGCCAATGCGGTTGCTGAATGGTAGGCGCAATGAACTCTCGCGTCCACTCGTACCGCATGCTGGTGACGAGTTCATCAGTTTTGGGATGAGCATGGTTTTGGTAAATATAGACACGATCGACCCCGGTAGAGTGTCCCAGGGTTTCGAGCACTTTTGCGATCGCGGCTTCATAGTCAGTATCTGTCAACAAATAGGTCATAGCAGTCGCCATGCCTTCTAGCAGTCGATCGCGCTTGAGCAGCTCGGACTCTGCCTGCTTGCGTTTAGTGATATCTTCGACCGTGCCTTCGTACCCCAGCAGACAGCCGTTTGCGTCACGCAACGCACGCGCATTCTCAGAAATCCAGATAACGCTGCCATCTTTGCGGTAAACCTGCGACTCAAAGTCCAGCACGGCATCCTGTGCCTGGAGCAGGCGACTAAACTCGTCTCGACGCTGAGGATCGACGTAAAGCTGGTGCCGAATATCCGTGAGCGACACCATCAATTCTTGGGGCGAGTCGTAACCGTAGAGCTTTGCCAGCATGGAGTTGGCGGTGAGATAGTGACCTTGGGGCGTGGTTTGAAAGATACCTGCCACCGCGTTTTCAAAAATGCTCCGATATTTCTCTTCTGCCTGCTTCAGGGCGGCTTCGTGGCGTTTGCGATCGACTTCGTGGCGCTTGCGATCGCTCACATCACGACACACACACAGCAACCCTTCATCGTCGAGTAACGTCACAGAAACTTCTTCTGTAAAGGTGCTACCGTCTCGCCGAGTGGCGGTGGCTTCACCATGCCAGCGTCCCTGTTGCTGCAACACGGGCAGAATCTCAGCTTCATAGCGCTGAGCCTCAATGGGATCGTAGAGCATCCGCCAATGGTTACCTAACAACGCGCTGGCTTCGTACCCAAAAAACTGGGCGTGCGCCTGGTTCATATAGACAAATTCACCGCTGGCGTTGAGTACGGCAATGCCCTCGGTGCAGGCTTCGATCGCCGCTAGCTGAAGACGAATCACTTCTTCTGCCTGTAGCCGCTCTGTGATATCGTCGATGGTGCCCAGTACCCCAATCGCACGACCGTCCGCATCGCGAATGGGAATTTTATTTGCCTGAGTCCAGTTGGGGCGACCGTTGGCGATCGTGTTCTGCTCGATGAGGTTCAAAAGGGGAGTACCAGAGCGAATCACTTGCTGGTCTTGCTGCTGAAACTGGTCTGCAAGGGTAGAACTGTAAGGCAAGTCATGATCTGTTTTGCCAACGACCGTCGTGACTGCATCCAGATTGAGATTATCGGCAAACTGTTTGTTACAGCCCTGGTACACCGAGTGGGTGTCTTTCCAAAAGATGGCAAGGGGCAGGTTGTCGAGCACGAGCCTCAAAAAGCGTTCCTGTTCGCGGAGCGCTTTTTCTGCCTGCTTCAGCTCAGTGATGTCGGTAATAAAGCCTTCAATGCCCAGGACGGTGCCGCTTGCATCATAGAGTCCGTGCCCTTTTTCCCACAGCCATTTTTCCTGCCCAGTTTTTGTGCGAATGCGATATTCAGCAACGTAAGGCTCGCGGGAGGCGATCGCTTGTTCAATGCTGCCCAAAATGAACGGCACATCATCTGGGTGACAAATATCGTTGTAGGCTAAGCGTCGCTGGCTACCAGTTAGTTCCTGGCTGTAATAGCCCGTGATCGTCAGGCATCCTCCACTCAAGTACAGCATCGTCCACTGGGGGGCATTACTCCCGGTAAACACAATGCCTGGAAGCGAATTGATTAAGGTAAATAGACGCTGCTGGCTCTGCCCCAACGCTGCTTCAGCTTGTTTGTACTGCATCATGCTGCCTAGCTGTGCCGCCACCTTTGAGACAAGCCTCACCGATACGTCATCTTCGGGTCGGGGGGTATCTAGAAAAAAGACGATCGTCGCAATCACCTCATGCTGCGCCAACACTGGCACTGCCAGAACTGCCTTTAGTGGAGCCAGGTGAGCCACGCGGACGCGTAAAAACTCATGGTCAGACGCGGCACTCACATCAGGAATCCATTCTGCCTGCTTTGTTTGCCAGACTCGTCCTGGTAACCCTTCCCCAGGGGCAAAGCTCATCGCCTCACTGACCGCTCTAAAAGGATGCAGATGGTCTTGATCACCATGCCACACCGGGCTACATTCAAGCCGAGTTTGATCCTGGTTGGGCATCCAGGCTTCGGCAAAGACCCAGCCCATGCTCTGGCAAACGTGCTGCATAACGATGCTTAACGCCAGATCAAACTCCCTTGTATCCGCGATCGCGTGCATGATGCCTTGTAGTAGATCAGTTTCTGCTTGCGATCGTTCACAGTCAGTTACCTGTAGTGCTGAAGCGGTTGTGTTGAGAGTCGTGCGACCAAACTCAATCTTGGATGAAGACGTTGACATCAGCAGTAGTATAAAAGCTTGAATGCGGTCATAGCGCTGACTGCAAAAACGAGGACAACCGAAAGTCTAACCGCTTAGGATCGTGAACTAAACGACCTGTAAATCTGAGGTTTGGTAGAAACATGGCGGTGTCATGCCCTACGCAGAGAACTGCACCGTCATCAATCTGTGACCCTTAAGACTGGCTGTGACCCTTAAGACTTGAAACGTCGTGGCGTTACCAGAAGATTTAGTAGTCTACGTTATCTCACTAGCCCAGGTGATATAGCTCTCAATTAACAGACTCAATGCTACTTCCTGTGGTAACTGTCACAATTTATCCAGCTCAATCTAGGTAAACTACATGTGGTGCCCATCGTTATCCGCTACCATGCAGCTCAAAAGTACGAGACTGAACCTGGAACATGCCAGAGCAGGCAAGCAAGCAGGTTAGGTCAACACGTCACTGACGCAAAAGCCTCCAACATGACTAAGCGCACTCGTTATGACACGCTTGTATGCCCGTAGAACCAGGTTTGTGTAACTAGGTTTGTGTAACCAGGTTTGTACAACCATTTCAATTGATGCAGCCATTGCGGCATTCATGACGCTACACGGCAGAAACCCCCCTGCATATAGTTTAGTCCTTAACCTTAGCTTGCAGTGAAGCCAAATTTTAGCAACAGGCGACACAAAACCAAAGCGTTCAAAAGCACCCTATTCATACATCCTGCTTCTCAGCTTCAGCGTAAACCTGTAGAAAGCGATCGCCCTTTACCCCAAACCCTTCACTCCGTTGCTACCTTTCTGCCTTGAGGTGTTTAGCGGTAACTGTTGCCTGTAGTACCCCTACAGAGACGCATCGTACAGTACGATGTTCAGGCAAAACATGGCACGGGCAACATGCACTGTCCTTCACCTCTCTTCAACCCACTCGCAAGGAGTCGTTCGTATGTACATTGAGGAAATTATTGCAAGCGAAGTGCTGGACTCACGGGGCAATCCTACCGTCGAAGCGCGCGTTGTCCTTGAGGATGGCACAGAAGGCTCGGCGATCGTGCCCTCTGGTGCTTCCACAGGCGAAAAAGAAGCGGTTGAACTGCGCGACGGCGACCCCAAACGCTATGGCGGCAAAGGCGTACTTCAGGCGGTCGAAAATGCGAATCACAAGCTGGCACCCGAACTCGTGGGCATGGTTGTCACCGATCAACGGACGATCGACCTTGCCATGATTGAGCTAGACGGCACACCCAACAAAGCCACGATGGGTGCCAATGCCATCCTCGCTATCTCACTCGCGGTTGCCAGAGCCGCTGCCAACTATCAGCAGTTGCCCCTTTATCGCTATTTGGGCGGCATCAATGCATCACTGCTGCCCGTACCCTGCATGAACGTCATCAACGGCGGCAGCCATGCCGATAACACCATTGATTTTCAGGAGTTTATGGTGGCACCCCACAATGCGCCGTCGTTTACCGAAGCCATTCGCATGGGGATGGAAACCTTCCACGCACTCAAGTCGATTCTCAACAAAAAGGGCTTGAGTACTGGGGTTGGCGATGAAGGTGGGTTTGCTCCCAACCTCAAGTCCAACGTTGAAGCGGTGGAAGTGATTTTAGAAGCGATCGAGAAAGCAGGCTATAAACCCGGTGACGACATTTCGATCTGTCTGGATCCTGCGACCAGCGAAATGTGGAAAGACGGGAAGTATGTGTTCTTCAAATCAGACCAATCGACCAAAACGTCGGAGGAAATGGTTGATCTGTGGGCATCCTGGGCGCGGCAATACCCGATCGTCTCACTAGAGGACGGCATGGGCGAAAACGACTGGCAGGGCTGGAAGTTACTCACCGAGACGATCGGTGACACGGTAGAACTCGTGGGCGACGATCTTTTCTGCACCAACGCCAAAATTCTGGCGGAAGGCATTGAAGCAGGCGTTGCCAACTCGGTGCTGATCAAAGTAAACCAGATTGGCACGCTGACCGAAACGTTAGACACGATCGAGCTAGCCAGCAAGCACAACTACAAGTACTTCGTCTCCCATCGCTCTGGTGAATCGGAAGATACGACGATCGCCGATCTTGCCGTTGCTACCAGCGCTGGGCAAATCAAAACGGGGTCGGGCTGTCGAGGTGAACGTGTGGCAAAGTTCAATCAACTGCTGAGAATTGAACGTCAGCTAGGCAAGTCTGCCCGCTTTGCTGGTAAGTCAGCCTTCAAGTAACGAGGCAAAGATTGACCATTGAGGGTTCAGTGATACCTTTGGTAGGGACGTTACATGTAACGTCCCCACAGAGGCTTTATCTGTTGTCTGCTTTAAACGGTCAGGCGTGTTTTAAGACAATATTCTTGTTTGATCGTTCAAAAATGCGTATGCTGAGAATGAACCGATCAATCAAGTGCTGACGTAATCCTCTGGTGCGACAACGAGAGTTTGATACCAATGAAATCCTGGCGATCGCCATGAACTTGTTCTGGCAGCGCGGCTATAGCAACACCTCCATGAAAGATGTGGTGCAGGCGACGGGCGTGCAGCCTGGAAGTCTGTACAGTGCCTTTGGTGATAAAGAAAAACTGTTTCAGCAGGCGCTTCGTAAGTATACGCAGGAGTTTTTTCGTGCGTCCATGCCACGCAACTACCCGCCGTTGACGTGCATTCAGCAGTGGTTTGAGTATCTAGCTGACGCAATGGCAAAAGACCCCCAGCAAAGAGGGTGCTTGATCATCAACACGGCAATGGAGCGGGAGGCACACTCGCCTAGCACGATCGCGATTATTGAAGATCGGCTCGATGAAATTGAATCATTCTTCTGTCAAAACCTAAATCAGGCAAAGCTGGATGGGTCGTTGCCCAAAGCCCATGACGCGGATGTAACAGCAAAAACCTTGCTGGGCGTTGTTGTGGGTATGTTAGCGGTTGCTCGCATGCGCCGGGATGGTCAAACGCTGCGTAGCATCGCCAAAGGCGCGATCGCCCTGCTCAACGCGTGATCAACCGTGGGTTTCATCTCAGTGCAGCGGTTGTATTTGAAGCAGAGGGCAGGAGGCAGAGGGCAGGAGGCAGAAGGTAGAAGGCACCCGTTGTTCTCTTCACGCTTGCCTTTTCTTTTCGCTTTCTGGCTTCTCACAATCGCACCTCCCTTGACCAGGAAAGGCTTGACCAGGAAAGGCTATAGCGCTTCAGAAGGCTTAGCCGAGTTTCTGAAGGATCATTCAAGAAATATTGGGAGTATCCCTACCCAGACTTGAGTACGCTTACAGTGCATCTGGACGGCTCAAAGAGGGTTAAAGCAGCGCTGTGTTTTCTCGCAGGAGTTCATGTCCGACAAAATTTTGAATCAATATGATTTTAAGCTTTGACTTGACAGGTGGTTTTCCTGAAGCTATCTTGAATGTGCGTTCAAAATGAATGAACGCTCAAAAATAACCACCTACTGGTCACACTTATGAGTGAACTGCTTTTGCATGGCTTTTCCGTTAGCCCCTATGTGCGATCGACGCGCATTGCCTTCATTGAAAAAGGTGTGACTCACTGCTTCAACGAGATTGGGTTTGACCATCTCGCTACCGATGACTACAGCAAGCTCAATCCGTTTCAGAAAATGCCTGTCTTGCAGCAAGAGAACTTTGTTCTTTACGAAACTCCAGCCATTTTGGGCTACATCGACGAAGCCTTTGACGGGACTGCTTTGCAACCTGTAGATCCCAAAGCGCGGGGGCAGATGCACAAGTGGCTGGGCATTGCCGCGAATTACCTGTATCCCGTGGGCGTGATGCAACTGTTTTTGCACCGGGTCATGTTGCCTCTCATGGGCAATGAGCCGGATGAAGCGGTTGTGGAGAGTTCTGTCGTTGCGATCGTGCAACCGTTAGATGTGCTTGAACGTGAGCTTGTGGAACCATTTCTGGTTGGCAACACCTTAAGTCTGGCAGACATTCTGGTTGGAGCAATGGTGTCCTGTATCCATCTGGCACCAGAAGGGGCAACGCTCATCCAGGCAAGACCCAAAACGGCAGCGTGGCTGAGTCAATTGAGCCAGCGGGAAAGCTTTCAACACAGCTTGTCGAGTCTGTTGCAGAGCAAGAGCCTGGGCGGTGTAGCATGATCTCCTTAAGCAACCAGCACGTCGTCATTGTTGGCGGCAGCAGCGGTATTGGGTTGGCAACCGGCACCCTTGCCAAACAATTGGGCGCTGATGTGACGCTCATCAGCCGTGATGCAGCAAAGCTGAAGCAGATTGCCAGTCAATTGGATAGTGTCCGTATTGCGATCGCGGATTTTGCTGACGAAGCCGCTACTGATGCAGCCTTTGCAAACCTGCCACCGATCCATCATGTGTATGTGGCAGCAGGCAGCTTTGTCGGCGGTAACATCCTGGAAGGCAAGATGGCTGATTTTCGTCGTGCGATCGATACTCGCATTTGGGGCTCTGTGCATGTGGTGCGGGCAGCCGTACCCAAGATGAGTGCAACTGGTTCGCTAACGTTTACAGGCGGGCTATCAACCGATCGACCCGTCAAGGGAGCGTGGGCAACGGCTGTGGCAACGGCAGCAGCCGAACAGTTAGCCCGTGCCTTAGCGCTTGAATTAGCCCCCCTTCGAGTTAACGCCATCGCTCCGGGCTGGACGGATACTCCCATGTGGAATGACATTTTGGGCGCAGAAAAGCAGGCTATCTTTGGCGGAGTCGCTACTCAGGTACCGATGAAGCGCCTTTCCTTAGCGACAGAGGTTGCCCAGGCTGTAATTTTTCTGATGCAAAGTGCAACCGTCACCGGAGAGGTGCTCCACGTTGATGGTGGACATCGCCTCGTTTGATGCCAGTCCCAAACGATCGCACCACAGATAACCGTCGGTAGGGGCTTACAGCCGTAAGCCCCTACAAAGATTTGTAACCGAAGTTTAGAGTATTGGGATGATGCTGGGAGCCTTGCACTCTACTGCATTTCTGGGTGCTGGTTCATGGCAGCTAAAGCGCTTAGTTGCTCATAATGCTGTTGCCGTCTTAGCCGCCGCTCCTGCCACAGCAAACCAATGAGTACAGCAACAGAAAGCATAAAACCAGGTTCTTCTAACAATGTAAAAATGAAGCCATTGATCAAAACATTGAAAACAACGAACTTGGAAAGATCATCGGGACAAAGCCGCTGCCAAACAACGATCCAGATATAAATGTAAGCGACTAATCCTACAACTCCCAAGTCAGCCCAAATGGCAGCCCAACCCCAGAAAGGAGAAAACATACTGGAGTCTAGATAGCTGCCGTCCCAAATTCTCCAAAACTCATTGGTCACGACGCTGTTGCTCGTTGCACCAAGAGGACTGAGGATACTGGCATAATCTCTGATCATCCAGCCGCCAAGACGACCGATCGTGTGTCCAGGTCCGAGCCCCAAAAAGCTATTCAGGATTGATTCGTAATACGTCGGAATAATGCGGAGTGGCGACAACTTTTGCACCGTCGCATCACCATCAGGACCATAAATTTCTGGTCGTACCCACGTTTTGTAGGCTCGGAAAAGCTCAATGTTTTCGACACACCAAAACAACACCAGCACCACCACAACAGCCAGCGCTGCGTATTGTAGGGTTACGCGGATATTTTTGGCGCGAGCAAGAATCAAGCAAAGCCAGCTCACTAATGCCACTAGCAGCACTTGCTTTGCATCAGCGATTAAAATTTGCAGAAACGCTGCAAAGACGATCGCAAGTCGAATCCAAAGCTTAACGTCTTTAGCCGTTGCTAAATAGTAAAGGCTAAAAAATAAAGAAACAGATGCAGCAACAACGTGACCACCATAAGAGAAGTAGAAAACACCTTGAACATTGTCTTCGATCGTAGCTTTCGTCCGCACAAGAATGCCTAGAGCGATGCCAATTCTCTGACTAAAAGCAAGGATGGCATGTCCAGCGATAAAGCCTAATAGCCAATTTCTGAACGAGCGAAACTCTTTCCAGGAGATGGGGATACAGAGAATCGTTAACAGCAGAATAAATCCTTCTGTTAGCAGCAAAAAATCTAACGTGACATTAATGGCAGCGGCTGAATTGAGTAGCGCACTGGCAATAATGGCTCCTAGAAAAAGCAAAAGACTGGTCGCTAAAGCTCTAATCGTGGCAATTTGTTGCCGATCTTTGACGCGAGTTTGAAAGAACACGATCGCGCCGACAAGCGGTACAACCGCAAAATGCACAAAGTTAATCGCTGGCGGCGCACCCATTGCACTTAAAATTCTGGGAAAGAAAGCAGTCGCAAAGGCAATTAAAACGAGTGTTGAGCCTTTGAAGATGCCACCTTCTTGTCGATAGGTCACTAGATGTCCGTTCATGACGCTCTTTCAAGATGAGACTGAGTGAGTGCTGTCTAGCAGCGGCATTTTGACTGAAGCTTGTGGCTATGACAGGTGAACGCGATCGCACACAATCTTGCTGTCGCTTGCATCAACGTCAGCCTGCTTCTTCTCTATTAGCAACCATGCTGACACTGCATCAGGAAATAAACGAGCTGAATGACCCCTTTCAGACACCCTCTAGGGCGTGTTTTAAAGCCCTTGATCCTCCCCAACCCTCGCGCTTCGCGCCGCTAACGCTAGAAAAAAGGAGAGAGCCGAACTATTCAAAGTCCCCCTTTTTAAGGGGGATTGAGGGGGATCACCAAGAGTCAAGGAAACGATCCGAAGGTTTTAAAGCACTGCCTAAGCGATCGACAAACGTGTGCAAAAAGCATCTGTTTCATCCGTTCCCATCCGCTGCTCACCCATCGTGCGACAGAATCAAATAGCCCTGGATAGATGGGCGAGCTAGCTTGAGGCGCTTTGTTGGTGCTGAGTTTTGAAGCAACTCCGATTCAGTCAGTCGATTTGCGTTGAGACGGTGTGCCTGTTTGTGCTGAAGCGATCGATAGAGTGCAGGCAGAATAGCCTTCTTTGCGGCTTGTTTCTGCTCGACGTTGGTGGAGTTGAACGATCGTGTGGGATTGAACTGATCTTGCGTTTAACTGATCTCCTGGTTGTCGCGCTTAAGCGTTTTCACGTTTGAGCGGTCTACTCATGCTTTGTGAGGAACCGTATAGTTCGCCATCAGCCCATTTTGACGGGTGCTATACGATCGAACACAGCATTGGGCTGCACTCTTGCGTAAATCTCCATCAGCTTGTGATAGTTCTGAGACGGCGTGTATTTTGCCTCGTATTCAGCGCGAGCGGCGTACCGCATTTGAGCTAGCTTGCGAGGATTGGTCATCGCCCAGTCAACTTTTGCAGCCAGATCGTCTGAATCAGCCGGATGGAAATGTAACCCGGTACGATGATCCTCAACCAATTCAGCGATCGCGCCGATGTTTGACGCAATGACTGGCGTGCCTTTAGCAAAGGCTTCAACGGCGACCCGACCAAACGTTTCGTACCATTTGGAGGGAAAGACGAGAAATTTTGCTTCACCCATGAGGGCATAGACCTCTGGCATCGGTTTGCGTCCTAACCATTCAATGTTGGGCGATCGCTGGCTGGCTGCCATCACTAAATCGGCAAGCGGTCCGTCCCCAACAATTTTGAGTGGCATGGGATGCTTCAGTTTCTCCCAGGCTTCAAGCAGCGTATCCAGACCTTTTTCTACCGAGAGTCGCCCTACGTAGAGGGCGTAGCCACCCTGCCCGGTACCCTGGCGCGCATCAGCATACACAAAGTTTGGTTTGACCACAATCTTCTCGGCGGGCAAGCCACCTTCAATGAATTTCTGGCGAGCAAATTCAGTCAAAGCGATGTAAACATCTACCATGTCCGTCCAGGTACTCATGGCACGGTGCGCGGTGATCATGCCTGTCACTGCCGTGCTCGCAGGGCGACTACCGCGATAGCAGCCGCGTACCACCGCAGGATACGGAACAGGTTTGCCCATACAATCTTCGCAGACCTTGCCTTCTCGGAAAAAGAGACCGTTGGGGCACAGTAAGCGGTAGTTTCGCAGGGTTTGGACGACTGGTACCCCCTCCGCTTTGGCAGCGTAATAAACGGAGGGCGAAATCAGCGGGAAAAAGTTTTGCACATGAACAGCGTTGTAGTTTTTACGCTTGAGCGTCTGCCTGACAATTTGATACGACTCCTGTGACCAGATTGTCCGCAGTGCCATCTGCACTGGATTCATCTGTGCCACCTGATCGTTGCTTTCCTCGTAGATCTCAACCAGATGCCCCCTGTCTTGTAGCAGCCGCTCTTCGGCTTCGCGTGACTCATCTTCGCCGCCGCGAATTTGATACTTGTTATGTACGCTTAGGATACGCATGTGAGTCAATCTCCTGAGTGAGGGCTTGCGTCTCTGCTGCCGAAAGCACGTCGGCATAGAACTGTTTGAAGCGATGCACCCTAACTTCCCAGTCGAAAACGGTCTGCACCCTCTGCTGACCTGCTTTTCCCATCCGAATCCCCAGCTCAGCGTTGTGCGCGAGGTGCGACATTGCTTCTGCCAGATGCTTGACTGCCTGTTCTGGGTCAGGCGCAGGCACTTTGAACCCAGTTGCTTCCGTCACCTGAGTGGCAGGACCACCCAGATCGAGACAAATCACCGGGCGGCTCGCTGCCATAGCTTCGAGGCAAACCCAACCGCCAGAATCATGCAGGCTGGGATGCACCAGGGCATGGCACGCCTCCAGCTTTTGCAAGGTTTGCTCACGGGGCAGCAAGCCCCAAAATCGCACCCGATCGCCAATTCCCAACTCCTGAGCCAGCGCGATTAACGCGGCTTTATCGGGACCGTCGCCCACCACCCAATACTCGGCATCGGGGATATCGAGTTGGGCAAAGGCTCGTAGCCCCAGGTGAAAGCCCTTCCAGTGCAGCAGCCGACCGATCGAGATCACCCGAAAGGTGGCTTGCGGAACAGGAGACAGGGCTGAGAGTGTGGCGAAATCCGATTTGGGAATCCCCGCGACCCCGAAGATTTCGATTTGCTTGCAGCCCATTGCGGCTAAGCGATCGCGGGTTTCAGTCGTGGCTGCGAGGGCGATCGCGCTGCGTCGTGCCGTGAGCCGTACAAAGGGATCTCGTTCACCGAGCGATCGCGCTACATCCCGCAAGAGTTCGTAGACCTTGCCGCGCAGGCTCAGGTCATGCCAGAAGGGTTTGGGAGCTGATTCGCCACCGCCGATCGGTCCCCAGACAAACGGCACGGGCAGCAGCGCCAGAAAACTAGGACCCCAATGCTTGACGTAGGTGACGTGGTGGACGAGATCAAACCCAATCTCGCGGTGGAGCGTCTGGGCGGCAACGTAGATACCGACTTGCCAGAGGTAGTAATGCAACTGCACGCCGCGCAACCCCTGCTTCCACCAGCGCATCCAGTAGGGGATGTCGTAGTAAACAATGTGGAGGTTGGGGTCGGGGTGCCTGACCAACTCCGCTTCGATACCAGCACGGTTATCTTCGCGGGTAAGTACCCAGACGTGGTGATGCTTCGCAAGTTCCTTGGCAATATGCCAGCCAATGCCAGGATCGGAGCCGCGACCGGGACCGCAGGCATAGGCTGAAAGCAACAGCTTAAGAGGCTTCATAGCAGGTCATCCGAGAGGTGTTCGTAGACTTCAGCGATGCGCTCGGCAGTGCATTCCCAGGTAAAGGACTGGACTCGTGCCAGACCCTTTTCAATCAGCGATCGACGAAAGGCTGGATCATCTCGAATCCGGCAGACGGCTTGCACGATCGCACCCACATCCAGCGGCTTCACGACGACCGCAGCATCACCCGTCACTTCTGGCAGCGAGGTCACGTTAGAAGCAATAACGGGCGTACCGCACGCCATCGCTTCCAGTACCGTCATGCCAAAGCCTTCGTACAAAGAAGGTGTAAGCAGCACATCGGCAGCGTTGTAAAGTTTGACCAGCGTGTCTTTGGGCGTTCTGCCCACATGGGTAATGACATCGCTCAGATGATGGGTTCTAATAAACGCCTGCTGAGCAGCATTGAACGAGGCACCGGACTTGAGCAAATGCACCGATATGCCCTTCTCCTTCAGCACACGCAAGGCTTGCAGCACCGTCTCCATGTTTTTGCGCGGATGGTTAGACCCCACGTTCAGCAGGCAAATGGTTTCGGGTGCAAGCTTGTATTGCTGTCGGATCGCTGCAATCTCATAACTGGAACCTGTTTGAAAACAGGGTTCTACTGCATTGGGAATGGTCGTCACTCGTGCGGGTTCGATCGGCAATAGACGCATGACATCCTTCGCCGTATGGTCGGAAACGGTGAGAATGCGATCGGCATGACAAATCCCTTTCACTGCCAGCCGCCAAAACGCTGCACTAATGGGTGCAAACCGTGCCTGGTCACTGATGTTTTCAGGTTGGATAAAATTAATGAGGTCGTGGCAGGTGACAACCAGGGGTGTAGAAGCCGCTTGCAGCCAGTAGCCAAAATGCCCGTCGCTGTGATCCACCACATGCACAATGTCGGCACGCAGGCGTTTGACCCGTGACGGAAAGCGCCAGTAGCGTTCGGTGTATTTCCAGGCTCCCGCGATCGGCGACTTCCCCAGATAAGGAGGCGTTGCATCAGGAGACAGTTCAAGGATGTCCCACTGCGGTCGGACTGCTTTCAAGCCATGAACGATGCCATCGGCGTAGACATCCATGCTGAAGGACACACCACGCGCCCTACGGACTATTGCAATACGCATGAATTCCATCCGCTCGCGATCAACAACTGAGAGGGTGAGCAAACCGAACTCGCGTTTAAAGGCAGCGCTTTAGGAGAGGCAGACCAGGGGGTATTCGTTTAGTCTGCGATCGAGGACTGGTCGTCTAAAGCGCTGTTTGCTCACGGATGCACCCGTTGTTTTCAGACCGCACTGTCAAGCGGTTCATCTGCTCTTGATAAGCAGTTAATCCACTCTTCATCGATTTGAGCCGCCATCAGGGCATTGTGCTAACAGATATGTCTTGAGATGGAGATTTTGTTTCTTTTTTGTGACGGTTTAACGTGGGCTGGAGCCGTTCGATGAGGGTCATGAAGGCTGCCAATTCACAACGCAAATCCTGCCCTGCAAAGACTTCACGGGCGTGCTGGCTGTAGGTCGTGCGAGTGTCGCGATCGGTCAGCGTCAACACCGCCTGCGTGAGTGCATCCACATCCCCACAGGCGTAAACCAAGCCGTTGTGACGATGTTGGACTGTATCGCGGTAGCCCCAGTTGCCGCAGCGATCGCTCAAAATTGCCGGACAGCCCGCTGCCATAGCCTCAGACACCACTAATGGATGGGGATCGATGCGAGAGGTCGAGACAAAAAGATCCAGCGCGGCGTAATACAGCGGCAGCTTGCTCTGATTCACAAACCCCACGTTCAGCACTTCACCCTGAAGTTCGGCAAGACGTTGGTCGATCGCGGGCTTCAATTCGCCACCGCCAATCATAATGCCGCGCACCCGTGCATCCTGCTGATGGGCTTTGGCGATCGCCTCAATAAACTCAAACGGGTTTTTGCGGTCAATATATTTGCCAACAAAGCCGTAGAGAATTGTGTCATCGTTCCAACACAATTCGCGCCGAATGGCATGAATTTCATCCTGTCGCTGAGCGATCGTCTGCTCAAAGCGATCGCGATCGACGGGATAGCAGCCCCGCACCATTTTCTCGACGGGCACCCCATAATGCCGCAGGTAAATTTCATTGTGATCGCCACTCGAAATCCAGCGATCGGCTAACCCATACATCCAGGGATACAGGATGGCTTGAATGATTTTGCGCGGGCGACTGTAGCGATCGTCCGTAATGATCGTCGCATCGTTCTGCATGATGATGGGAATGCCACGCAGCTTGCACAGCAGCACCGTCAGCCGATAGGAGTGATTGAAAAAGCTGGGCAGAAAAACGGCATCAAAGTTCTGCCGCGTCAGCCGTGAAAACAAGCCTGGATTAAACAGCGTCTTGTCAATCTTTGTGGCAACCGTCCCGCTGAGTGTCGGCAAAAACTCATGCGCGTAGCCTCCGGTTAAATCTACATCCCACGGCTCAGTGCTGCCCAGATGGCGATCGCCACTCACTTGATTCTCATTGCACAAATAGAACGCCGTCACCTCAACCCCAGGCTGTTCGTTTAACGTGCGCCATAGAGGTGCATGATGTTGTGTCGGATGTGTAAAAACAATACCCAGACGAAAGGGGTTAACCATGTGGTTCAGAAAATGAATGGGGCAGAAAAACGGTTCAAACGTGACGCAGTTGCTTTACTGCAAGCTATTCACTGACTTCTTTAACGTCTTCCGTCTAATTGCTAAGCATCCGCCTGTAAATAGTAAAGAATTGATGAAGTGAATAGATGCTGGGAGAGAATTAAACCCTTAAACGGTAAAATGCGTTCCGGCAAAATTAGTCGCCCTGGCAGAAATAGTCGCTCCAGCAAAAAATAATGGTCTGCTGAGGGTTGCTTGCCAAGCGTTTGACGGTTCGCTCTCTCCAGTCGCTCGCGTCACCCAACGACACCGATATATTTAGAAGTTGGGGAAGGTCGTCGTGACGCGGAGAGGGGAAGATGTGGAGAGTCAGAGACGGCTTGAAACCCCCGTATCTCCGTGTCCCCGTATCTCCGCGTCAGCTTTCGCCCCTAACTATATAGATGATAGATGCGCCCTATAACATCTCTACAGAAGGTCAGATTCTGGGAATCAACCGACAACTCCCCGACCTGGTTGACTGACAAATCTTTGAGCAAGTACTTGAACCCGCCCTGCACTGAAAGTGCGGGCTAATGGCAGGAAGTCCTCTCTAGGCTTTGCCTTCCCGAAGGGTAGAGGACTAGAAGCACCTGACAACCCGTTTGAACGGGTTTCGCACCATTAGCCCGGATTTTAATCACGGGCGGGTGAGCAACGAAGCGACCAGCCTTTCAAGACTTTTGTCAGCCAATCAGCTCCCCGACTGCTCTACGTAGCCAAAGACTTTAGCGACAAAGACTTTAGCGACATGGATGCAAAAGCCGGGTATCTCTATGATTACCTTTTGCTGATCAACTCACCAGGGCACGTAGACGCTTTAGCGTTTGTCCTACAAACTTGGGGCGAAACTGGGGTGCAAACAACCACATAATCGCTGGCTCCGCTAGTGGACGCGGCATCAAACCCACCCAAACAAACCACAGGCTAAAAATAGCGCGCTTCGGAAGGTTGAAATCGGAATACTGCCACAGGGCGCGAATGCCGTAAAAGCTCAGCACCAGGGGACGATCGGACGGAATGAGATGATGCTCTGGATCAAGCTTGAGAGAGGCGAGCCGCGACCAGGCACGACCAAAAAAGCGCAAGTTCAAATCTTCTGGCACCGCGTAGCCGAGTGCGATCGCCCTACGCGTTAACAGTTCGCATCGTTGCAAATCGTGCTGCACAAACCGACGAAAGCGATCGCTGCTGATCGTTGCCAGCGCCCATTGGTTATTGGTGTGCAAGCGATAGGCTCCTAGCGGTTCACTAATGGCAACGACTTCGCCGTAAAGGGGGATGAGCACAGAGAGATAGTCATCGGCAACCGATCGATACTCCTCTGAAATGGGAGTCACCTGCGCCAACGCATGACGGCTAATCGCATTACCGCTGGTCGGCACACCGCGATAGGTGCCAATTTCGAGCAACCGTCGCCACACGTCCCCACTCGCCAAAGAAGAACCGCCCTGAGGGTAGGAAAAGCCGCGCGATTCTCCATCGGCATCCACCACATTCAAGCGGTAATGCACTTTCGCAATACCCGGTTTCCACGCTGCAACCACACATTCCACGGCATCTGGAAACAGGTAATCATCCGCATCTAAGAAGATAATAATGTCGCCCTTACTGTGGGCAAAACCATTGTTAAAAGCCGCCCCTTGTTTGCCGTTGAGTTGCAGCACAGGCACAATGCGATCGCCATACTCAGCAATGAGGCTACGGGAGTTATCCGTCGAACCATCGTCTACCACAATGACTTCAGTGTTGGGATAGGTTTGGCTCAACGCACTGTCGATCGCCGCTTTGAGGAAGCGATCGTAGTTGTAGTTGTTGATAACAATGCTGACTAACGGCTGAGACATCACACGCAGGCACTCCGTAAAGGCTGAGAACTAAGACTGGGGTTGAGGCTCAACTTTTTGCGTCTTCCGCACCCACTTTAAAAACTGATTGATCAATGGATGCCGATAGTTGGGATAAATTAGGCTATTCGCAAGCTTCCAGGCAACGTCTTTTGAAGCAAAAAGCATCATCACAAACCAGGCAACATTAAAGAGCTTTTGATAAACGTAGGTTCCCGGCTCAGTCAAACTGGTGATGATGCCATTCCAACAAACCGAAAAGACACGATCGGGGCAAGGGTGATGCTCCGGATCGACTTTTTTGGAAATCATTCGACCAATCAAAAATTTGCTGTCGCGATTTTCAACTTTAGCGGCAATGGTGCCAACCAATTCTTTCCGCTTTTGATGTAGAGCGGCTGTATTGACGAGGTTTCGCCGAAACTCAATGAGATCAATGGCTTGCTCAACCGTACCTGTTGTGATGCCATTATTTTTGTCATGCTTTCGGTACAAGGCACCCGGTTCTACTAACGAAACAACGGCACCAAACAACGGCATCAAAACATTGACGTAAATATCGGGCGACAACCGATAGGTATCTTCTGGAATGGGCAAAATTTGGCGCAATGCTGTTGCTGAGAATGCATTACCACTGGTGGGAGGCCACACATAGTTGGGATAGTTATAAATCCTGGGTCTTAAATCACCTGTTGGCATGCGGCGGCGTTCCAGAGGAGATGTTCTGCCCAATCGCTTGCCATTCACATCCATGAGATGAAGCCGCCACTGCACCTTCGCCGTACCTGGATGCTGGTGGAAGGCATCAACAACCCTTTGAGCAACATCGGGAAGAAAAACATCATCACTGTCTAACAGCAGAATAATGTCGCCCTTCGCCACATCAAATCCAGCATTCCAGGCTGAGCCTTGACCACCATTTTCTTTCAAAACGGGAATGACGCGATCGCCGTAACGGGCAATCACACTACGAGACTCATCTGTAGAGCCATCGTCTACGACAATCACTTCAAGGTTGGAATAGGTTTGCGTGAGAACGCTGTCGATCGCCTGCCGCAGAAACCGAGCATAGTTATAGCTCGTCACGACAACGCTAACCAGTGGTTGTAGCTTCATACAAGGGGATTCCTTCTTCAAATAGGGCAAAGAATCATGCAATTAGCCGCGATCGGAGGCACCCCCACCAAATTGCAGCCTGAATCGCTCTTGAATGGCAATGCTCCTTAACCGAAGCATCACGACAAAAAATTGAAATTTCTGCTGAGTGCCGTGCAAGCGTTGATCAGTCCAAATGCGAAAGAGGCTACGAAACGGTGGCTTGAGAAACAGGATGAAATCAAGCAAGGCATGCAGAGATGAGCGGCTATTTTTTTGCATTAAATCGTATCTGCCGCCGATGATGCGGATCGAGCGTTTACACAAGTCCTCCCACGAGTCTCTTGCTGGATGCTTTACCAGCGCAGCATCGGCATACATTTGCCGATAACCTGTAGCGAACACACGCTGCCCCCACTGTTTGTCGCCGCCCGATTTGAGCGTTTCATCAAAGAGTCCAACGTCATCCAGCACGGCTCTAGTGGTAAACAGGTTTGCTGTCACTCCAAACCGCTCATCTTCAAGAAAGCGATCTTGCGGGAAGCTAAGGGCGATGCTTTCATAAAGTTCGATCGGATTTGGCTTTTGGGGATCTTTCACAAAGAGATCGATGCGACCAGCCACCAAGCCGATGTTCGGTGCGCTCAGGAAGGCGGCAACACCGTTCTCTAGCCAGTCCGCTGCAGGTATACAATCGGCATCAGTAAACGCGATGATATGCCCTTTGGCTAACCCTAAACCTTTATTGCGTGCGACGTACGAACCAGGGCGGCTTTCATATGCCAGCGTTACCTGGCGAAAGGAGGCAACAACGCTTGCAACATTTTCTTGTGAATTGTTATCAACAACGATAATTTCGTAGTATTCGTTTGGATAGGTCTGTTTTTCCAGGGCTTGTAGGCAAAGCTGGAGACGATCGGTATCGTTGAAAACAGGAATAATGATGGAAACGTAGGGGAATGAGGATTGGCTCATAGTCTTAATCAGCCTGTAAGCGATCGATGGAACGACACCTTGAAATTGGTTCTAGCGCTTCAATTTTATGTGGTTGCTTTGAACATAAACTAGCCACTCACGTCGTTTTTTATCCTTTCTGTCATTATCTTTCAGGCTTTCTTAAGCCAATCCATTGAGCGCAACTTGAGAAAACAATAGAGCGTTGCTAATCTGATTTCCAAAGTTTCGAGCAGCGATGTATTAGACAAGTAATCACTTGCCATCTTTTCGCAATCAGCATTGCTATAGTTGCTGGCTAAATATCTGCCTCGACCTTTTGAGAGAAGCTTACGGCTTAGCTTTCTAAATTCAGGAAATCTAACGCTCATCCAATAGCCCGTTGCAATTAAAATTTCTGCCGAAATACCTCTTTTTTTAGAGGTTTCTTGCATGGTATAGCGGTTTTCAAGATGCTTTCTAAAGATGCCTAAGTTTTGTTTGGTTACGTATCCGGTGCCCAACCCGACTGCTAACAAATTGATATAGGTATCACAAATGGCAAGCCCCGACGACCCTTTCACTTCTGGTAGCGGAAACAGTTTGTCTAACAGTGCGCGTGAGAAGCACAAATTTGACGTTGAAGGGGTGAAGTTGGGTAACTCAGCGTTTCTAATATTTGCCTTGAAGTCAACTTTTTGAGGAGTGTCTTGATTCTCCGCTAAAAGATGTTCAACGACCGCTTGAAGATCTGTATGCACTAAATCGCTGGGTTGAATAGGCGCAGATTCTGTAAAAACCCAATCAATGCCGGGGTGAGATCGAAAGAGCTTGACAACAATGTCTACTTTGTTTGGCAGGAACAGATCATCCGCATCCAAGAGGCAAATAATGTCGCCGTGACTGGCAGCAAACCCCGCATTCATCGCGGAAGCTTGCCCACCGTTTGGCTTGAAGATGGGGATAATACGATCGCCATAGCCTTCAATCACCTCCCGCGACTGATCGGTAGAACCATCATCCACGACGATCACTTCAATGTTTGGGTAGGTTTGACCCAGCGCACTGTCGATCGCATCCCCGACATACCGTGCGTAGTTATAGTTGTTGATCAGAATGCTGACTAGCGGTTGATAGCTCTGCATACCGTGTTGGCTCTGCGAAGACAGGGGGCTAACACTCTATTCACTCGTGCTGAGGCTAATCCGTTGTACAACGATGAAGAATGGATGAAGAACCCTTCACGACTATCCATTGCTGCCAACCATCTCTGCCTCACCTGCTGCCAGAACCGCTTCCCCACGGGTTACTGCTGTAAGTTGAGTTAAGCCTCGCGTAGCTTGCTTCCCGCAGAGTAAACCAACAGCATAGACTTTAGTGTTGGGTTCCTGCTATCGCTACAACCCAATCGACACAAGCTTTGCCGTCTGAAGATTCAGGTTTAAGCGGCGATCGTCGTGCAGCCGAATCACCAAGTCTGAGTTAATGATCGAAAGTTCAGCCGCAAGATCTGGTAGAGCCTGACTACAGAAAAGAGAGCAGTCAGAATTGTCGAACAGTAGAACCTCAAGCTCAGTCAAAACAGCCACCCAATCACGCGTTGGCAGAATTTGAAACAGGTTGTAATAAAGCGCTAGAGAAAGGCTAATATGTCCATCTTGCAGATCGATCGCAGCAAGACGTTGATCCACTCCAACCCACAACGTTTGGCGATCGTGAGAATGCTGGATCACGGGTTGAATGAGCGGGAGGTCACTACACCAGCTAAGCCCATAGCAGCCTAAGGGTTCGCCCAAATTTAATCGCGCAAACTGTCTAGGATGGTCGTGGACAATGATCCGCCTAGCACCATCAATTGTTTGAAAGTCCTCTGCTGTAATGCTTTGAATTTGAACCGTCATCTTGTTAGCTGTATCGTTGCCAGTGAAAGTTTCTGCTTCTTATGGCAGCTTGTCGCGGAGGAAAAGCCATTGCTTTAATGCTTCACTGAACTGGAATTGCTCACTTTCAGGCAAGGATGCTAGTACAGATAAGCGCACTTTAATTCTTCTTAGCTGTCGAATTTCATCTATGTGGGTTGAAACATTGCTTTTGTCTTGCCAGTGAGCTGGCTCTTGCCAATAAGCAGCTTTTTCTTTTGCTTCTTCATACGTGTAACTTAAATGACTGAAAAACCATTGAGTCATAGCATCCATGTCTAGAACAGGATGCTGTACAACGGCACCAAACTTTCTGATCATGGCTGCTCTTAGCATCATTGCTGATTGCAAAAATGGCTCGTTCTCGGGAAAGCCAACTTCAGATAATTTTGCATAAACTGCGATCGCTATTTCTGCCCAGACAAGTTGTTCTGCGGTGTGATACCGATCAGAATAGGCATTAGTAGCCGTAGCTTGAGCTAAACCCAACCAATTAAATTCATGGGGGACGCTTCGTTGTTTGGCTTGAACAGCTTTAAGCCAGCGTTGCACATCGCTAGCAGGCTCTCTTAATAGCTGATTAGCAGATGTAATGCTCTGAGATTGGCTCATAGCGATTAATTGGTTTCAGTAGAGTGATGAGATGCCGTTGTCTCTAAACGTCTGGTTCCCGATCGCTAAGCTTTCTAGACTGGGCTGATAATGACCGCTGTAGTGATTTATTTCTAGCACAATGTACTCTCCATTGCTGCCAATAATTTCCGCCTCACCTGCTGCCAGAACCGCTTCCCCACGGGTTAGAGCCGTATGCGGTATTTCTTGCCCATCAACATATTTTGGAACAATTAGTAACGTTCCATTCTCAACTACTGCCCACTTGATTGTCCCCTGATTCACAACGGCATCAAAACCAATGGCTCCTACCTGCAATGGTGCAACACCAAGTTGATCGACAAGCTGAAGCTCAGCTTCTAAGTACTCTGGGAGTTGGTTGGGAAAGAAGCGACGTTGCATGAGTTGGTTCAGCGCTCATCTACTCAGCAATGAAGACGCTTTTCCATTCGCTGTAGTGGTCGAGGACTGCCAAGCCTAACTCACGTCCCAAGCCGCTGCGTTTCACCCCACCAAAAGGCGCTTCGAGGTGGACGCTGTGCCCGGTGTTGATGGACAAAACGCCCGTTTCGATCGCTCGTGCCACTCGTAACGCTCGACTCACATCCCGCGTCCAGATCGAACCGGAGAGTCCGTAGAGGCTATCGTTGGCGATCGTTACGGCTTCTGTTTCGGTGTCAAACGGCAGCACACAGACTACGGGACCAAAGATTTCTTCTCGCATAATCTGCATGCCTGGAGTTGCGTCGGCAAAGATGGCGGGTTGCAGGTAGGCTCCCTGGGCAAGTGCTCCGGTTGGAATATCCCCGCCGCACAGCAGTTTGGCTCCTTCGGCTTTGCCAATTTCGACGTAGCGATGCACGCGATCGCGATGGCTGGTCGAAATTAAGGGTCCAATTTCCGTGTGGTCGTCCAGAGGATGCCCCACCTTCAGCACCTGAAACTGCTCGGTCAGTTGGTGCAGAAATGTATCATAAATGGGGCGTTCAACGAGAATGCGCGATCGGGCACAGCAGTCCTGCCCCGCGTTCCCCAGGACGCTCCACAGCGATTTCACCACGGCTTTATCCAGATCGGCATCGGCAAAGACCAGGTTGGCAGACTTGCCGCCCAGTTCTAGCGTCACATTCTTAATGTCGTCGGCTGCCAGCTTCATTACCTGGGTACCAATCTCGGTCGATCCGGTAAAAGAAACTTTGCGTATCAGGGGATGACGTACCAATGCATCACCAGCCGTACTGCCTGCACCAGGAACCACATTGAAAACGCCTGGTGGTACGCCTGCTTCCAGTGCCAGTTCACCCAGGCGCAAAGCCGTCAGTGGGGTTTGAGAGGCTGGTTTGAGGACGATCGTGTTTCCCATTGCCAGCGCAGGCGCAACTTTCCAGGACGTGATGGCGATCGGAAAATTCCAGGGCGCGATCATGCCACACACCCCGATCGGCTCTCGAAAGGTCAAGTGCGTCCCCGCTGCCGCAACGGGAATCGTCTGTCCACCGACTTTGTTAATGGCTCCAGCGTAATATTCAAAGCAGTCAGCAGCCAGATTCACCTCATCGCGCGCATCCCGAATGGTTTTGCCTGCATTGCGGCTTTCCAATTGCGCCAGAGACTCCAGATTCTCTCGAATCAGAGTTGCCAGGGTGAACAGGATCCGGGCACGATCGCGCGAGTTTACCTTACGCCAACCTGCCCGTGCATTTTCTGCCGCCTGCACAGCCCGGTGAATATCTTCAACACCACCAGCGGCAACCGTCGCCCAGGCTTCGCCCGTAGCCGGATCAATCAAATGAGACTGCTGACCGGAAGCGGCAGGAATGCGATCACCTCCAATCAGCAGCAATGCTGTTAACAACGAACCCATAGCTTACTTTGCTGTCTTTGGTTGCTCGATTTCTTGCAGTGCTCTTGTCAGCAGCGCGTTTTCCTCTTCGGGTGCCCGTGCCACCAACTTTTTGCGTGAGTACAGCAAGAAGTAAGCCACCATCATTGCTAAGAAGATCACCACCCAAACCACCGCTGGTTGGTACGCGGGATCGGCAAAGCAGGCAAAGAGCGCGACGATCGCCAGCACTGCCCCGATCGCAGCACCCGGAATACCCAGTGGACTTTGATAGGGGCGATGCAGGTCAGACCGTGAAAGCTTGAGCTTGACGTAGCTGATCATCACCATCGCGTAAGAGATCACCGCACCCAGTACCGCCATATTAATGAGCGTGCTGCCAATCAGTGCTGACTGACCCGATTGCTCCAAAATAAACAGGCAGATCAGACCCACAACCGCGCCCACAATCAGCGCGATCGCGGGCGTATGCCAACGACTGGTGATCGAAATCCAGCGCGGGTAATAGCCTGCACGCGAGAGGGAAAACAGCACCCGTCCATACGCATAGATGATGGTGTGAAAGCTGGCAATCAACCCAGTCACCGCCAGCGTTGTTAGAACGGTGAAGATAGCACCCTCGCCAAAAATAGCCTTAAAGCCGTCAGCGATCGGCGCACCCGATTTGCTGATCGCCGCTGCCCCAGTCAACGTCTGGTTGGTTGCTGGGTCAACAAAAGTCGTAGGTAGACCAGGATTTAACACCAGCACAAACAGCGAGAGCAACAGCAGCGTAATAATGCCCCAGTTCAGCGCTTTGGGAATATCCCGCACGGTGTCGTGTGCCTCTTCTGCGGCTAAGGGCAACTGCTCGATCGCCAGGTAGAACCAGATGGCATAGGGTAATGCCTTAAACACACCACCCAAGCCAAACGGTAGCCAGTTGGGATTCCCCGGCTCCGGTGGAATGTTGAACAGCAGATCTGGTTGATACTTGCCCGAAAAAATCGTCGTGATAAAGAAAATGACCAGCACGCCTGCTGCGATCGCCGTCACGACCAGTCCTGCCTTCAGCGTCAGTTCCACACCCCGAATGTTGATAAACACGAAAACGGCGTAAAATACCACCCACCAGACCGATAGCGGCACACTCGGCAGCAGCGTTTGCATATAGCTACTGATAAAGAAGACGACTACAGCAGGTGTCACCACATATTCAATGGTGTCGGTCACGCCGCAAATAAAGCCGCCCAAGGGACCAAACGCACTGCGCGTAAAGGAGTAAAAGCCACCCGCATGGGGCAGCGCTGCCGACAGTTCGGCGATACTGTAGACCATGCAAACATACATGACCGCCATTAACAGGGTTGCGATCGCCAAACCGCCAAACCCGCCCGACGCTAAGCCAAAATTCCAGCCAGAGTAGTCACCAGAAATGACTGCACCAACTCCCAGTGCCCAGAGCAACACCCAGCCTGCACTACGCCGTAGCTGGCGCTTTTCTAAATAGTCTTGTTCAACTGAGTCGTAGCGGACGATTCCCCTAGAACGTTCGTCTTCTGTCATAAAAAACTGTACTCGTTACAAACAGCAGATACTGAATCTAAATACCATGAGGTATCTGCCGTAACGTTCAGACTTAATTACTCTTAAGAGATAGAGCTTATGCACGACCCAGATCCGTTTGAAAATCAGGAGATCAAACGCCTCCAGCTCTTTATCTATTTAATGCCTGTTGTTGGCTTTTTTCCCGCATTGTGGACGCTGTACCGCGATCGTGGCACCCGTCAGCAAAAAAATATCAGCCGCCTGGTCGTCACCCTGGCTTTAGGCTGGCTTCTGGGCTATGTCTTGCTCGGTGCAGGCGCAAACGCCTCAGAATCGCTTTCACTACCGTTGCTGATCACCAGTAGCTTATTCACCTCCGGCTACTTTCTGGTGAATCTCTGGCTCATGGTGCAATTGTGGCGACGCAAACCCATGCGGTTGCCGATCGCGAGTCAGTTGGGCGATCGGTTGCCGTGAGGGAGAGGCAGAAGGCAGAAGGCAGTTTTTAGTTTTTAGTTGTTGGTTGTTAGAAAAGAGCGGTCAGCGGTCAGCCTGGGGTGTTTGAGTTTTGATCTGGGAAGTCAGGAGTCAGGAGTCAGCTTTCTTTTTAGCCTTTAGCCTTTATCCTTCATCCCTCATCCCTCATCCCTCCTTCTGCCCTCTGCCCTCTGCCCTCTGCCTTTCCCCCTTTCGCACGCCTGAATCAAATGTTGCATCGTCACGCTGGATTCTGTAGCAGCGGCATCAATGGCGGCATCACGGGCGATCGCGCTGATTTCGCCACCGCTGAAGGCAAATTGCTGGGCTAATCCATGCCAGTCGATGTCAGTATTCAGGGGTGTTTGTGCTGGAAAGGCTTGTTGCCAGAGTTTGAGGCGGGTTGTGCGATCGGGCAGCGGAAAGTCTAGCAATGGGGTAAGCTGTCGTCGCCAGTGGGCGGCAAGGCTCTGCTTGTGATGCGTGCTCAGGAGGGTGATGCCGTCGTGCTGTTGTCTCAAGGCAAGAAATTGCTGCACGACGCTAGGAGATAGCAATGTGGTACGACCCAGCCAAAGGTGAGCGGACTTGAGTAAGAGCACGATCGGAGCTTGAGCGGCAACGGCTTGAATCAGTTGAGGCACGTCTTCCAGGGGCACTTGCGCCAGATCAACGCATACTAGAGGGCTTTGCAGGGTTTGCGCGATCGCCCGTGCCGCCAGCGTTTTACCTGTACCCGGAGCGCCAACGAGGAGCGCGATCGTGCCCGCTGTGGACGGTGTTCCAGTAGAGGCAAAGCCCCAATCTTCATCAACCTGGTGAGCAAATTTGACCCGATAACAGAGGTGATGCAAGTTCTCCAGTAAAGAAGGCGGGAGGATGAGGTGTGTCCAGAAGTTTTGGGGAGGAGTGGGGAGAGGAGTGAGGGGAGTAGGGAGTGGGGAATAGGGAGTAGGGATGAGTAAGGTGTCTAAAAAATCGCTTTCGGGGCGATCAGCGAGAAGGTAGTTAACCAAGGGATCGGGGAGCTTGACGAGATGGGCGAGGAGCGGTGCGGTTTGGGACGATCGCAGTTCCAGGAGGTGATATTTGAGCAGGGTGGATTCGTCGGTAAGGGCAGTTCGGAGCGATCGCCACTCGGCATCGGTGCGGCACAAGAGCCGGAGCAGCAAATCGACGGTTGGTAGCCCGCTTGCTCCAGCCTGTTCGGTTTCTTGAAGGTAGTTGTAAAGGCGTGCGTAGCGACGGCTAATTTCAGGCGCAAGTGCCATTAAGACTAGGTTCTTCTCAAGGACGCTTAGCTGTAAGCGATCGCACAGCAACGGCAAACCCAGCAAAATCCCACGCTGCTGGCTGATCTGAATCTTTGCCTCTAGCTGCTGTTGGTAGCTGGCTTTGGTTGAGGTTGATCGACGGCGAGGATCATCGGCTGGCGAATCATAGGCAGTTTCTCCTTCGAGTGTGACTAACCCTTTCCACCAATGGCTGGTGACGCGATCGCCCCGTGTCCGCGCAACTCGATCGACTACCTTCGTCTCCTGTCGCTGCCGCGCGATCGCCGTGCTCAACACCCGATCGAGCCAACCGAGTTCTGCTCTCAGGTATGCCCAATTATCGGCAAAAGGTTCGATGGAGTCGCTTGGCATTTGAGAAAGCCGCAATGCAATATGAGAGACCGTTTGTTTGATCTTATACCTAACATCAGGCATCATCCCCTGATCTGGCTTTCTAAAACTTGCGCTTGAAACTGTTCCTGGCTATAAGCAGGTTCCCGACAGCTTAACCCTTGACAGACTAAGCCACTGACTCCTTCAGGCAAGCTTTCGAGCTTTAGCACAGCCGTGGGGAAGCACTGCTTTGACAGCGCTCCCAGTTGGTCAGCCGTCGAGCGGATCAGAATGTGGTTGTGGAACCAGTCGAGGGCGGCAAAGAGGCTGGGGCACGCCTGGGGCGATCTCGCCATGACGCTACTAAACGCCTGTAAGGTTTGCTCTGCCTTATCGAGATAGCTGAGGTCTTCGGTCAGCAGCGAGAGGCGGATCAGGTTTGCGACGGCAATGCCATTGGCAGACGGGGTGGCATGGTCGATGTAGCTCCGTTCTCGCAGCAGCAGATTGTCGCTGGCAGCGGTGTTGTAGTAGCCACCCAGTTCGATACTCCAGAGGAACTCGTCAAATTCGGTTTGGACAGCGATGGCGCGATCGAGCCAGGAGGACGGGGGAGTAGGGAGTGGGGAGTGGGGAGTGGGGACTGAGGCTTGCTCTAGATCTAGAAGGGCTTTGATGAAGAGGGCGTAATCTTCGGACTGTGCCAACACATCGGGCTTGCCGTCGTAATTGACGCGATGGAAGCGCCCGTCAACCCACTGGCGCTGGAGAATAAAATTCGCTGCGTTAGTCGCTAATGCTAAATAAGACGGCTGCTGAAAGACGGTGGCGGCACGAGCAAGTCCAGAGATCATCAGGCTATTCCAGGCGACGATCGCTTTCGTATCGGTGACAGGGGGAATGCGACCCGCCCAGCCTGTAGCCTTTGCTTCCTGGCTGTTGCGGGCTGGTGGGAAGGTGGGCAAGGCTTCGACAGAGGCACCATAGCGAATGAGAAAGAGTTTCCTGAGCGTGCTTTCTAGCGAGTCAGTGAGTTTACCAGGGTGATACCGTTGCAGGACGTTGAACCCTTCAAAGTTGCCGTTTTCGGTCACGGTAAATTGGTCTGCCAGTGCTGCCAGTTCGGGCAACGTCAGAAGTTCCACAAGCTGCTGGTAGTCCCAGGCATAGAAAGCACCTTCTTCTGGTTCTGCCGCTGTGGGGTCGGTAAAGCTATCGGCATCCTGCGCGGCGTAAAAATAGCCTTCTGGTGCCGTCATTTCGCGCTGAAGCCAGTGGACAGTCAGCGCGATCGCCCGCTCAAAGGCAGGTTCTTCTACACCCGCTGCCCACAGATTCGCGAGGTATTCAACGATTTGCCCATTGTCGTAGAGCATTTTTTCAAAGTGTGGCACCGTCCAGGTTGGGTCAACGGTATAGCGATGGAAGCCGCCGCCCACATGGTCAAAAATGCCTCCCAGCGCTAAAGCCAGTCCCCGTTCCTCACTAAGTGCGCTGGCATGAGAATGATCGGCTGTAAACCGCCGCGATCGCAGTGCCACCTCTGCATAGGGAATCATGGGAAACCGAGGACCAGGAGACTTGGACTCAAGCACAATGAGGTTTGCGTCTAGCCCCGCTTGCAAGACATCTGCTCCTAGCGTTTGGGCTGACTGTAGCGCCGCTGACCCCTGAAGCGTTCTCAAGATCTCGCTCTTCATCCCCTCCAGCTTGTCCTTTTGGGTGTCGTAATAGTGACGAATCGACTGAAGCACCTGCAAAAAGCCAGGGCGATCGTAGCGCGGCTCGACAGGAAAGTATGTGCCACCATAAAACGGCACCAAATCGTCCGGCGAAAGAAAGATATTGAGCGGCCAACCACCCTGCCCTACCATCAATTGCAATGACTGCATGTAAATGCTGTCAAGGTCGGGGCGCTCTTCCCGATCGACCTTGATGGGCAGAAAATAGGCGTTCATGTAAGCAGCGATCGCCCCGTCAGAGAACGCTTCCCCCTCCATGACCGTACACCAGTGGCAGCTAGAGTAGCCGATCGACAAAAAGATCGGTTTATCTTCACGTCGAGCCGTTTCTAGCGCTTCGTCACACCAGTACCACCAGTCGATAGGGTTTTCGGCGTGTTTCCGCAGGTAGAGACTGTTGGCTTGGGCAAGGCGGTTGGTCATGGGGGCAAGGGGGCAGGGGCGAAGGGGCAGGGGGGCAAGGGGGTAAAGGGGGCAAGGGGGTAAAGGGGGCAGAGGGGGCAGGGGAAGTAGAGGTAGTCATGCCACGCTATCTCTAGTGACTGTTTCCAACGTTCACTGATGACTGTTTCAAACTTTCATCTTTTTAGCCTTCATCCTTTATCCTTCTGCCTCCTGCCCTCTGCCTTAATTCGAGCCGTTCGGCGCGACTGGACGATCGTCCGCTAATTGCTTGCTTTTCAGGTTGTCTAGCTGCACTTGCAGTTGAAGCTGCTGGCGAATCTGGTCTTCTGGAATGCCCAACCGTTCTGATAGTTGTGCAGGCGTAAAACTCAGATTGCCTAACTTAACGCGCAAATCTTCATTCAATTGTGCCTGACCATTTTTCACGGTTGGCTTGCCTTCAACGCCAATGTAAAAGCTTTGGCGACCCAACTCTGGAAAAGCAGTCAAGAGTTTAGAGAAAAAGGCTCGTTCATCAGGCGGCAGTTGATCGGGCGAAACGTCACTCAGGTTGACGACGGCTCCACTCTCAACAGTGCCATTTTGGATCGTGGTATTGGCACCCTTCAATGCGCTGCCCAGCTTTTTGCTCTCCGCCTTGCGGGTAACTTCAGTGGTAAAGAGCCGCGTCAGTTCGTTTTGACGTAGCTGTTGTTTTGTTGGTTGCTTTTGTGTAGTTGACGGCGCGGATTCCACTGGTTTAGCGCCCGGTTGCTTGGTTGCCGTGGGCTGCACGGTCGATCGCGGGTCTGTAGCCGCTTGACCAGAGCGAGACTGATCTGCACCTGTGGCGATCGTAGGGGATGTGGAGGACGGTTGCTGAGGCTGCATGGCTGGTTCAGATTGACTGGTCGTATACCAGGTGGGCAGTTGAGTTGCTTGCTGCCAGTAGTAAACCGCAGCCGCAGCCGCGCCAGCCAATGCTAACGAGACAACAATCAGAAGTCGTTTCATGGTACGAAGCTCATCTACGTTGCACAAGCTTTCTATCTTAACCGGAGTTCACAAAAGCTTTAAAGAGACGAAATCGGTCAGCAAGGGGCGGTCAGTAGGAACATCGCTGTTACTGGCTACGGTCTGAAGTATCCTCGCTATGGGTCTTTAAGCGTTAGACCGCAGGAAAACGAAAGCAGCCAACGTTTCCTTTTTTGATGGTGCGATCAATCAGTTAACAATCTCTGTCTTTAGAGAGATTTTATAAAGAAATGTATTGTTTTCCGTCCCTTTTGGCGATCGGCTTTGCGCTCCGGTCAAGACAAAGACTGAGAGCTGAACGCTCCGTCCCAGACTGTCATCACCAAAACGTCCTGGCTGCGTCTGCGATACCATAAAAGCACGCAACAAAAAAAGGCACGCAACAAAGACATCAGCAAGGGTCGTTGGCGCTGCCTTCCTTTCAAATGGTCGCTGGTAGTACCTCAGACCAAGCATTCACACCAAAATGTCAATCGATCGTGCGTTTTGGTCTACTGTTTGTACGAGCGGCAAAATATGCTCCGTCCTAAACCTGACAACAACCTTTAACCTGGCTCTCACTCGCTTCTTATGACTGAAACTCCTCAAAATTTTTCCCAGCCTCAACCTCAAGCCGATGTGGATGCAGAGAGCTTACTAAAAGCGCTACGGCAGAAAGAAGGCACCTGGGTCGAGTGGGGGCAGGCTTGCCAGACGCTACAAAAGGCTGGTCACAGCCCGCAAGCCATTTTTGAAGCTACAGGGTTTGAGCCGATCCAGCAAAATCAGATCATTGTGGGTGGGCAGGTGTATGGCAGTGCTGTGAGCGCTGGGGTGCCAGAGCCAGTCAAATCTCACTTTGAGCGGAAAGGCAGCGATTTGCTCTACGAATTTCGCATCCTGACACAGCCTGAACGTGCTGCTGCCGCTATCCTCGCGGTAGAAAAAAATATCGATGCCGATGAAGCGCGGGATGTGGCGAAGGCAATTAAAGACTTTTCGCGGCTGGGTAGCTTGCCAGAAGGGTTTACCGATCATCCTGGGGACGCGATCGCCTACCAGTGCTGGAAGCTGGCACGCCAAAAAACAGATTTGCAGGAGCGATCGCACCTCATTGCCAAAGGGCTACGCTTTGTCCACAGTGACGATGCCCGCAAGCACATTGAACGGTTGCTGACAGATTTCAGCGTGGTGCGCACGATCCCCGCGCCTTCACTCCCGGTCTATCGCCTGGAAAGTGATGAAGAATTGCCGCGAGTGCTGCCCGTCGTCGGCAAACTACCGCTAACGAAAGCCGATCTTCAAGCAGTGCCCGTGATTGATCCTGTAGAACCCTTTGGCATCGTGAAGTTTGAGGGTGCGGCTGCCTGGGTGCCCATTCCTGGCTGGCAGGTGGTGTTAGTTGCAGGCGATCCGATCGTGCTGATCTGCGATAGCCATCAGGATCTACCCAACCCTCTCTCCGGTAAACCACAGGATGTGCTGGTGGTCGTCGATCGGGCACAGCGAACCTGGCGGAACGATCGCTACTTCATCACCGAAACGTCCAGTCAACTCCAGATCCAATGGTTTGATGCCCAGCCAGAGCAGCCGTTGCTGGGTGAAATCATTCTCATCATGCGCCCGAAAAAAGTGATTGATGAGGAATCGACCAAGGACTATTTTGGGAGTCGATCGGGGTATGACGGCTGGCAAACCGACGAGTAAGGTTTACGGGTTACATCGATACAGTTGGTAAGGAATGCCCAGTCGATAAAAGCGATCGCGGTCAATTTTGCAGTCGATCGGTCTGCCCGAAGTTTGAAGCAGCGACAGACTGGGTGGATAACCGTTTTGCTTGAGACCTGGTGCCACCATCCATAAGCCAAAGGGTGGCTTTAGCGGCTGTTTGAGCGCAGCCAAATTTTGCCACACCTGATCAATGCTTGGGGTAGTTTGGGGGCGATCGCCCGGTGTGGATAATGGGGCAGTGGATGATGGCACAGTTAATGGCACCCGTGGGATAAACGCAAAAGCTTGCTGAGAGTCAGTCGCACGATCGTCCTGTTGCCGATGCAGCGCCAGCGCAAAACTTAGCCCCAGAGCCACTTCTTGCAGATCGCTGTAGGTCATACTCATCAACCGGGCAGGTTCACCATCCAGTTGCACGTTGCTAGCTACCTGTTCTGGCTGATAGGGCTTGAGAAAGACCTGATTGGACGCGACCAGAGTACTGCTCAGCACGCCCACTAAAAGCACAATCCAGATCAGAGTCGGTTTAAGGCGGGGCAACGTCTGGAATGCAGGGAAGAGCTTTCCTGCTTCGTGCCAACGTTTCAATGCCTGACCTGGTTGGGCGAGGCAAGCTCCCAACAGCGCACAGACGGCTGGAAAGTAAAGGAAGTTGTAGCGGGGTACGGACGTAATATCTTTGCCGAGCACGTACACGATCGCCAGAAACTCCAGCAAGACGCACAGCACAAACACTGCCAGCATCCGGGTTGCCAGATGGGTTTCCGGCGTACTCCAAAGCTGCCCAAAGCGATTGGAAAGCTGCCACAGTAGCCAACCCGTAAACAGCACCATCAGCAGCACCATCACAACGGCGACCCATAGGGGCTGATTCTCGACGGGCAACGCAATCACCATCAAAATCCAGCCCATTGGCAACTGGTAGAGGGGCGCGATCGTGTCCATCCAATCGGGTTCAAAAGGCTTCATCCAATCCGTTTCAGGACGGCTGATGTGGCTGAGAAAGGTGGGCAACCAGGGCAGATAGGCGAGGCAAACGGCTGTTGTTGCGAGCGTCACTGCGAGTAGGGCGCGGCGTGGGTGTAGGGTGTAGGGTGTAGGGTGTAGGGTTGGCAGAGATTTGAAGGTCAGAATATTGATCAACAGCGTGGCAACCTGGGCGGCAAACGCCAGCAGAAAGAAATAGTGGACGTAAAAGCCAAGGCTGTTGACGATGATCCAGCCGAGCCACACGCCAGGGCGAATCTGTCGCTGATATAAGTCGGTTTGCACCTGGTACAGTCCCACTAGCGCCAGCGTGACCAGCAGCATGGGCAGCGTGTAGTGACGGGCTTCCTGGGAGAGGTAGACGGCAAAGGGAGAGACTGCCATCAGCATAGCTCCCGTTAACCCTGCGGCTGGAAAGAAGGCGATGCGGTTGAGCTGGTAGAGTGCGGCGATCGCCACCACCCCAAGCAACGCAGGCAGTGCCCGTAGCTTCCAGACCCACGACAGCGGGATCGCCTGCACCCAGCGCAGCCAATCGTGCATCCAGCAAAAAAAGAGCGGGGGATGTACCGATTGGCTAGACACCGTTTGAGCGATTTGGGCACAGCTTGTTTCTGGCTTCAGGGTAAAGACCTGATCCAGCACCGACAGTGAAAATGCCTCATTCAATGGCACATCGTAGTAGTTGCGACCCAGGCTAAACAACGCCGTAATGACTTCATCCAGCCAGACGGGTTTGAAGTCTAGATGCCAGAACCGCAGAAAGCTTCCCAGGAGCAAAATCCCGATCAAAACCAGGTAATGTTGAGACGGTTTCATCATGCTTCTCTACGTCATTCAGCCATCGCTAGGCTTTGTAAATCGAAGGTTTTCAAGGTTTCCAAAAAGGCAAAAACGGCTGGAGTATACAGTGCCTCTGGCATGGTTGCTACCCCAATAACCCGTTTCAGCGGGACGGGCAGCGAATAAACGTGCAGTGCGGCTGGAATGGGTTCTGCGGCAAGACGAGGCAGAATCGCTGCTCCTAGCCCCTGCATCACCATGCTGACGATCGTCGAATCTTCTTGAATATTGCAAGCAGTCTGGATTGACGGCGCAACGGCATCCAGATGCTTGTGGAGCATTCCCCCGCACGGTAGACAGGGCAGCAAAATGAGTGGATATGCCGCTAAATCATCCCATGTCAGGCGCGTGCTGCGGATCCTGGCGTTGGGTGGTAAGAGCACAAGGTAATCATCGCGCAGCAGTTCCCATACCTCAAAGTCTGCACTGGTCGGTAAATAGGTGATGCCAATGTCAGCACGACCCTCACGCAGCGTTTGCTCAATATCCAAGTAGTCAGGACGTTCAATGATGGTGATGCTCACGTTGGGGACACGATCGCGAAACTGAGCAATCACCCTGGGCAGCAAATGAGTTGCCACGCTGCGAAACGATGCAATCCGCACTTGTCCACCGTTCAACCCCTTTTGCAGATTCGCCTCTTTTTGCATCAGTTCTAAATGATGGATTGCCTGACGTGCGTGTGCCACAATTTGCTCTCCCGCCGCTGTCAGCACCGCACCCCGGCGACCTCTGGCAAAAAGAGAGACACCCAGTTCGTCTTCCAGAGTGGCGATCGCATGGCTAATCGTGGGCTGTGACAGGTTCAATGCCAGAGCCGCTTCACTAAAGTTGCCGTACTCTGCCACGGCTACCAGTGCTCGCAGTTGAGAAAACTTCATCCTTTGCCCTTCCATGTGCCGCCACGGAGCGATCGTCGCACGGTTCGTGGCACGCTTCTATAGATTCTATCGATAGAACCTATCTACACCACCATTTGATTGCTCATTGGAGCCTTGCTAGCGTAAGCAACATCCCGTTCAGGCTCGGAGAACCTCCAATGAACAGCCCAGACCCCTGTGTGCCTTTAAAGCCTCTTGAAACAAATAACGCACCGATCGAACCGTCCACCACTGCTGTCTGGAGAGGATTATCTTTCTTTCAGCAGCGTTGGCAGTGGTTAATCAAGACGATCGCTCATGCCAACCCGTTGCACGTTTGGCGACCCAATGAACTGCACGTTTGGCAATGCACCGATCGCGATGGTCGGCTTTACTGGCAAGCGTATGACCCCATCACCGGACGATCGACCAGTGGGTCTGAAGCCGATATTCGCGCCTGGATTGAACACCTTCACTACTTAAAGCGATGACACTAACCCTTGTAATTGGCAACAAAAACTACTCGTCCTGGTCGCTGCGCCCCTGGTTAGCGATGCGGCAGTTTGGGATCGAGTTCAACGAGGTGCGCCTTGCCCTCTATACACCAGAGTCACCCCAGCAAATTCGGCAGTACTCTCCAGCAGGCAAAGTTCCGGTGCTGCTGGATGACACGCTGACGGTGTGGGATTCTCTCGCCATTCTAGAGCATCTGGCTGAGCGCTTTCCAGCCTTATCCTGGTTGCCAGAACCCAAAGCGGCACGGGCGATCGCGCGCTCCATCTGTGCCGAAATGCATTCTGGTTTTGCCGCACTGCGTCACCATATGCCCATGAACTGTCGCGCTAAACTGCCTGGTCACGGCATGACTCCTGAGGTGCAAACGGATATCGATCGCATTACCACCATCTGGCGTGACTGTCGGCAAACATACGGTGCGGAGGGTGACATGCTGTTTGGTACGTTCACGATCGCGGATGCCATGTTTGCCCCCGTTGCGTTGCGGTTTGCGACCTATGCGGTGCCGCTCGATCGCGTTTGCACCCAATATGTAGAGGCAATCCTGGCGCTACCTGCCCTGCAAGCCTGGATACAAGACGCTCACGCCGAGCCTGAAAAACTGCCCAGCTTTGAGCTGCCATCATTGCCTTGAACGATAACTAGCTTGAAAACTGTACCTCTGAGACTGTACCTCCGAGGAGGTTGAGAAGGGCGAACGATGGGACTCGAACCCACGAGTGGAGGAATCACAATCCTCTGCCTTAACCACTTGGCTACGCTCGCCGCGCATCAATCATCATAGCACTTGCAGGCACAGCATGGCTTGAATTTTCTGAAAGCTCTGCGGGTGGCAAAGCCTGAAGTCGCTCGTATACTTGAAGGTATCGACTGACCCATTTTGACGTGCCATTTTGGACGGGTCAGTTTAGAGGCAAACGCTTAGACTAGACTCATCTGAAGGCGATCGATGCCTTCACACCATTCTGGCGAGCAAGGTTACGCAATCAATCATGGCTATTCGTCTCAAGTCCGCAGAAACCACTGCAACCCAAAACAGTCGCCGCATGAAGACGCTTAAAACCGTTGCGATCGTAGGGGGTTGCATACTCTTAGGGATCAGCGGCTTGCTGGCAGTGACTAACCCTGGGCAAGCGGCTTACGACGAATTTGCGACACAAGCGGCGATCGCCTATTTAAAAGTAGAAGCGTGCGCCAAAGCGCCAACCGCCTTTGGTCTTCAAAAGCTTTGCCAGTCAGAACTAGAGGCTAATCAAGCTAAGATTAAGCAAATTATTCGCGACGGCACCCAGCGGCGCAACTTTGTCGTGTTCAGCCTCTACACGACTGATCTATCCCTTAGTTCAGATTTGCCGTCTTATCATGTGGAAAGCGTCGGCGTGTTGGGGCAGTTTGTCCTCTATAAAACCCAAAAGCGCTAATAAGAAGGTGTCAGTCCTGAGCAAGTAAAACGCGGTGAAAGTATAGGAACTTAAAGTGAGGAATCTATGAAAACCTCAGTGCTTGCTTAAGTTTGAACCAAGCCATTCTCATGCGCCAAAATTTACTGCTTTCCATCGCCTTAATGCACGCTTGCAGGTGCGATCGTTCTTGTTGTTCTTGCATTAGCAATTGCTCAGTTTCTTGCTGTAACCGCTCCATCGCACCAAACTGCTCACGTAAGGCTTCGTTTTCCTCTGCCATTGTTCTTAGCTGAAGCGGTTTGTTCCCCTCAGGCTCTAGCTGTATTGACGATGGGGAAATAGCATGATCCACTGCTCGTAAGCTTACATAGAACTCGCATCCAGTTGTTTCATAAAACTGTATGACCTCGAACTGAAGCAAACCTAACTCAGCTAGTTCCCTCAGTAACTTAAAGAAGGAGTTGGGCGTAAACACCCAGCAATGCACATCATGATAAACGTCTGATTCAAAAGCGGACTTAGCAGCTACCTGCGCATCATTCAAAGAGTAATAACGAGTGAATTCTGCCGTTTCATCAACTTTCTTGCTCCATGTGTACTTACCTTCAAGATGAACAATAGAAGCAACATGATCAAAAATTTGACGCGATGATGGCTTTTTTCGGCGACACAAATAGGCTTCAAACACATCAGAGAGCCGAGTTAACTGCCGTTCGTAGTCAAAACATTGTCGTTTATCTGGAACTGCAAGAGACAGAATGCCACCAGGCTTGAGAATCGCTCTGATTTCATTGAGCCAACCAATCAAATCAGGAACATGCTCAATGACGTGAGAAGCAATCAAGTAGTCAAACGGTTGCTTGTTTTGAGTAAGTTCTGCCAGACTTCTCTCGCCCCAAATGTAATCTACATCAACTATTTTGCTGATATCAGTAGCCGGATCGTTGGCGTACTTTGCTTGCAAGTCTTCTGTAGAGGCATGGTCAATATAGTAAATCGAACCCATGTCACGCGTAACGATCGGATTAGTCAGTGGACCAATTTCAACCCCGACTTGATTGGCGGGAGTAATGTAATGTAAAAGCTTATCATTACGAGTTTTTGTCATGATTTTGAGTCGCTACAGAACCAGAAACTAAGCGGATGTCTAAAAAGCGTCAAATCAGTGGGCAACGGATTGAAAACCAATGAAGTGGGTCATCCATTTGAGCTTAAAGTTGTAAGCTATCCGTTTCATCCGCTACCGAGCGCACTTCTCAGACATCCTCTAACTAATGCAGTGTCAAGACTAGAAGTTAGGGTGGGCAACCTCTGAAAATGCTTGTTTGGCAGAACTTCTCAAATGTACTTAGTTTAAATTAAGCTGTCGCGTTGCCTGGATGCTATCTAGAGCGTTGGCTTAAGCTGTGAACTTTTGCTTAGCTTCTCTTTGCTTTCTTTGAATTAGCTCGAAGCCTTGCGACAACGTTTTGCAATCAGTGCCAAAGCAGGACCATTCTGGTGATCAGGTTGGTCAAAGTTGATTCCTAGAACCTCAAAGCCAAAGTATTCTAAGCATCGAATAATATCGGCACGCGTCATCCAGGCACTTATCGGTGCATTGCCTCCGCAGAAGCCGCTCCATGTTAGTGCAGTTTGATATTCCTGACGATAGAGCGTATGCTGAAAGCCCTCATAGTCGCTTTGAGTTGAATCGTTAAACTTAGGCAATAAAGATGGATTGGCGGCGATGATTGCCGCATCGTAGTAATGCGTCCAGAGAAACAAATGCTCTAAACAATGCCGTGAGAGTAGAGCAATGAGTTCGGCTGGCTTTTGCATATGGTAGAGTACACCACTTGCAAGGCAAACTTGAAAACTTGGAGTATCTTCCTGGCGCAGAAATTCAATGAAGTCACCATAAAGAAAACGAGACCGTTTTAATTCAAACAGCTCTTTGATGATTAACGATTTGAGAAAAGCATGGGTGTTGGACTCGATCGCAACGATCGAAGACGCACCTAGCTTCTCTAGCATATAAGTGTGACCGCCTTCTAAGGGACCAAGCTCCAAAACGTTTTTATCGACGACACCGCCAATCGTCTCGACCAACCAGTCTATACGAACATCACTGAATAGTTGAGCTGCGCCAGCGCTTAAATGAGCCAATGGCTCAGGTAAAACAGAAGACCACTCACCGTGAAAAATATCTAAGGCATTTTGCGGGCTCGGAGCTGAACTAATATATCGATTAGTAACAGCTTGCTGAGGCGTAGTGAAAACTTGCTCTTGAGGAGCTATAGGGTCGGCAAGTAATAGTGGTTCAGCATCACTAAATTTGTCGCGTTTAGTCAGTAGATTGAAAACTTTTGAAAGCTTCATAAAAGTATTTCCTGATACACGGTTACTTCAATCTTTGATATTCAGACTGTAGTTTTCTATCTGCTTCGACAAATTTGGATTGTAGCAAGGATCATGCTCAATCAAAGAATGCCATCGAAGCTGCATGTAGGCAATTTCTTTCCTGAATCTTACTTGCTTTTCTTCGGTATCTTCAAAGCCTCGGCTTTTCGATTCGTAGTGATAGAGCTTGACATGCGGGAGGTAAATATTTCGATAGCCTTTCTCTACAAGCTTAAAGCAGAAGTCAATATCGTTGAATGCGATCGCTAGTTGCTCTTCAAAGCCACCAACCGCCATAAAGGCATCGCGACGACACATTAAACAAGCAGCCGTAGCAGCAGAATAGTTATTAACTGTTTGTATCTGGTTAAAGTAGCCGGGTTCGTCACTTGCAAGATACCGATGGCTGTGCCCAGCGACACCGCCAATGCCAGCTACGACACCAGCATGTTGCAACGTATTGTCTGGGTAGAGCAACTGAACACCAACGGCTCCAATACTTGTCCTCTGCGCCTGTTCTACCATTGCATCAACCCAGTCTGATGTCAGAATCTCGGTATCATTGTTCAGAAAGAGTAAAAACTCTCCCTTTGCTTGATTCACCCCATAGTTGTTGAGCTTTGAGTAGTTAAAAGGAATATCTAGCGGATAGCACTTAAACCGACCCGGCTGTTTTTTAAGCCAGCGATCGATCAGATCAGCCGTCTCTTGTTCAACACTGCCATTATCAATGATGATGACTTCATAGTTAGGATAAGTTGTCTCCTTAAAAATCGATTCAAGGCACTGATTGAGCGTTTGACTCAAATCTCTGGTTGGAATGATAATGCTGACCAGTTTGTAGTCTTCAATCTGGTATCGCACAATATAATGCCCCAAACATGTAGGGCTATCCAACAGTTTCCCAGGCGTGTCTCGCCGTTGGAGTGCTTCCGTTAAAGCCTTTCTAGCCGCTTGATGGGCATAAGGTTTCGCTTCCGTACTGCTTGCTGCTGAAACTGGAGTGAGTCTCCAGTGATACAGAATCTTGGGAATGTGAAAGATGTGGTCTGTCTTTTCGGTAAATCTGAGCGCCAGGTCGTAATCCTGGCTGCCTTCAAATCCTGGTCTAAAGCCTCCGATCGCCTCAAGCAACGATCGACGATACACACCCAGGTGGCAGATATACATTCTTGATAAAAGCGAATCCGGGCACCAATCAGGCTTAAAGTAGGGATCTCGAAGTTCTTCTTGCTCGTCAATCTTATCTTCATCGGAATAAATCAAGTCTGCGTCTGGTTGGCGATTGATCAGCAACGCTACTTCATAAAGCGCATCGGGGGTTAAGAGATCATCATGATCTAGTAGCGCAACAAATTCACCTGTGGCTAGTTCTAAAGCAGAGTTGGAGCAATGAGAAATATGTCCATTGCTCGCGCGGAAAATGACTTTAATACGGCTATCTTGAGCCTGATAATACTCCAGGAGGGGACGAACATGGGGTGCTGTCGAAGCATCGTCTGCAATGCAAAGCTCCCAGTGGGGATAAATTTGATTGATCACAGAGTCGATCGCAGCGTGCAAAAATGCTTCCGGGGGATCATACACTGGCATCACTACACTAATGAGCGGCTTGTGAGCCATTAAATCAATTGTTTCAGCCAGTTTTTGTAAATCAATGGGTCGAGGCATAGACTGCTGCTGCCAAAGCTCATAGGGATCTTCTGGTGCTTTGACAACTTTTAATAGAGGCATCACGTCGTCGATCGTCGGCAAAGATGGCAACGTTTTGTCGATCGGCTCACGGTGAGGTGAACGCAATAGCCACGCTCGCACTTTTAGCAAGATCAGGCGAAATTGCCAAAATTTACTGGTCTGCATCCATTGCACAACGGCAGAGACATGATCAAAGACCCTCTGGGTTTGGTGCAGTTGGTTTTGGGTTTGGTGCAGTTGGCTCTGGGTTTGATGCAGTTGGTTCTGGGTTTGGTGCAGTTGGTTTTGCGTGAGCCGAAGCTGACTTTTGGTTGGGTAAAGCTGGCTTTGGAGCTGTTGATAGTCTACTTGCGTTTTTTGAAGCTTGTCTTTCAAGGCACCACACTGTGCCTTCAGTATGGAGACAATTGTGTCTTGATCGGAAATTTCTAAAAGATCAGGCTCTGGGAAAAAGCGTTCAATAATCTTGAGAATTTTTGGCGCAAGCACGTTAACATCATGATTCGCTTCAACCTTTCGCCGTGCTTGTTGACCGAGGCGATCGCGCAGTGCTGGTGAGCCTGAAAGCTCCAGAATTTTCTCTGCCATCACCTCAATATTCAAATAAGGGACGACAAAGCCACAGTCGTCTTCCACAAATTCCTTCATTCCTCCAGAGGCATCAAAACAAATAATTGGCTTGCCAAGAGAGGCGGCTTCTAGACAGACTAATGGGAATGGATCCTCGCGAGATACTAAAGCAAAGACATCAAAGGTAGCAAAATACCTTAATGGATCGGACTGTGAGCCAACAAAACGAATCGATGATTCCAGACCAAGCTGCCTGACATCGTTATACATGTCCTGAAAAAACACGCCTTCGGTCGGACCACCAACCCATAAAAAATAGAAAGGTGTCTCTGTTTTCAACCTATGAAGCGTAGACAAAAGCTGCACAAAGATATCTATGCCTTTTCGCAAGGTAATTGTTCCGCAGCCGCCCACAATAAAGGAGTTTTCAGGAATGTCTAGTTCGATACAAAGCTCTTGTCTGGCTTCAGCCAAGTTGACCGAAGCAGAACGAATAGGGATGTATTCGTAAATAACTTCTAGTTTTTTAGTCGGGATACTGTGATTGCGGACTAAATTTTCTTTGACTGCTTGCGAGGCAACAATATAGTGATTAGTATGCTGCTTTACTTCTTCAAAAAGCTCAACGCTGAAGTAATGGCGTATGGTTTGTTCAAGTTCGTGAACGTGGGAAATAACTGGACATCGAAGCTGAGACAGTACTCTTAAGACTGCTCCATTAACAGTCGTATTTGAATAAATTAAACCAATATTATATCTCTCTAGCTGCTCTGCTAAAACGTCTTCCGAGAATCCTGCCTGGTTCAAAATGATGACCGGACCAACGGCTTCAAATTCTGCTACCAGCTCTCCTCCTTCGCGCAAGAGGATGAAAAATGGGAGCCGTGTGTTGTCACGAAGCCACCGTATAAAATGTAAAAGAACGATCGGCGCACCAGTGCGTGAAGCATCATGAGAAATAAACAGGATTCTTTTCATACAATCAAAGCTCTACAGTAAATCTAGCTGTTTGCGTCCAGGCGCTCATCGGCTAATGCTAAACTCCTTAGCCATCAACTCTAAGACCTGCTTTTCGCTTCAGCCAAAACCATAACTTTCTGAGCTGCCAAAACTTACTGCTTTCCATTGCCTGAATCCGTTCATTAGCCGCAGCATTGAGCGTATGCAAGTGCGCCAGAGCGGCTTCAACCGATTGCACATGATGACGCAGTTGCTCTAAAGCTACTCTTAAAGCGCTCACGTTACAAAGCTCTTGCATCAATGTCTGATAAGCATGTTGAGAAAGGCTGAACTGGTTACCAATTAAAGACTCATCGACTCCAAGCACGGCGATGTAGTTATCTGCGTTTTCGATGGATGAAAGATGTTCTAAGTATTGCTTAGTGAAAAAATCAGATGCTAAAGGTTGGTGATGCGCTCCAAACTGTACATCCTTCAAACCAGGGCTATACGGCTTCATGATGCAGCTAGCGACCGTCAAATGTTGCCCTACAAAAATGCCCTCATTGAAGATTGACAAATATAAATCTCGAAATTCCGTGAATCTAAACTTATGGAGATGAAACTCACTCAAGCCTGGAGAGACTCGATAATCATTGGGGCAGGAAATGAAAAGTTGTCCGCCGGGCTTGAGCAGTCGCCGCAATTCCAGAAGAAATTGCCTGGGGTTTTGTAGATGCTCAATGGTTTCAAACGATACGATGACATCAAAAGATGCGTCTTCTAACGATCGTACATAATGCGCATCAGATTGTATAAAGCTTACTGACGGGTGCTGGTAAAACTTAGAGGCAAATTGAATCGAACGCTCGTCAACATCAACACCCACCACTTGCTCGGCACCCTGAAGCGCCAGATAGCGCGAACCGTAGCCGCTACCACAGGAGATGTCTAGCACCCGCTTGCCTTGAACAAAAGTGGCTGCAAAGGCATAGCGGATCATGTGATCCACATTCCACAAGGATAGGTCTACTCCAGCCAGGGCAGGAATATATCGCTCTCCCGTGAAGTCGAGTTCACTAAGTTGATTTGATTGATCGTTTAGCTCTTCCACCAGCATGGTTTTAGAAGTCCTTTGATGAGAAAAAGATAGTTGATTCGTTTTGTTCGATCGAGTCAGTTCACTCGTCACCTGTGAGTGTAAAAAGAAGCTAGAATCTTCTGCTGGCTTTGTCGCAGTTGCCAGATAGGTCAAACATAGTCGTCGAGTCGGAAACGTCTGTTCAAGCCATAGGGCGGCTCGATTTAATCCACCGATTACCAGGTTCGCAAGGCGTTGATTCTTTGTTGACCAGCCAACGTAATACTCGTCAATAAGCATCTGAAATAAGACGGCAAACAACCCTTCTAAAGGGTGAATTTCAATCTCAATATAGCCAGCTTGTTCAAGCAAAGACCGCAAACCGTACTCAGTGTAGCGGTAAAAATCGATCGGTTCTTCGTGCAACCCCCAAACCATTGGCGCAGTCAAAATCAAGCTACCACCAGATTTGAGTAAGCGATAGGCTTCCTTGAGCATGCGATCGGGAGTCACCAAATGCTCCAACACCTGAGTGGAGAGAATTGTATCAACCGAAGCATCTGGTAGCGGAATGCTGTAGCAATCTGCACCAAGATCAACATTTTCGACACCGGGTCGATCGATGCAAAGATATTCACTGACGTAGGCTTTAAACAAGTCCTCATACCCGCGTACTGGTCCACTACCGATATCAATCATGCGTCCTTTAACGGTCGGAGCCAATTTTGATAGCGCCGCAATGATAGTCGAACGGGCAATATAGTGTCGCTCTTGAGGATGGGGGTTCAGATAATAATGAAAACCTTCCATTAATTTAAACTCTTAAGCCTCACGATACGCTTGCTTGATAATATAAGCTGAGGAAAAGTCGTGTACTGAACGAATACGATGGTTCAACCCGTTTTTGCCTAAGTATTCATGAACAGCAAAGGCGCAGCCGTCCCAATAGTAATAATCGTCAATGATGATGATACCGTTTTCCGAAACCAGCGGATACAAGTTCTCAAGGCATACTTTCGTTGACTCATACCAGTCGCCATCAAGACGAAGAATGGCAATCTTGCGTTCAGGATGCTGTTGCACAAACTGAGGCACGGTTGTTTCAAACCAGCCTTTGTAAAAATTGACGGTGCTGTCCAAAATTCCTAGCTGGCTAAAGTTTTGCTGTACCAACGCTAAGGAAGCCGTACAGTTGTCAAAGTACCCAGGGCTATCCACGTCTTGTTGCCAGCGGCGCGCCATTGGACCGTCGATCGGCTGCACAGGGGGCAGCCCCTCAAAACTATCAAAGAGGTGCAGTAACCGCTGTGATTGATGCTGTATTGCAATTTCAGTCAGCTTCATGGCAGCAGCACAGCCACCTTTCCAAACACCGCATTCCACAAAGTCTCCGGCAATTTGCTGTTGCATCACAGACTGAACCGCCTGAATCAAGTACTCAAGCCCTGCGTCGGGCACCATGCTGTAAGGGCGAATGGTTTGAATCATCTGCTCGACCTTAGAGCGCTCAGACACAGGCGGATCTGAGACCGATTGCGCCACGCTGCCAGCTACAGCATCAGTCACAGAAGGAGGCTCTGCGATCGCCGCTACACGTTCCCCTTGAAACGGTTTTTTCAAAAATCCAGGTAGATAATGACGCAACATAAGCCTTTGACTAGCAGCTAAGCAACATAAAGACTCAACGTAACCACAGACTGAGAGCCGTTTTAGGCTTGAGTAAAATTTTAGGCTTGAGTAAGAGCAGTGCCAGATCGTCGCTGCTCACGCTCAAAACAAGGGGCGATCAAACCTGAAACCGCCGCCTTGCACCACCCTGAGGAGGCTATAGGCATCACGTTTGAGCAATGCAGCCTACAGATGCCTTACCGACAAATGCGCGACTGACAGATACGTTACTGACAGATGCCCTATTGGTGGAGAAGACGCAAAATCAGTAAAACAACCAGAGATTCAGACCAGACCGATAGCTGTCATCACTCTGCCGAATCAAGGTCAAACAAGACATTAGCCCTAAACCTTGCCTAACGCAACCCCTAATCCTTTTACGACCACCACTGCTGATCGTCAGCCACGCTCCTCGGTATCAAGCTTTACAGCGTAAGTGGTCTCGATGCTGCTGCCGTGCAGAAACAGCTCTGTTAGTACTTCCTGCGTTAAAAGTTCGGTATTCTGGCTGGTTTGACATGGGCTAAAGTGCAGTACAGTGGTTGGCTGATTAGATTTGTCTTAGCCTTTTACAAGTCAAGGTCATCTTACGTCTCCACAATCGTTTTCAGATAAACATTTTCAGGATAAAATCACGCCTCCTCATTTATCCAATATCCAAATTTAAGAGTGTTTTATAGAGTGCGCCCTTCAACGTCGTTTTTACCTCGTTGTCCTCGACAGAAAATTCCACTGCTGGCTGTGCTGATAGTGCCGTTTGTCATGCAGACGATCGCTGCCGTTGGGAGCGTGGGCTATTTTTCTTACCGCCACGGACAGCAGATGACGAATCACCTTGCCAGTCAGCTAGCAAGGGAGGTTGGTCAGCGCATCGATCAAAACTTAATAGAAGAGATACGGGCGGCGGCGGCAATGACTCACAGTACAGCAGCGGTCATCCAGTTTGGTGCTTTAGACCGTCGCGATCGTGTCTTTTTGCAGCCTTTGTTTGAGCAACAGTTGAGGCACTTCGAGCAGGCAAAGGCGATCGCCTATGCGAATGAGCGTCGCTCGCTGTTTGCCGTGGGAAAGCAGCCTGGTTCCATGGCCGTCACGGTTCACACCAGTACTGGCGATGACATGCTGAACCGTTATTTGACCAACAGGCTTATGGTCGAATCGCCGCTTCACAGTCATCCGCCTGGACGCTCGAATTTGACCTTAGACTCGTGGTATTTAACCGCGAAAGACACTCAAAAACCGCTTTGGCGCTTAGCTCTGGGGCTGACACCGACCGAGCAGCCAGTGCTAACTGCCGTGTATCTTCAACCGCTGTACGATCGTGTAGACAGATTTAAGGGCGTGCTAGCGGCTTCGATCTCGCTAAACTCGTTGAGCAACGAACTCAGAAGCTTAAAAATCGCCAAAACAGGACAGGCGTTTATCGTCGATCAACAAGGGTTACTGATTGCCAATTCCAACGGCGATCGCCCCTTCCAACAATTGGGACTCTCAGACAAGCGTTCAGCATTGCTAGCAACGATCAGGACTAACACGCCAGTTTCAGAACTTGCCTACAAACGGTTGCGGGCAGACAGAAGCTACGACGTGTTGACGGAGCAAGCAGCCGCCTCAATCATAGAGAAGTTTGGCGGGTTCAGCCGCATCCAGACAAGACAGCAGCTCAGCTTTGAGGTCGATCATCAGCGCTACTTTGCCCACATCGAGCCGCTAGGGCGTGACCAAAACCTGGATTGGCTCGCCGTCGTCGTCGTGCCAGAAGCCGACCTGTCCGACGCGATCGCCAACAATCATCGCGTGACCTTCTGGCTTTGCGTGGGAGCCCTAGCCGCTGCGATCGCGGTGAGTTGGGCAACCGCCTCCTGGATTGCCAAGCCCATTCTACGACTGAGCCGCGCTAGCCGTGAACTCGCTTTGGGAGAGTGGAACCATCCCATTGATACCACAAGCCAGATTGCCGAACTCGAAGTGTTGGCGCACTCTTTTAACCAGATGACAGAGCATCTACAACAATCGTTTGACCAGGTGATCACGGCACTGCAAGAGTCAGAAGCAAAGTTCACCAAGGTCTTTCGTACCAGCCCAGATGCCATCGCGATCATGACGTTGCCAGAACGTCGTTACCTTGATGTGAATGACCGCTTTTTGGAGTTTACGGGCTACTCTCGTGAAGAGGCGATCGGTCAGAATGCTGTAGATCTAAAGCTCATTGTTCAGCCTGATCAGATCACTCATTTTGAAGACGTACTGCACACACATAACCGCGTCCGCGAGATTGAAATTGATTACCGCAACAAACAGGGGCAACTGCGAACGGTTCTGGTATCGGCAGAAGTGCTGGAGCTAGAAGGACAGAAACGACTGCTCTGCATTTATCGTGAAATCACGCAACGCAAACAGCTAGAACTGGCGCTGCAACGCTCAGAAACCAAGCTCAACGATATTCTGATTGGCGCGATCGCCTCCATCACCAGCATTCACATCTTCCCAGATGGCTCATGGCATTACGACTATTGGTCTAAGGGGTGTGAAACCGTGTTTGGCTACTCGCCCGAAACGTTTATGGCGGATCAAACTCTCTGGCGCAGTCTAGTTCTACCAGAGGATTTAGAACAGGTACTGGTTTGCAACCCGAAGTGGCTACAGAATCAACAGGCGATGATTACCCAGTACCGCTTTCGACATCGAGACGGTACGTTGCGGTGGATATCTGGCTACGTTACGGCTCGATGGGATGAGGCTCTGCAAGGCTGGATCGCCACCGTTGTCGATGTCGATGTGAGCAACACAATGCGTCTCGAAGCCGAACGGAAACAGGCAGAGGCGGCGTTGCGTCGCAGTGAGGCAACCTTGCGTGAAGCCCAACGAGTGGCACATATTGGCAGTTGGGAGTTTGATGTGATTGCGAACACCACGCGCTGGTCAGAAGAATTGTTCCAGATTCACGGACTTGATCCTGAGCAGCCCTTACTTAACCCTGTGGAAACCTTACAGTTTATTCATACAGACGATCGCGCTGCACTGATCAACTTAGTCTCTCAAGCCGTTTCAACCCGTAAAGCCTACGAAAGAGACCTCCGCATTGTCCGCCCAGATGGCTCTATTCGGTATGTTGAAGTGAGAGGTATGCCCCTGTTTGATGAGCAGGGGACGTACATCCGTATGGTTGGCACAACGCTAGACATCACAGAGCGCAAGCAAGCAGAAGAAGCGCTGCGTCAGAGTGAGCAACGTTTTCGCAACGCCTTCGATACAACAGCCGTCAGCATGTGCCTGACCTCTCCACAAGGACGGTTCTTGCAGGTCAATGCGTCGTTGTGTCAATTGCTGGGCTATAGCGAAGCAGAATTGCTAGCAATGACGTTTGCAGAGCTGACCCATCCCGATGATCTACCTCTAACACTGGCTTATGCGCAAAAGCTTCTGTCTGGAGAACTAGCCTACTACCATCTCGAAAAGCGCTACCAGCATAAGGATGGTCATACCATCTGGTGCTTGCTGAGTGTGTCGCTTGTGCGCGATCGCGAAGAGCAACCGCTGTACTTCGTTGCCCAAATGTTACCTGGAACCCATTCATTGCAATCACGCGTGCTCGCTTTAACGTATGCTCCATCCGTCGTCGATCGTCATCGCTAAAGGATCATCTCCGTTCCGGTTAGGCAGATGCACTGGAGCCAAACGCTGATATGCATACCGCATCAATCGTCGTTACCGCAAGCTTGCCAATCGCCAGCAAACCCCAAAGCTTGTGTCAGGTTTCGAGTTGAAGGTAAGTTAGATGCACCTGGCAAAAGGGGTGCGCTACGCATGATGATTTTGGTGATCATGGGAAAGGGAGTGCTGACGATCGCACGCTGTGCTAGCTTCCTTGTTCTCACTTTCTCGACCGTACCGTTGTTACGCGCACAAAATGCCCCCACACTCACCGAACGCATCGACCAAATTGATACCTGCCGTGGCACAACAACTCCACTCACCATCTACACAACCTCTACGCTGAGTGGCGCGATCGGCACCGTCCTCGAAAATTCCAGCGTCACCCTTACGGGCATCTTTGGTACAGGAACCGTACAGATTAAAGCGCCTCAGTTGGGATGGGTCGCCACCAACACACTGATCTCAAATTGCGGTGGTGCCCCTGATGGCGGCTTACCTGTAGATATTGATACCAATCCTCAGTATTGTCGGCGGCTACGAAGTGTTGAACGAGATGGTGCAGCCTACGCCGATTTGCAAACTGGGTTGGTCGCACGTAATACACCAAATGGCACCTTTCAGTACGTAGATACCTCTAATCAAACAGACGGTCCCACGAAAGCCGCTGTTGTAAGATTCTCCGGTAGAGTAGCCGACCTGCAAGACGCGGGTGGCAGACGGTGGATTCGTGTCAAATACATCGGTATGGCAGGGTCTCCTCGTGTTGGCTGGGTGCCTAACGGATCAGAGGGCGTTAACCGCAACATTGCTGCCTGTGCCAGCGGACAAAACTAGCGGCGCACAATAGTTTTTCACCAGGCGGGTTAATGAAGTTCAGGGTCTAGGTCTAGGGTATCAGCTCTTATCTGAATCTCGATGTCGCTTCAAGTGCGATCGGCAATCTATCAGCAATAAGTGCAGAGAACGCGACGTTGAGTTACCCGTTCATGCGCTCTAGAAGCATTTTAAGCAATAGTTTGAAGCTCAAAAAAGATCGTGGTAGTAAGCACTCACATCGCTTCTTAATGATATGTAGCTAGTCACCATACAACTTTTCGTTAACACTTCCCTTTAGAAGTTAATAAAGCTAAGATTTTTATAAAGGTTAACGTCTAGCCTTTGTTTATAGACTAGCTAACTAATCCATTGTGGGGAATCTATGGAAACTTTTGCCTACCTGCATACTGCGTGCGCCTATGAAGATCCCGCCGCAGCCGAGCTAGCACTGCCTTTTGATCACTTAAGCGTGAAGCAGTTGTCTGGTCAAGCTAGTTTGCTCATGCTGCAACTGCTCGTCCCCGCGGCAATTCTCGCAGTCGCAGGGCACGCCTCAGCACTTCAGGTTGGCGATCGAGGTGCCGCTGTTAGAACGCTGCAAGACCAATTACGGCAAGCAGGCTACTTTCAGCGCTCCTCAACCGGGATTTACAAGTCAATCACCGAGAATGCGGTCAAGCGTTTCCAGAAGGATCGGGGTCTACGTGTTGATGGTATTGCTGGACCTGAAACTCAACGTGCGCTGACAGGGCAGGTATCCGCTACTTCAGAAAACATCTTACCTATTAGCAGTAATAGCAACAGTACAATTTTTAGCAGTACTACTATCAATGGGGTCAGTTCCGTTAGTACCTTTCAAAGCTCCACCATTACTACTGGAAGACTGTTGCGCCTCGGTAGTAGAGGATCAGATGTACAAGATCTTCAGCAACAGCTTAACGTCAACGGTTACTCGGTTCAAGTCGATGGCATCTTTGGCAATGAGACAGACAACGCCGTTCGTCGATTTCAAAGACAAAAGGGATTGTACCCAGATGGGGTTGTCGGTTCTGATACAAGATATGCGCTCGGGCTTTCGCCTGATCCAGGTGGAAATGGCTCATCTGCAAGCATCCGCAAGCGCTATGTGGTTGTAGTCCCCATAAAAGATACTACTACCCTAAACAAAGTCAAGCTGTACGCGCCTGGTGCATCAATTGGTGGTCGTTCAAACCTTGGGAAATATGTTGACGCAGGAGCTTCTGATAAGCGAGGCTTGGCAGAAGCAGAAGCGACCCGCCTTCGTGCATTGGGGTTTGATGCTCAGGTGCGCTATTTTTAGGCTGGGATGAAATCCTAGCCAACCTGGTGTCCGCCTTCCCTCTACATGGGCAAGAGCGATCGCTGGCACGTAGGACAAACCGCATGGATGGTAAGCTGGCAGTCTAACAAGTGGTAGCCTTCCTTTTGTGCGGTTTTAACTCCCACCTTGAGAATGGAATCGCTCTTAAACTCGATCGTTTTATTGCAGCGAACGCAAATCAAGTGATGGTGGTGATACGAGGGCTGATTGAGTTCATAGTGCTTATGCCCTTCTGCCAACTCTAGCTCACGCAAAATGCCCATGCGTGCCATCAGCTTAAGCGTGCGGTAAATGGTAGAAAGGCTAATCGCCTCACCATCATCTTTCAGCGTGTTGTACAAGTCTTCCGCGCTGAGGTGATTGCCCTTGGACAAGTTTTGAAAGACTTGCAGAATTGTCTCCCGTTGAGGAGTAAGTCGCCATCCCTTTTCATTCAGTTCGGCTTTAAGTGAAGTGGCTGTGTAGGGGATTGCCATTTTCTTCTTCTCAATAAATCTGTATTAATGAGAATGATACACAATAAAACTTTTATTTTCAAGTAGCACGCCTTATTGAGAATAGATCCCAAAAAGCAGTGTGTGCGGCAGCAGGAATTTGGTTCTAGCGCGCGCGATCGCAGACACAACAGTAGAATTTATGGCAATAGATAGGCAATAGACAGAGCATAGTCAGATCGCTGCGAACAGGATGTTGGAGTGAACTAAAAGAAATCGCTCCAGATTAGGAGGACCAGATTGTGCAGAAAGCAATCCCCCAACGTCGTCAAAACATCGGGGGATTTGAGCTTTAAGGTACGGAGCTAGCGCTAGCTCAGTGATTCTAGATAGTCACGGACACGGTTGCGGCGTTTGGGTTGCCGTAGCTTTTGCAGTGCCTTGGCTTCAATCTGACGCACTCGTTCGCGTGAAAGGTCAAGCGCACGCCCAATCTCTGCCAGCGAGTAAGGATGCCCATCGCCTAACCCAAAGCGCATTTGAATGACATCCCGCTCACGGGTCGTTAGATCTGCCAGGAGTTGCTGCAAGTCGCGGCGCAGTGCCTCCCGCATCAACGTATCTTCTGGCGATACGTCATCCGTTTCCAATAGGTCTCCGAGTTCAGTATCTTTTTCCTTCCCAACTTTGGTCTCCAGAGACACCGATCGCGGCACTCGTAAGAGCACTTCTCGCACTTGAGGCGCGGTCATTTCCAGTTCAAGCGCAATGTCTTCAATGGAAGCGGTACGCCCTTTTTCCTGGGAGATTTTGCGCTGCGCTTTCTTAATCTTGTTCAGCTTCTCAGTAATGTGAACGGGCAGGCGAATGGTGCGGCTTTGGGTGGCGATCGCGCGGGTAATGCCCTGACGAATCCACCAGTAAGCATAGGTGCTAAACCGATAACCTTTGGTAGGGTCAAACTTTTCAACCGCACGCTCCAGTCCAAGCGTTCCTTCTTGAATCAGGTCTAGCAGCTCCAGTCCACGATTCTGATACTTCTTGGCAACGGAGACCACCAGGCGAAGGTTTGCCTTGATCATGTGTTCTTTCGCTCGACCGCCTTCAGACTGAATCTCTTCTAGCGCTTCAACGGTTAAACCAGCTAATTCAGCCCAGTGGCGCTTCCCTTCTGCCAAGGCGGGCTTCAGGTCTGCTACGGCAACGCCGCCTTCCAGTGCCCATCGCTCTAAGGAGGGACGATGACCCAGGTGTGATGCCAGACGATCGTGGGCATCAACTAGCTGCACATAAAGCTGGATAGGACCACCTGCCGTTTCAGCGGCTTCTGTACGCATTTCTAGTAGGCGCATGTAGCGCTGAACTCGTTGTGCCTCTGAAACTTCCTCGTCACGACCTAAGAGGCGAACGCGACCAATTTCCTGGAGGTACAACCGCACAAGATCGGTAGTACGACGACTGACATTGCGCTGGAGGTTCGCTGCGTCTGCGTACTCCATTTCGCTGTTCGCAAAGTCATCTACCGTGCGGTCTCCATCAGGATCACCGGGTCGAAAGCCCTGGGCATGTAGCTGTTCGTCGTATTCTGCTTCAGCGTAAAAAGAAGATGCTGGCATAGTGCTCGTCTCAGTTGCTCCGGGTAAGAGTAGGCTTCGGTCGGCTGCTTGTTGATAGTGTTCCCGTCCTTGAGGACTAAAGAACATCTTGAAGAGTTCCGTTTGGTCCTTTCTTGAATCAGCCGCCAGGATGCTGCGTCGTTGCAGGGCTGCTTTAGTGTGCGATCGAGCGCTAAGCTTGCTCGCTTAGTGCACAACAGGCTAAGAGCAGGGGCATATCGTTTCTGCGGCTTGGCAGATAGTATAGGAACAAGATGGAGGTCAAACTGGTGACCTGAATCAGATGCTAGGTTAACCTACATCACTTGTAGGGTAATTTCCTGATGTTTTTGAGGTCTGTTGGCGATCTTCATGAAGGCTTTGAATGACGACTCCTTTCAATTACAGGTCTGTGAAGACGTAACCCAGAGCGATCGCATTGGGTTTATGAAAGCTTTACAGGCAGAATTGACTCTGCCATCAGCAAGGCACGCTCGACTGATAGCAGGTAGACCATCTGAACATGCCAAGAAGGTGGTCTGAACCAACGTTTAGACCACATCTTCTTGACTCTCCTGTTGCAGTTGCCTACGAAGTGGCAGAAAAGTTGACGATTCGAGCAAAGCTGTCAGGCTGCAAGCTGGCTCCCCCGACCAGTGCCCCATCAATTTCAGGCTGCTGCAAAATTTCATCCGCATTACCGGAATTGACCGAGCCACCGTACTGAATGGGTACGTCAGGGTTGGTAAGTTTTGCTCGAATGAGACCAATCACGCGGTTTGCTTCGGCTGAGGCGCAGGTGTCACCTGTCCCGATCGCCCAGATCGGTTCATAGGCAATGACTAGATTGGTTTGGTCGATTTCTTTAAGCCCATGATCAAGCTGGCTCAAGATCACCGATTCGATCTCGCCAAGATCCCGTTGCTGCTTAGTTTCGCCCACGCACAAGATCGGGGTTAAGCCAGCAGCCTGAGCGGCGCGCAAGCGCATGTTGACGGTTTCATCCGTTTCGCCAAAGTATTGTCGCCGCTCACTATGCCCGACAATGACGTACCGCACGCCGATCTCAGTCAGCATGGGTGCTGCTACCTCTCCGGTGTAGGCACCCGACGTTTCCCAATGAACATTTTGAGCACCGAGGCGAACCAGACTGCCGTGCAAAAACTGAGACATCTTGACTAACGCTGTAAAGGGGACGCACAGCACGACCTCTCGATCGTCTGCAACGTCATTGAGTTGAGGCATAAATCCTTGCAGAAACTCCATTGCTTCTGCTTGGGTTTTATACATTTTCCAGTTGCCAGCAATAACAATTTTTCGCACGGGTCGCTCGGTTGGGGTTTAATGCACAATTTACTGCATCATCCAGTCTAAAGCTTCTGGTGACCAACCGATCTAGTTTGACCAAGAGAGACATTGAGAACCAGCGAGTAGCGCAACTAACCCACAGCGGCAAAGCCAAGCGGACTCGGCACATTCGATGTTTCATCGTTTGTATGTGTCTTGTGTAAGTGCCTTGTGTAAATGTCTTGTATAAGTGTCTTGGGGTAGAGGCTCTAGGCGCACGCTAAGGTCGCCCTCTGCAAGCAGCGCTCTACAGCAAGTTCTAAATCTTCTAAGAGGTAAGGTTTGCTACTGCAATCGTTGCAGCCTGCTTGCAGTAGCTTTTGGCAATCGTCTACTCTTGCCAGAGCGGTTACGGCAATCACAGGAATATGTGCCGTTGCAGCGTGGTGTCTTAGAGAATGCAAGACATCAAACCCGCTGAGGTCGGGCAGCAGGATATCGAGCAAAATCAAATCTGGCGGAGAAGCTTGGGCTAAGGCTAGCGCTGTTTTACCACTTTGAGCCGTTAGCAGAGTGCGATCGCTCCGAGTAAGGATCTGAGTGACGAGCAATAAGTTATCGTCATTGTCGTCCACCACCAGAATGCACGGCTTCATGCGAGTTGGTTGCAGGTCGAGACGGCAAAAATCCATGCGCGTTTCAGTGGAAGAAGTGAAGTAATGTGCGTTAGAGAAGTAGGGAGACGGCAAGAGCTTTATTGATTCTAAAGAGAAATTAAGTAAACTCAGTCAATAATCATGAAATGTGTTTGCGTGTGAGCCTTATCACTAACTAAATCGGGTAAGCCCCCGGCTTTGCCGGGGAGACGCTCAAAAGTTTGACTGGGTGCAGCCATAGCAGAAAAATTCTCCTGTTTGAAAGCACTTGTGCTTTCAAACAGGAGAATTGAAATGGATTATCAGAAGCTAAATCACACGACGTGGCATTGCAAGTATCACATTGTGTTCATGCCGAAACGGCGGAAGAAGGTGATCTTTGGTGAACTGCGGCAGTACATGGGTGAG
>JAHHHL010000026.1 GCA_019359375.1 Lyngbya sp. HA4199-MV5
TTTGACTTGTCCATTTTTAGTGTGCAATAACGTCTGTGCTCATCCGCTAGCAAGGTCTTTGGCTCGTTACTAATTCGTCTGTGTCGCTGTCGCGACTCGACGATATGCTTGACATCTAATAACCCAGAAAGCGGAACGTCTCTGGTTGGTGCAGGTAGCCACTGACCGCGAGCGCCGTACTGGTCATGCCAGCGGCTAAGAGTCCGACAATCTGTGGTAGATACGGGTCTTTCACCGCCAAACCTCCTGCACTTGTTGCTGCACCTGCTGTTGCACCTGTTGACTGGTGTGGGCAAGTTGGTCAAACCAGCCTGTGAAGATGGCAACAACGAGAGCGATCGCGATGGCGAGTAAGCGAGCACTACGAGACAGATAAGCCGGAAGGACCAGTGCCAGCAACGCGGCGATCGCCCCAATCCAGTAGAAGGGCAAGAGCGCCGTTAGCCACCGGGCGATCAAGGTGATGGTAATGCCCAGCGCAAACAGTCCCGTGAAGCGACTGATGCCTTCCAGGGCGTAATCGATGCGATCCGGTTCAGGTGCGTCCTCAGGTTCATAATTGCCGCCAGCAGGAGGCAGCAGTAAGGGTGAATCATACTGGTCAAACATGGCTCACCTCACACGCGAAAGAAGTCTTTGACACCGTGCCAAAAGCCTTTCCCAGGCTTGCCAGCGGTGCCGTAGGTCAGCAGTTCTTTACGAGTTTCAGCCTGCCGCCGCAACACTTCCTGCACGTGTAGCTGCCGCTGTGCCTGGGGCACCTTCTCGCTGATCGCTTTGGCGCGGTTCTGATGCCGCAGGTGAATCAGTTTGATCGCACTCTGGAAGTCCAGACGGTTCAAGTCATACTCCGAGCGGTATTCCGCCTCCAGCTTCTGCATCCCGTGCCCAGCTTTCTGGTTCAGTAGTTGCAAATGCTTGTCGTAGCCTTTGGAGAGCAGCCACGCATCTAAGAGGCTTTTATCGATTTGTTTGGAGCCTTTCTCGACTTGCTTGAGTACACGCTGGACAAACTGCTCGTACTCGACTTGACCGTCGATTAGGGTCGTAAAGTGCTTCTCTAAAATCGGCAGAATCTCCCTGAGTCGGGTCATGGCAGTGGCGCGATCGGCAAACAAGGCGAGTTCGTTGTCGCTCATCTGCGGCAAGCGCGCCAGGTCGATGCCGAAGTAGCGGGTGGCGCGTTCGGTCAGTGCACCTGCATGCGGCAGGATATGGGACTGGATGCCTTTGGGGCTGCTGCTGTAGCCTTTAGCTTTGGGCGCTGACATTAGTTGCACTCCTTGGTTTCAGAAGACCAGAACAGAAAACTGCTGCGATGGGTGTCGCAGAGGGGCGAACGGGGGACGAGGACGACGCGCTGACCGGCCGCACCGGCGAGAAAGCCGAGACAGTAGCCGCCCAAGACCAGTCCCAGCACGGCGATTAGGGCAAGCAGCAGTGTATGCAGCGGTTCACGGTAAGTCGTGACGCGCTCAGTGGTTGTGGGTGGTTGTGCTTTCGCTAGTGCTGTTTCGAGTGGAGTAAAGGTGGTACTGCCGTCAGGCTGCTGTTGCACCAAATAAGGCGTGCCAGACTGGTCTGCCCAGACGGACAGCTTGGCCGGTGCAGCGGGTGGTAAGGCTTTAGGGTCGGGCATGGGTGGAGTCTCCAAGGAAGTTGCTCGCCAGCCAGCCGGTCTGACCCCGCCACCGCACGGGTACCCACACCACGCCGTCCTGCTGGACGTGGCGTTCGGGCGATAGCTCCACTAAATCACCGTGCATCAGCACGCCCAAGACGGGACTCTGTAAACTGGGCGCGGCGCGGAAGTTAGCGGCCATGCCAGGGCTATAGATATGGGCGATCGGGAAGGTAGCGAGGTCATGCGGGGTTGCTAGCGGGGCATTGGTTACAGCCGCTGTGGGCGGTGCTGCAGACGCTTCTGGCTTTTGTGTCGTAACATCTTGCGATGCTAGTGATGGGGTCGGTAACGGCGAGACGGACGGTGTAGCGGTGGAACTGGCGGCGGCGGTTGTGGCTGGTGTCTGCTGTTGCGAGAAACCGAAGCCGAACATGAGCAGTGGAATGACCAGCAGTCCCAGCGCCAGAGGCAAGCCCCAGTGAGTCGTGGCTTTGGGTTCGGGTGGTGGCACTGGCTGCAGGGTAAAAAATTGTCCCTCGGTCGGGTTGGGGGGCTGTGGCATGGCTTTAGCACCGTGAAGGGGGTCGAGACTGACTGGGCACAGTGGCTGACAGATGCAGCGTGAGGCTTACAGCGGCAACGCACCGGCTGCTGTGTAAGGAGCGATCGCCAGAAAGCTGCTGGTCAAGTCAGGGACATCAAGCGCATCGTCCAGCAGCACCGCAAAGTCAGCGCGTTGGTCGGGGTGGCCGCTTAGCTCTGCTACCAGGTATTGCTGAATGCGGAGTTGGGATTGGCGTAGACGCTCGGCCATCACTTTGGCAGTGCTGCGCTCAAACTGGGTCAGTTTGGCATCGAAAGCAACCACTTGAGCATTAATGGTGTTCACGCCCGTCTGGGCTAAAGCGTTGATGGCATGAGCGCTCTGCTGATCCAGTTCAGACAGTCGTTGCTGTTGCTGCTCGACGTTGGGGCTGGGGCGCTTGGCTTTAGGTTTATGTCCGTTGACGGAGTCTTTGAGGGCATCGGTGTTAAGGGGCATGGGTTTCTAGCTCCTGAATCAGTAGGGTTTTGAATTTGGCGATCGACCGACAGCATTTGAGAAACAAGACAAGACTGATGAGCACAGCTAAATCACTGTCGTCATAAAGTCCGTATTCGTTTGGCTCCATGTGGAGTTGTTCGATCCACCAGCGCAGTGTGCGAATTGGTACTCTTTTCCGCCTCACTGTTGAGAGTCGCCAAGCCAGTTCTTGCAAGGTATGTCCGTTCGCTTGAATGACTTGCGGTGCCATAGGTCTGCTATTCGTATTGCAGCTTCATTGCAGACTGATGCCAAGGCAATGAAGCTGCAAGGAGATTCAATTCATGCTTGGAATGCTAACATAAAGTGAAGCATAAAGCTTCATAGTGCTTCATAAGTAGAAAAAAGCAACGATGGGACTAACATTGAGGAGAAGTGAATGGATGAACTTGTGGCTGCCAAAGACCGCATATCGGTCGATATAACCGACATCAAGGACAGAATTGAGCTGTATCGGGAGGATCCAGCGTGGCGTGAATTATCGATGGCTGGGAAAATCCGGGCCTTGGTGATTGAGAAGCTGGAAGCAAAAGAGGTTGAACAAGCCAAGTAAGGGCGATCACTATGATTCAAGCCATACCGAAGCAAGTCACATTTAATGAGTTCATGGACTGGTATCCAGAAAACTCAGAACACCACTACGAGTTGCATGATGGGGAAATCATTGAGATGCCGAAACCCATTGGCAAACACTCACAAGTCGCCGGTTTCCTGATAGCTGAAGTCAATTTTGAAATCCGTCGGCTCCGACTGCCTTACTTCATTCCCAAGGAGTGCATCGTCAAATACAGTGAGTCGGGTTACGAGCCTGATTTGATTGTGCTGGACAGCCACACGATCGCAGTCGATACCCGCTGGGCAAAGGAATCCACGATCACACGGGGTGAATCGGCCAAGGTCGTGGTTGAAGTCGTTAGCACCAACTGGAGTGATGACTACGCCATGAAGCTAGAAGACTATGAGGCGTTAGGCATTGCTGAATACTGGGTTTGCGATTACTTGGGCTTAGGCGGTAAGCGGTATATTGGCTCTCCCAAACAGCCCACGTTTTCGGTCTATCAACTCAACCCGTCTGGGGAGTATCAGGTGAAGCAATTCCGGGGACAGCAGGTGATCGAGTCGCTGGTTTTTCCTGAGTTGCAATTGAGCCTGGAGCAGATTTTGGCAGCCGCAACTGGACCCGTGACATGAGAGGCGCTGAAGGTTTGGACTCATGATAAAGATCCAGGCTCAAAAACTGCGGCATTTTTCGAGATCTGCGCTTAGATCGCTTAAGCTACTTTCTACGGTAAATGCCACTGACAGTAGTGCAAGCAGCAGACGAACTCACAGGTTTCCACATTTGGACGATACAGGAGGTAACTGGATGACCTAACAAGCCCTTTAAAAGTCAGAACCCCCACTGAGGAAACAGAAGGGGCAGAAGACTTTAATTCAGTTTTGGATAGGATTTGGAGAGTCTAACTAACCGCCCTGGAAAAGCAAAAGTTAAGTCGTCCGGCTTTGCTATGACAATTTTAGTGGGAATTTGTCAATGGTGCAACATTTTTGACTCGTTTTTGGCTTTTTTCATTCACTTATCATTCACAAGTCACTGAAAGGCTTATACAGCAGCATTTCTGGTTGAGTGATTTTTGAGCGTTTTCGAGTGAACGCCTTGTAGCATCGTGAGCAAATTACCTCAAGCAGATCAGGCATAGCTTCCTATCCGCCGTAATTAACAGGCATAGGGAGTGAAATTGTGCATCCGAAAAAATATGAATGTTGGGAGGGCAGCCCATGCAGGTAGCCCCCACCCGTGCCTTTCCATCCGTGCAGGAAGGCGATGATCCCTTCCTCGCGCTCTGGCCCCACCGCTATGACTACCTCTGGGCCGAGCATCCTCATCCCGACGAACGACCCGACTGGCAAACCGAGAGCCGTCATCCCTTGAGCGATCGCCTGCTCCAACAGGGCACGAAGCTCTACGGTGTCCGGTTTGGTCCCACCACCCGTTACTGTGTCCTCGATGTCGACAAGGGCAGTATTTACCATCCCACGCGCGATCGCTTCGCTTGGCAACGACTGGTCGGAGCGTTGGAAGTCTTGGGTCTGGTGCAAGCCGTGGTATGTACGGGTCGGAGACCCATTCGTGTAATTTGGTATCACGACAGGCGTTAAACGCCTGCGGCATAAAGCTCTCAGCGATCAAGTATGAGATCGACGTGAACCGTTTTGTCGCTGTGTGGATCAACTAGGGCAGCGGTGCTCGCATTGGGGCAGAGCGTGATTGATAACTTCCGCTAATCATCTTGTGAAGCTTGTACCGTTGCGTAGTCGGCAGAAGGGCCACGGCAAGATCGGACTTCTGAGACATTCAAACCCGTGAGATTACGCTTGTAGTATGGTTTTTTGAGGGTCGCCCAGTCCAGAACTAGTCCAACGCACTTGTAGTATAGTTTTGCCGTCTTCAGTAGAACTTATCAATGGTTGTCTGCTACCCTCCAACTTGCTTGTTTGCAAGGATGTGAGGAGAGGACATGCCCAGTATCCAAGAGACCGCCTACCCCCGGTTCAAAAGTACCTTGAGCCCGAAAGAATTAGCCGCCATTTACACACCAACCCCAGGAGAACTGGATTTTGCGAAACAAGTCACTACGGCTAGCCATGCAACACGGCTGGGCTTTGTGATCTTATTGAAGACCTTCCAACGGTTGGGCTATGCCGTGTCCACACGGGAAATTCCTCCCAGTATTGTGCAGCATCTAGCCGCTGTGACCCAGTTGCATGCCTCAAAGCGAGCCTTGGAGCAGTACGATGCCGTCGTACAAAGAATGAAGACTACATGGGGTGGTGGCTCCTCAATGCACTTCAGTAGAGCGTTTTGAGACTGGGTGGTGAGTTGATGGCAGTTATGCACCAGTAAGCCATTTGCAACGAAGTTATGGTTGTCTGCGACTTCCAGGTCATAGACTGGTTCTGCTACTTCAGACCAAACAACAGATTCAACGTAGGTTGAATTTGTATGCCATTGTAGCAATGGCATATTGACGGAGGAATTCGATCCATTTTCGACTACTGGTGGTTGTAAGTCCAAGAGCGTGGTAGATTTTGCCTTGTTTCTGGATACGCCAAATAGAAGCTGAATATCCAAAGGATTCAAGCCATTGCTGCAAAAGCTGATTCTCTGATTCTGAATATCCTTCTGTGTGCAAGGTAATAGAGAATGCACCAGAGGAAGTGTGACGGAGCGATCCATCATCCATGTACCATCATGCCAACCCCTCTTCACTGATGCGGTTGAGCCAGTCTGAATTGACTCGCTTGCGATCGCTATCTGGTCGCACCACGGTATAGACTTCTCGGAGATTGGGGTGGTAGAGGGTTCTAGCGCGAATCGAGGTCTCCCCATAGCCTTTGTTTGGTGCAATCTCAATCTTGGGAACAAGCTCTGGGATGAGCTGGCATTTATGTCGTAACCAATCCTCCTGGTCAATACCGTGTGTCCAGGACACTCTGGGAGAAAGGGAATTGGCATGTGGGTAGCAGATCGATCCATCACCGAGCAAAGTTCCGTAAATTCGTCCCAGAGTTTCGGATGAGATGGGTTCGAGGGCATCATGGCGATTTCGGATTGCTGCTTGTTTGCCGCCATGCCTATGGTAGTTGGGGTGTTCTGACCAATAATCGAGACTTCTGGGGACAGAAGCTCCGTGATTGAGGAGATAGGCTGGAATCTCAAGCTTTCTGCCGCATCCACAGGCACAGAGAGGTCGTAAAGGTTCGAGCACAAAGATTTTGTCTGCAACTGATTGCTTAATTCGGTGATTTTGTTTAATCGAGTATTGCTTCCAGTAGGTGTTGATAACGTAATCGACTGTGCAGCGTCTGTAGAGAACTGGAATGTCCAATCGTTCTCCACAGCCACAGGCACAGAAGGGTCGCAGTGGTTCAAGGATTTGGAACCGCTCTTCGGGAGGAATGTAGTGGGAGCGATTAGAATTCTGTCCCCTGGTTGGATTGTCTCCGCTTTTTTCCATCCATGATTTGTCCGAATTAGGTGCTCAGGTGTGCAACGAATTTCAGCGGTAGTGGTTTTGATCACAAGCGTGTGGCGTTTACCTCTAATCCATTGGCGAGTAATGGGTTTGAACTCCCATGTCCCATTCGACTCGTTGTAAGACAGTACGTTTTTACCAATAATGGCTGGATTGTCAATTCTCATTAATCCTGAATCGGTTAGCACTAACGAATCGCCTGCTAAACATTCATCCAGGATGAAAATGCGATAGCGTCCACCGATAGGTGCAAGGCTGCTATGCTCGATCAATGCTCGAGCATCGTCCACACCGTTATTGCTAGCCGCGTCAATTTCGCTCACATTCAAGCTGGTACTCGTTTCGACGGACCGACAGGATAAGCAAACACCACAAGGCTGAGCTGTAGGGCTATCAGCCTCTAGGCAATTCAGCGATTTTGAAAATATGCGAGCTGTAGAGGTTTTGCCTGTGCCTCTAGGTCCTGTAAACAAGTAGGCTGGAGCAATTTGCAGGCGGTTGACCGTGTTAATGAGTGCTGTTTGAATGTAGGGTTGTCCAACCAACTCAGCAAGTGTTTGAGGTCGATATTTGAGATGTAAAGGTGATTTTGCCATCGTTGTTTCCCAATCGTAGCCACTACAGCTCTCACCCCTGCTAAGGGGATTGTTGGGGTTGGTTTAGTCGTGATGGCAAGGTGATTCTACTTGCTCACGAATCATGAGAAGCAGTCCGGCAAGTAGTCTGCCGTCAAGATTCTGGGTAAGGTGCTGAATCAAATGGACCGTTAGTATCTCCAGTTCATCTTCGGTCAGATGCATCCAGCCTGTGTCGAAGTGTTCATCGGAGAAGTTACTGAGTTTGGCAATCAGATCACAAATTGCACTATCAATCTTGGTAGATGGGGAGTTGATTTGCATGGTGTGTAAACGTTAATAACACACCATCAGGGGCGATCGCCCTCTAACAAAAGCAGGAAATAGGGAGCGATCAATTCTAGTTGTCAGAATTTCAAACAGTGGAATAAGCCTTTGATTGTCACGACTATTGGAGTTACGTCAATAACACTGACATCTAGACTTTTGTGGGCTTAAAGATGGGATCGGCAGACTACATTCATCATGCCAACGCAACTGGTACCAATAAGCGAGCTATTAATTTATGTGAAGTAGGCTATCAATTCATGCAAAAAGTATCCTTGCAGGTACCGTTGATTAGTCTCTATCATCATAGATTTAACAGTAACTTCCAGTAGTAAAAGGTTTCTCTACCGCAACAATTTTCTTACCAGGTAATCTTGCTGATTCGACAAGATGAGATTACCAACACCTACACCAGTGAGCGTGCCTATGCTCCCCCAGCCCCAAAACTAAGTTTATCTGGACCTTGATCGAATGGACAGAGCAACGGTAAAGCTGCTCAATCAGATACGGGTTATGTTTCTACTCCCTCAGTCGTTTCCTTAACCCAAAGGTGGAGTAATTCAAGGAATAGGTGAAAAGTTTGACATCAATCCAGCGATGGGAACAGGTTATTTAAGTATTCCAGTCACTTTTTCACTAGGGCTTTAGTAAATTATTTGGAAGTAATTTTTCTCTCTCAAATTGCTAAAACGTTTTTGGTCAATGCCTCCGAGGTTCAGACTGTTGCATAAACTCCGTTGGGATCACCAAGGGCACGCAACAGATCTCCCATCTCTTCTTGAACACCAGGGGTTGTTTCTATCAATTCAAGGCGCTGCTGAATTGATTCAATGCTTACTTGCACATATTTGATTGAACAATTCAGCACTCGTGAAAAGATGGTTGCTATTTCTGGTAGCGTTAGATTTTCCGGTCCCATCAAATTACGAGTCTACTGTCCTACCCACCGATCATCGAGAAGATAGTGTGCGGCAACATCACCAATGTCTCTGTACTAATCCAGGGAATATCATGATCGCTAGCATAGGGAAAATATATGGAGCGATCGTCTCGAATTGCCTCGATCTGCTCCAGAAAGTTTTCCATAAAGTAACCAGGACGCAAATGTACAACATTAGCAGCGGTTTGGTTGAAAATTGATTCTACGTCTCAAGTAAATGAGATGGTGCCCAGGTTTGGTTTTGTACCCGCACCGATGCTGGAAATGTTAACAACTCGCTTAATGTCGTTTTCACGTACTGCTTTCGCTCCAGCCGTTGCGGTTTGAGTGTACCAGTCACTTAAACTTGGAGCATCTAGCTTCGGGGGAGTCAGCCAAAACAAAGCATCTGCTTGTTGTGTTACCTGGATCAATCCTTGAGTATCGTCACTGCTGACTGGCTCAACTGTAGCACCTTGAGCCGCTAGATCAGCCAATTTCTCTGGATGTCGCGCCAGAAGAACCGCTTCGGCTCCAGCCTGTATAATTTTCTCTGCAATGCGTCGTCCAACGTTACCAGAGGCGGCTGCAACGACAACTTTCGTTTCTTCCACTCCTTTGCATTACTCTGCACTGACAGTTTGACGAGTGTTGCTCCATGTATCGAGAACGGCGCTAGGATTCCAGTATTCGCGGTAGTGAAAGATCTTTCCAGCCTTGGTTTCCAGGCGCATCACATAGTCTTGTGATAGTGACGACCTGTTGCAGTCATCGTGGCTTCTCCATGTACTTCAGCAAAGAGAACATCAGGATTTGACGCTTGATATTGACGAATGTTTGTAAAGGTCAAATTCTGCATCTGTGCGATCGCATTTTTCATGTAGTTGTAGATGGCGAGTTTGCCTTCTAGACGTTCGGGTGAATCGAGAGCAGCGGCATACGGAAACTCCACAACGGCATCTTCGGCAAGCAGGTCTGCCCAGGCTTGGATGTCCGTTGCGATTAGTGCTAGATGAGCAGTAAAAACCTGAGCAGTCATACTCTGCTCCATATTCTCTAATGGTTGCATCAGATTCTCCAGATGATCGTGGCTATACTTTAGCGACACACTTAATTTCAATCATGAACTCAGGCAAATTGTCATAAACACCTCCGTTTACCGCTGAGGCAGGGAGAACGTTTATGTGAATTGACTTGAGCCAGGGATGGAAAACTGAACAGCAAAAATATGCTGAGCATGATTGTTGCTGAAATAATTCGCGGAGAGCATTGGAATGTAGAGAAAATTTTGTTCATTGGAAGTTTTCTCACGAGTTTTTCTTGAGTGATTAATTGGCTTGATGGTGTTGGGGCAATTGCTGTACTACAGCTATGTAATCCGCATTGCTCGGTATGAACCAGCAGATTTGCAGATTTGCCTGATCACCTTTGAGTTCAGAGGATTGCCTAATTTTCTCAAGCAACTCATTCAGGCGAAAAATAGCCTATGAAGAAACGTGCCTACATTTTTGTAGCACCATAGCGAGTGTGGCGACGGGGCGAAGTCTGAGTGCCTGGCAGTGTTGCAACAAAAACCAGTTCGATTGTTCAAGTGAGCAAAGCACGACCGTGAGGTTCATTGAAATCGATTATTGATCCTTTTGGCACAATTTGATTCGGATTGGTGTCGGTCATACTCATGTAGTAACCACGTTTGATAATATCCAAGTCGCAGGTTGCTTTGACCTCAGGGCGCTGATAGAGATCCTTGAAATAATTCCACAGATTTGGATAGTCAACGATGCGCCGCAAATTGCATTTGAAGTGACTGTAATACACCGAATCAAAGCGATACAGTGTCGTAAACAAACAAATGTCGGCTTCGGTTAGTTGATTCCCACAGAGATAGCGCTGTTTGCTTAAAACTGTTTCCCATCGACCAAGATGATCAAATAGTTCTGTCACGGCTGCTTTGTAGTCCGCTTGTGACGTTGCAAAACCAGCACGATACACTCCAACATTAATTGGAGCAAAGATAGCCTCGATCGTTTGATCAATTTTCTGCTGTAGATTGCTTGGATAAAGATCAATGTTGTGCGTTGATAATGCTGCAAACTCGACATCAAGCATTCGCATAATTTCGCGGAATTCATTGCTCACGATCGTTTGCTGCTGTTTATCCCATAGCACCGGGACAGTCACTCGTCCCGTAAATTTTGGAGCAGCTTTGAGACAGATCTCGCGCAAATACTGAGGGTGTGTAGAATTTTCAGAAAAGCTCCAACCTTGGTCGCCGAGAATTACATCTGCGTTCGACACAGAAATCACCGCATTCAATCCTTTGAGTTCCCGCATGATCAGCGTTCGATACCCCACGGACAAGCCAAAGACGCATAGAGATGATAAGTAGGTAGACAAGAAAAGTTATAAGATGTAGGTGCTTATTTTTGATTTATCTATGCCTGCCGCTCATCACATCGCACTCACCGCTGAAGAAGATCGCACATTGTACGAGTTAAGCTTGGCAGATGGGGTAGCGCGTCGCATCAAGCGCAGAGCGATTACGTTGCGACTGAACGCCAGCGGTTGGACAACGCCACAAATAGCCCAACATCTGCACCAATGCGAGCATACGGTGCGTCAAACGCTACAGCGTTGGCACGAGGGTGGACTGGGAGGACTGTGGGAGGCTCCCGGTCGTGGTGGCAAAACCAAATGGCAAAACGCGGACATCGAAGCGGTCGAAATTTGGCTACAAGAACAACGCAGCTACACCAGCGTGCAGTTGTGTGAACGACTGGCGAGTGAACGAGGAGTTGTCTTGAGTGGGAATCAACTGGGGCGTATCTTACAAAAAAGGGCTACGTCTGTAAGCGCCTGAGGTACTGTCCGCCAGAGCCGACATCGCCTCAGTTCCATCGAGCCAAGCAAGCGGATTGGCAGTTGCTCCAGTTGTGGGCAGCGACAGGTGCGATTGTGCTCAAATACCTGGATGAAAGTGGATTTGAGCGATGCAGTCCGCTCAATTACAGCTACGTTCGCCGGGGTGTGCAAAAACGCATTACTCAAGCTAAAAGGCGAGGCAGACGCATTAGCGCTTTGGGACTGTGGGAACCGCAGCGCAGTTTCGAGTATGGATTGGTGATGGGCGGCTTTAACAGCGAGCGCTGCGTTGCCCTGATGGATTGGCAAGCCGAACGCGCTGCTCAACACTTCGCCACGACTGGACAACTGACCGTCGTAATTCAAGATGGTGCTTCATCGCACCGTAGCAAGCTTGCCCAACAACACTGGCAGGACAAGGATTGTTGATCTTTTTCCTGCCTCCCTACAGTCCACAGATGAATCGTATTGAAGACGAATGGTTACATCTCAAACGGGAGTCCTTCGCCAGTCGCTTATTTGAGGATGAATATGATCTTGCTTTGGCGTTAATTGAGGCAATTGAGCAGCGGGGGCACAAGGGCAATTATGCTGTTGAGCGTTTTAAGTTTATTCATGTCTAGCTACTTAGCGTCCTGCTTCTGCTTTGAATCCGCTCAAACCATCAGCAGTGATGCGATCGCGAAATGTTGTTGGCAGTTGATCAAGCTGATCGCGCCGCTCCCAATCAGTTTTCCATTCACTGTCGATCATCATAGCAATACTCATGATCTTTCTCCATCGACATCCTGAATAAATTGGATCAGACCCTCAAAATAAACCTGCTGATCGTCGTAAATTGCTAAGTGACTGCCCTGCGGACAAAAGAGATAGCGTCCCTGTCCCACCGTTTTTGCCATCCATTCCAGATGTGCAGGGTTCATCGTGTCGTATCGGCTACCGATCACCAGCGTTGGCACAGCGATCGTGTCCAAGTCAGCAGTCCGATCCCAGTTTGAGAGCTTGCCCTTGATGCCCAGTTCGCTCGGTCCCTGGAGCGGCACATAAATGTCTGGATTGAGGTGCTTGAGGGTGCGGTTTAGGGGTTCAACCCATTGATCGGGCGGCATCCGCAGCACATGATGAACGTAGTGGTGTGGAATCAAGAGTTCCATGTAGCGCGGATTCTCATAGTCTTCCTGTGCTTCTATTTGCTGGATTTCAGCCACGACCTCTGGGTTCATGGCGGGCATGAGCACCTGCTGGGCGTACTCGTTGTAAGCGGGGGCGCTCGCCATCATGTTGGAGATGATCAGTCCTTTCAGGTGCTGTTGATATTTCAGAGCATATTCGATCACCAGAATCCCGCCCCACGAGTGACCGTAGAGGTAGAAATTATCTTGATCCAAACCCAGAGATTGGCGCACCTGTTCAACTTCTTCGACAAACCGAGGCAGCTCCCAGAGGTCTGGCTCGCTGGGTTGATCGCTGTAGTAAGAGCCGAGTTGATCATAGTAGTAGAACTCAAACCCAACCTGGGGAAAGTAGCTATCAAATGCCTCCAGATACTCATGGGTCATCCCCGGTCCACCATGCAGCAAGAGTACTTTGATGGTCGGATGATTGCCAATCCGTTTTGTCCAGACTCGGAATGTCCCTTTTGGAGTTTCGATTGGAATCATCTGCACACCACCCGTGAGAATATCGTTGCGATTCGCTTCAGAGAACTCGCGACGTAAACCGTGTTCACTCAAATCGGTGTTCATCGTTTCCGTTCTCCTTATGGTTTCCAGGGAAGTGGAGATCGATAGGGATTCTCTCGCGTATCCAGCACTTCCCACGTCACAGGATTGACCCGCCCTGTAATGGGGATGTTGTAGCGTCGTTGTAAATCTCTCACCGCAGCCTGTGTAATCGCACCATAGGCACCATCAACAACGGCACCACTCGGATTTCCCAACCTGACTCCAGCAGCACCTAAGAAGCCATTGTCCGAGAGAATTTGCTGCAACATTCGCACGCTTCTGCCGCGATCGCCCCGTCTCAAGGTTGGCAATGTGAGATCCGTGTAGGCAGTAGCAATCAGGATGGGAGAGGTTTGAGGTGGAGGGGTAGCGATTAGCGCAGAGCGCAACTCCGAAGGAACCGCTGGATGCATTCGCAAAACCCCAACCAATCCTGTTGTAGCGATGATTGATAGAGTGATTTTAGCAAGCATAGCAGTGATTCTAGAAATTGCACCTCGTGTTATGGTCAATTTCATCTTCTTTCTCCTGTTTGTCGCTATCAACTCACTTCACTGTTCCAGCAAGTGTTGCTGAGGCAGTGGGCTTGATGTTCTGATTCAGTCCAAACAAATTGGTTGGGTCGTACTGATTCTTGAGCGCCACCAGGCGATCGTAGATTGCAGGGGGATAAACATCATGCATCCGCTGCGCTACCTCGTCTACGACGAAGCCCACATAAACCCCGTTGGCATGGGGCATGAGCGCCTGAAAAACTTGCTGGGTGCGGGCATGGAGACTGGCAGCATCAACCGATAACGGCGCGAAATGGGTAATCAATACCATGCCCTGTTTATCGCGGTGTGCAAAGGCGGTTGCATCGGGTGCGACTCGACTCATTGCGCCGCCGAGAACCCATAGAGAAACTATTGTTTCCGGCGACATGACGGACTGAGAGGCTTCGACTAACCTGTGCAACATCTCATCTGAGAATGTCTCGAAGAACTGCGATCGCCCATAATGTTGCAAGCCGCGAACTTCTCCAACCTCTGTCAGCGCGAAAATTTGTGGATAGGGCATCGGTGCGATCAAATCCGCGATCGGGGTCGCCAACTGACGCAGCGGAGCCACAACCCGCTCACCTTCACTGAGATCGCCCGTGTAGCAAACCAGAATGCCCACGATCGGGGTGCCCTGCTTGTCGGGTGGAATGAAGGGAGCAGGGGGAGCCAGTGCCAGCATTGCCTGGGTCGAAAGTTCATCTGGGGCAGCGACGGATAGACGAGCGTACTCTTTGAGAATGCGCTCTGCCTCCGTTGCCTCGTAAAACACGATCCCGCCCAGAACGGTTCCGCCTGGGTGCAGATCGACCTCAAATGCGGTGGCAATGCCAAAGTTGCCGCCGCCGCCGCGCAGTCCCCAAAATAGTTCGGGATTTTCATCTGCGCTGGCACGCAGGAGTTGTCCATCCGCCGTCACCAGTTCTACCGATCGCACCCGGTCAATGGATAAACCATAAGCACGAACCATCCAACCAACCCCGCCGCCGAGGAGCAAGCCACCCACCCCGACAGAAGCAACATTGCCCGCAGTCATTGCCAGACCAAAAGGTTGGAGCGCATTGGAAACCTCGCCCCAGGTAAGCCCAGGTTCCAGACGAGCCGTGTGATTCACCGGGTCGATCGTCATCTTCCTCAGATGAGCAAGGTCAATCACCAGTCCACCATCGTTGGTACTATATCCAGCGATACTATGTCCTCCGCTCCGCACAGAGAGGAGCATTCCTTGCTCCCGTGCAAAATTGACCGCAATTCTGACATCTTCGGCATCTGCACAACGCACAATCGCAGCAGGATAGCAATCGAAGTTACCGCTCCAGATTTTCCGCGCTGTCTCATAAGCTGCATCTCCTGGCAGGATTACTTCACCCCGCACAATTGAGGTCAGTTTATCCATCATCTGCTCATTGATCTGTCGCCTCTCTGGTTCATTTGGGTTGTATTGAACAGTATCTTGATATGTCATGAGTTGTTTCCTTGTTCTTCCACTTGTTTATCTGAAGTGTAGTCAGTACTAATGCTTGGCTGCTTTCAAATTCTTACGATGATTTGTCAGTTGTGTGGGGTGTGGGGTGTAGGGTGTGAGGTGTATACCACAACCAAATTCGCAAGATTGTGGTGTACCGATCTAAGCACCACTGCAGGATGCATGATAGGTGGGAAAGTCGGTGTAGCCTTCTTGTTCAGAGGTAAACCAAATACTCGGATCGGGAGGTGGATTGAGTGTCCATCCATTCGTGAATCGCTCTACTAAATCTGGATTGCTGATGATGGAGCGCCCAAAGGCAACCAAGTCAGCATTGCCAGAGGCGATCGCAGCACTTGCAGTTTCTTCTGTATAGCCACCATTCGCCATGATTGCGCCCGTAAACACGTTACGAAATTCGGCTAATACCATCGGCTCTCCCAGTTCATGAAAGCCATTGAATTCCAGTCCATCGATCAAAGACAAATAGCTCAAACCGTATTCATTCAACTGTTGAGCCACATAGAGAAAGGTTTCCCGAAAATCTGGAGAACCCATGTCATTGTAAGTACTGTTGGGAGACAGTCTTACCCCCACTCGATGGGCAGGAAATACACTCAGAACTGCCTCGACAATTTCTTTGAGAAAGCGATAGCGGTTCTCCAAACTACCCCCATATCGATCGGTACGCCGATTGGTTTTCGATTGCAAAAATTGATTGATTAAATAGCCATTGGCTGCGTGAATTTCCACGCCATCAAAACCAGCCTCCTCAGCATATTGAGCAGCCTGCCAATAATCTGCTACCACACCAGAAATCTCCTCTGTCTCCAGGGCGCGGGGCGTTTCGTAGGGTTGTTTGCCGATCGGGGTATGGCTCTCACTTCCAGTGAATCTGACCGCAGATGCAGAAACAGGCAATTCACCGTTTTCCTGAAAACCCCTGTGGGAGGCTCGCCCCGTGTGCCATAGTTGTAAGAAGATCGGCGTACCCTTGACATGGACAGCATCAACGACTTGCTTCCAGGCTTGCGTCTGCTCTCTTGAGTAAATGCCGGGACTATTCAGCCAACCCTCTGCCTGCTTTGAGATGGTGGTCGCTTCAGATACGATTAAACCAACAGAAGCCCGTTGAGCGTAATATTCTGCCATCAACGCATTCGGGATGCGCTCCTGACCTGCTCGTCCACGAGTTAGAGCAGCCATTACAACTCGATTTTTGAGCGGCAAGCCTGCTAAATTAAAAGGGCTGAGTAAGGTTGGAGTCGGTGTTTGAGTGGTCATGTATGTTTACCTGAAAAGATGCATTGATTTCTTGAGTTTTTTCACCTTCTACGTCGAGTCTGTTTGAGAAGACAACTTTTGCACCAGCAGTACCAAACGCGCGCTGCTTCGCAGATATCGCAAGGGTCTCTGTTACTCAACTAATTCATGATGCGGTTCCTGTGACTAACGCCACTTGTTTCTGAAGCATCATTGTGTGTCTCTCGGTATCGTGAACTAGAACTATAGCGATTGACCACCGGAAATTTCGATTCTTTGTCCAGTGATCCATCGGTTCCCTTCAGAGAGCAATAACACAACCGCATCTCCAATATCATCGGGTTCACCCACCCGACCCAAAGCGGTTTGCGACGCGATCATCTTGTTAATTTCTGGGTTGTTCTGCACAACACTTCCCTCAGTGGCGATCGCGCCCGGAACGATTACATTCACTGTGATTTGTCGATGTCCCAATTCCTTTGCTAAGGATCGAGTCAGAACCTCAATCGCGCCCTTTGCGCTGGCATAGGTAGCTCGTCCTGGGGATATGACGTGGGCAAGAAACGATGAAACATTCACGATTCGTCCACCCTCTTTGAGCAACGGCAGCAACTTCTGAGTGAGAAAGAAGACACCCTTAAAGTTAACTTTGAGTAATCGATCAAATTCCTCTTCCGTTGTTTCTGCAAATAGTGAGTTTTGAGAAATTCCAGCGTTATTGATCAGGAAATCAAACTGCTCGGTTTCCCATGTGTTTTGCAGAGCTTGCTTAAGTTGCACCACAAACCCATCCAAGGTTTTAATGTTGCCGATATCGAGTTGCAATGCCACTGCTTTACCGCCCATTGTTTCAATTGCAGAGACGACAGATTTTGCTTCTGCCTCACTGTTGAGATAGGTCACAATGACACCCACCCCTTTTTTCGCAAGCGCCAGAGCAGTATTCTTGCCCAGTCCTCGACTTGCTCCGGTCACTAAAGCGATTTTTGCTTTGTGATCTGTCATTGTCGTATCCTCTTTAGTCTGAATTCTCTGAAACTTTGATGATGAGCTTGCCCTGATTTGTGCCATCGAAGAGCTTGTTAAACGTGCGGGGAGCGTTCTCAAGACCTTCAATGACATCGACGCGATACTTAATCTTGCCTTGAGCGTACCACTCGCCTAAATCCGCTAGAGCTTCCTGGGCGCGATCGAAATAGTCAAGGACAAGAAAGCCTTCGAGCGTAGCCCGCTTGTAGATAAGGTTGATCAAATTGCATGAACCCGGAACTGGCTCGGTCGCGTTGTACTGTGAAATTAGACCACAAAGAGCGATCCGCGATCGCAGGTTGATCAGGCTCAAAGCAGCATCGAAGATTTCACCTCCGACATTCTCGAAGTAAACATCAATCCCGTTCGGGCAATATTGCTTCAAGCTTTCGAGAACAGGCTCCGTTTTATAGTTGATAGCGGCATCGAAGCCAAGCTCGTCTCTCAGCCAGCGGCATTTCTCTTCGCTACCTGCAATCCCTACAACGCGACACCCCTTGATTTTTCCGATTTGCCCCACAAGAGAGCCGACCGCTCCAGCTGCTCCTGAAACAACGAGTGTTTCACCTGCTTTGGGCTTTCCGATCTCTAGAAGACCGAATTAGGCTGTCATCCCAATGAATCCAAACAGTCCCAAGTAGGCTGTTAGCGGGATGGACGGGTCTTTGGGCAACTCAAGTAGGTTAGTGCCGTCTGCGATTGCATAGTTCTGCCATCCCAGATACCCTTGAACTAAGGTTCCCTCTGGAAAGTTGGCGTTGTGAGATTGCTCAACGACACCGATGCCGTAACCCCGCACCACTTCACCCGTAGCGACAGGTGGAAGATAATTTCCTTCCCTGGTTAACCAGCCTCGGTTAGTTGGATCGAGAGACAGATAAATGTTGCGGACAAGGATTTGCCCTTCTTCTAGCGTGGGTACAAATTCCTGCGTCCATTCAAAATCTGATTCTGCAATCAAGCCTACAGGACGCGAGACAAGCCGCCACTGACGATTTACCTTTGTTGCCATCTAAAATCCCCCCTGCGTTTCCATGCGAATCTGAATCAGTAATCGTGTTGCTAGTCGCGTCCTGCCACAATCATCTTTTCGGCTAAACCAACCGGGTTAGAAAACATCACCTCATGGCTACCGGACATTTGCACGAACCGAAATAACCCTAAGCGGATAGACATTTTGGGATGCCAGCCCCACTCGCCTTGAGGAAGAGCGTTGTCCTCTGTGCAGTAGAGATAACTTTTAGGAATGGGCAGCGAGTAAAACTGCTTCAAGTCCAGCTTGTCAACCCACGGTTGATACGGTTCAGGTGATAATTGGGCGTAACTCGCTCGAGCCAGATCGAGATCAGCATCATTGATAAATGCTTCTCGCCAAATCTCAAAAGGTAGCATCACCGTATGATTGTCTGAGTCTCTCACCAGCTTCGCGAATAACGCTTGAGAGTGCGGTGGGGTGTTCTCGTTGAGGCTCTCCCCATCATTGGGGATAAAGGCATCAAGGAAGATAAGCCGTTTAATGCGATCGCTAACCGCTTCAGCAACTTTCGCAATAATTGTTCCGCCGAAACTATGTCCTAACAAAACGATATCGGTTAAGTCTTTGTTAACGATGTAATCGACGATCGATTGCGTACATTGAGCATGGTTGACGTTTTTGTTCACGCCTTTTCCATGTCCAGCGATCGTGGGAGCAAAAGCCTGATGACCTTTCGCTTTTAGCTGGTCAATGACTGCCTGCCAAGCAGAACCATCATGCCACGCGCCATGAACTAAGACAAAAGTTGACATAGAATTTCTCCGTTAAAAGCGGTATGAAGATCAAGCTCGTTTGCTTTCTCTTGAAATGGATCAGGGCACAGTGACTTACTATCGACAATCAACTCACGATGAGTCCACCATCGATCGCAAACGGTTGTCCAGTGATGTAGCTGGCAGCATTGGAACATAAGAACACAACCATTGCCGCAATTTCTTCAGGTTGACCCATTCGCCCCATCGGGACGCTCGACGACACCATCGACTCAAACTGCTCCAAGGTTATCCCCATTTCTTGAAGGCTTTGGGGTTTCACGATTTCTGTGCCGCGAATATAGCCGGGATTGATCGCATTGATCCGAATCCCCTGCTTGGCATAATCGAGCGCCGCAGAACGAGTCAGACCCATCACACCATGTTTGCTTGCAGTATAAGGACCCGTTCCAGGAGATGCCGCGATCAATCCCGACAATGAAGAGTTGTTGATGATCACCCCTGCTCCTTGAGTGAGCATCTGTTGAATTTCATATTTCATGCACAAGAACACACCCCGCAGGGTGGTCGCCATCATGCTGTCAAAGTCTTCAATAGACTGCTCGTGGAGTGGCTTTGGTACAGTCCCAAATCCAGCGTTATTGAAGGCAAAATCTAGCCTACCGTAAGTAGCGACTGTTTTCTCGATCAGCGCCTTCACCTCGGTCTCACTCGATACCTCCGATCGCACATACAAACACTCCGTTCCTAGCTCACGAATCATTGCAGAAGTGGTTTCGCGGTCTGCCTCGCGTCTGCCGGAGAACACAACTTTTGCACCCGCAGCAGCGAAGGCGATCGCCGTTGCTTGACCAATTCCCGCTGTTCCTCCCGTGACTAAAGCTACTTTACCCTGAAGTATCATTTGGTTACTCTCAGTATTACTTTTTTCGTTAACCTGTTGCGTCAAATGGCTTTGACCGGAAAATCCAGTTCAAGAAGCGATGTCGGCGATTTCTAGACTCGACATCGCTTCAAAGTACCCCGTTCAGACCACCTAATTACTCGGCAGTAAAATTTCAGGTGTTGCCGAAGGCATCCGTCAGAGCAATAGGATTCCAATATTCACTGTAGTAGACGATTTTGCCATCCTTGACTTTGAACTGGCCGACATAATCTTGCTCATACTGGCGGCCTGTCGAAGGAACGTGAGCTGATGCATGCAGCTCAGCCCAGATAACATCGGGGTCTTCCGTCCGATATTTACGGACATTCGAGAACGTCAAGTTCTCCATGTCAACAAGCGCCGTTTTAATGTGGTTATACAGGGCAGTTCTGCCTCGTTTTTGACCCGGATTGCCCACAGAGGGTGCATATGGAAAGTCCACAATGACATCCTCATCGAGCAACTCTGCCCAGGCTTCGGTATCTGTGGCCATCAATGCCAAGTGAGCATCGAATATGTCTTCGACTGTCTTTAATTTTGATTGCATTAGATTATCCTCCAATAGGGTGACATGCTCTCTCTTTCATCTCCTATGACGGATTGCAGTTCCTTCGGAGTTGCGCTCCGCGCTAAGCGCCAGCGTGAATCAGTGTGTTTGAAGGTAAGTTCCGATTCATCAACTTCCGCGTACTCTCAACGCCTACGATCGGCAGATTTGCAGAATCAAGCAAGCCAACCTGAACCAAGATACTCGCCTGATCCCAATAGAGGTGTTCATGGGCGACCTTACCATCCCGAAATCGAATAATGGCAACCACTGGCACTTCAACCCGTTTTCCGGTTGGAGCAACACTCGGCAACATCCAGTCCATCTGAATCGTATGAGTGAACTTAGCCACCATTTCATCGACGAGTTGATCCGTCCCGATCGTGCGCGAAATTGGAACTAGCTCGAAGTCTGGTGGGATCTGTGGAATGAAATATTTAGAATAAAACTCACCCACTGCTGGTTTTCCGACTCCTCCAGTCATGACCGGAATGTCGTTCACGTAAGCATCTTCAACCATCGTGGCGAGAGCATCTTCAGTGCTGTGAGTGCCAAACTCGGACTGCACGTGCGCTTCCCAAACTGCTTGCAAGGCTTCCTGTGCAGGTGTCAGGTTAGGGGTTGCCTGTCCATTGTCTGCTTGATTTACAGTTTGTTCTGTAACCATGTTAATGTAGTCTCCTGATTGGTAGTGTTGGTTGTATTGTCTATGCTGGCTTTGTCCACAGTTTACTGAGTTCCAATGCGTGACTTCTTCCAAATTCTTACGGTGTTAGCGAACCTGCTTTGGTGTTATGCCATGATAGTGTCTTCGATGCGACCGGGTAAAACAACCGTTTCCACATTAATCACCTGTATCGCTGTACTTTCAATCCACTGATTGACAGCGCTCACAACCTCAGAGAAGAGTTCATACTCGGAAGCTCCGCCGAAGGGACCTCGCTCAGTAATCCGAGGCGCAAAATCTTTGTACTGAATCATTTGATTGACCACCTTAAAATTGTAGGGTTGATCATCATTTCAAGAAACCATCGTGATTTGATTTGTTGACGAATCGATTCATTGTGATCCCATATCAATCAATTGCAGGGCAATCTTGCCTCGCATTCCTCCCTTTTCTAAACGTTGATGAGCTTGAACAATGTCGCTCCAAGGCAGAACTGAATCAATGACGGGTCGAATCTGGTCGCGTTCAATCAGGTTCCTTAGTGCATCCAATTGGCTTCTACACTGAGGATTGAAAACGAAGTGAATCGTCAAATTCTTACTCCAGGCATCAAGCAGTGTTTGAGGAGTTGCAATATCGACGATTGTGACAAGTTTGCCAAATGGATGAATTACTTCTGAGCTACGTCCAATCGTATCTCCTCCAACCGTGTCTAAAATCAAATCAACACCGCGACCATTCGTCTCTCGCCCAATCACTTCAATGTAATTTTCATGCTTGTAGTCGATTGGATAATCTGCACCCAGCTTCTTAACAAAGTCAAAGTTTTCTGCACTGCATGTTGTAAATACATAAGCACCCATCGCTTTCGCCAGTTGAATTGCAATAGAACCGACTCCACCCGCTCCAGCATGAATTAGAACCGTCTCACCGACTTGTAGATTTCCCCTGGTTACAAGGCAATCCCAAGCGGTTCCTCCTGCTGACGGAAAGCAAGCTGCCTCAACATGGGTCAAAGTGATCGGCTTAACCGCAACAATGCGTTCTTCTGCAACGTGGTATTGAGCATAACTACCAAACTCTCCAAAAACCTGGGGTGAGTAGTAAACTTCATCTCCTACCTTGAAATGGGTTACTGCCTCTCCAATTGCTTCAATCACGCCCGAAACGTCAACTCCGATAATTGCAGGGAGCCGAACTAAATCGTTGTAGTCACCCCGACGAGTTTGATAATCAATGGGATTGATCGAGGTCGCATGTACTTTCACTAGAACTTGAGTTGCTTCTGGAACTGGCTTCGGGATGGTTTGAAATTCAAACACCTCAGCACTACCAAAAGCAGTCAGTACCGCAGCTTGCATGTACTCCATATCAGCCTCCTTACGTCTAAAATGATTGAGTAGGTTTAGCGACCTATGGATCAACTCACTGTGATTTCACTATCAAAAATCAGCTCGCTGTATATCCACCATCGATCAATAAGGGTTGCCCCGTGATGTAGCTGGCAGCATCAGAGCAAAGGAAAACAACGGCTTGAGCAATTTCTTTTGGCTGACCGATGCGATTCATTGGAACCATAGAGGCTAAACCATCAGCCGTCGTACCCCATTGGTGAATGACGCGATCAATCATCTCAGTTGCAATCACGCCAGGATTGACCGCATTAATCCGAATGCCCTGCTTGGCATAGTCCAGTGCTGCTGATCGCGTCAGTCCCATGACGGCGTGTTTACTTGCATCGTAAAGAGAGCCCCCTGGAAACCCGATCACTCCTCCAGTTGATGAGGCATTGACGATCACTCCAGATCCTTGACTCAGCATCTGCTGAATTTCGTACTTCATGCACAAAAACAATCCCCGGAGGTTGATCGCCATGAGTTGGTCAAAATCTTCAACGGATTGTTCGTGCAGGGGTTTGGTGAATCCCTCAATCCCTGCATTGTTGAAGGCACAATCGAGTCGTCCATAAGTTGCGACGGTCTTTCGCACTAACGCTTTGATGTCTTCCTCATTTGAAGCGTCGGAATGGACATATAAACATTCAGCGCCTGTTTCACGAATCAGTTTGGCAGTTTTTTCTCCTTCTTCGTCGCGTCTGCCGGAAAACACGACTTTTGCACCCGCAACAGCAAAGGCGATCGCCGTTGCTCGACCAATTCCTGCTGTTCCTCCAGTGACTAACGCCACTTTATCCTGAAGTATCATTGTGTTTCCCTCAGCATTACTCTTGTTGTATTGATCTGAAGTGTAGCGAGATGCAATGCTTAACTTCTTTCAGATTCTTACGCTGCCTGATCAAATTCTGATCTGCGATGGAACACGACGCAGTACATCACGATCGTGCGGTTCATCGAAATTGATGATCGGTCCCTTGGGGACAATTTGATTAGGATTAGTCTCAGGCATACTTCTGTAATAGCCGTGTTTAACGTAGTCTAGATTGCAGGTTGCCTTGAACTCAGGACGCTGATAGAGATCTTTGAGATACTTCCAAAGGTTTGGATAGTCCACAATCCGCCGCAGATTGCACTTGAAGTGACCGTAATATACTGAATCAAAGCGGTACAGCGTCGTAAACAGGCAAATGTCAGCTTCAGTGAGTTGATTGCCGCATAGATAGCGCTGCTGGCTTAGAACCATTTCCCATCTGTCTAAATGCTCGAAGAGTTGAGTCACCGCTTCTTCGTAGGCGACTTGTGAAGTTGCAAAACCAGCGCGATAGACTCCAAGGTTGATGGGTGAAAAGATTGAATTGATCGTTTGATCAATCGTTTCGCGCAGGTTGCGTGGGTAGAAATTGTTGGTTTGGGTCGAGAATGCTTCAAATTCTACATCAAGCATTCGCATAATTTCGAGAGAATCATTGTTCACAATGGTTTGCTTCTGTCTATCCCACAGCACTGGAACTGTCACTCGTCCAGTGAATTTCGGATCTGCTTTCAGATAAATTTCTTGCAAATATTGAATGAGACTGTCGGGCATCGCTTCTGAAGCTTGAGAAAAGCTCCAGCCTTGATCGCTCAGAATTCTATCTGCGATCGACACTGAAACCGTATCATTCAATCCTTTCAGTTCCCGCATAATCAAAGTTCGATGCGCCCACGGACAAGCCAAGGAAACATAGAGATGATAGCGTCCTGCTTCTGCTTTGAATCCGCTCGAACCGTCGGCAGTGATGTGATCGCGAAACGTTGTCGGTTTCTCTTGAAATTTACCGTTTTGATCTGAGTCATTACGCTCAGTGATCCATTTCCCTTTGACCAACATTCCTGATGCCATTGGTTTCTCCTACTGTAATTTGGTCAACGCACAGAATTAGTCGTTGCTAAGGAACGAACCGCCAAAGCTTCCAGCCATTTCTGATTCGAGTTATGAATGAGGTTAGGCGCAAACCACTTGAGTAGACGTGGAACAATGCCACGCAGAGTTTCTTCACTCAAAACGCGACAGCCATTAGGGGTTGGAGTGATCAGCCAAATGTGGTAAGCTTGCAGTCCGGCTGCTCTCCCGCTCCAAGCAATCCGCTGATTTGGCACGAATTCTTTCACTTCCACTGCGCTCGTCACGCCGCTAGCCTTGAAAGTGAAAGTCGCGTCCTGAGACAACTTGCGAGAACCGTCCTGGATCCGAACATTTGACAAGGCGGGTTGCCAGGTCTGCCAATCCGCAGCGGTAATGAGATGATCCCAAACCTCCGCAGGCGACGCTGAAATTTCTATTGTGTGGACAACGTGAACCGGGCAGCGGCTCGGATCATACTCTGCTGGAAAACGAATCGAATCTGTGTTCATCCTGTGTTCCTCTTTGTTTGAGCTATCTGATCCGTCATTATGATCAGGAAGATTGCTGAAGGATGATGTGTGGAGAACGCCACGGATGTTTAGATCAATCATGCGGTTCCACTCATCGACGCGAAGGCAGATGATTACCGAATTGGCGGTGTGATCGTTGCCCAACGTTCAGCAAGTTTGCCATCTGCTAATCTCCAAAGTACAAAGCCCTTAAACTCCATCTTCTTTCCCGTAGAAGAATCGGTTCCGCGCCACACACACCGCACCATCACCTTGTCACCCTCAGCGATCGTGTCCTCAACCGTAACGTGCAAATCGGGATACTTTGCGTATGCCTTCTCCATTGTCTGCTTCACCACTTCGGGACTCACCACTCCGACAAAAGGTTCTTCGTGATCGATATAGTCAGATGCGAAATTTTGGTCAGCAATGGCAGAATTCTTGCGGTTCACAAGCTCCTCAAAGTGATTGCGGATGAATGCTTTATTTTGTTCAAGTGTTTGTTCCACGATGTCAAAAGCCTTCACGGTTTCTAGTTGTTAATGTCCTATCTATCTGAGTTGTAAGAGGCGATGGTGGTGGTGCAATCTCCTGTAGAAGTTTGGGATATTCAGGAATTGCAGCACTAGGTCGTTGCTCGAAACGCACATAAAACGCATTGAGTTTGGGGCAATCTATAGGGAGAGGTTCACCGTATAGCCGATGCACATATTGAGCAGAGGCAAACATCATGCAATCAGCGATGGTGGGATGTTCGCCACAAAGGAAATCGTTATCACCAATCATCTGCTCGATTGCGGAGAGCGCCTGCCGATACTGGATGTAAAAAGCGGTGGCTGCGTCTGCCTTTTGCTCGAGCCTTGTTGCGAGAGCTGGGCTGGCATGATCGAAATAACTAATGGCGAAAACATAACACTCATTAACCATGTATATCAGGTCGCGGGTCTCTGGCGTGCTACCGAGCATATTAGGGCTGGGATATTTTTCTTCTAAATACTCCAGGATCGACGTAGATTGGCGAATAACTATTTCGGGAGTGATTAGAATCGGAATCCTACCTAGTGGGTTTAGCGCGAGAAAGGCTGGCTGACGGTTCTCCTGCTACATTAGATCAATGGATACCAATTCAACATCGTCGATTCCTTTTTCAGCAAGGTAAATCGCAATGCGTCGTGGATAGAGGCTCCAGTCGGAACTATAAAGCTGCATTTTCCTCTTTCCTTAATGATTAAAGTTACATCTGCAACACTCAAATATCCCGCTTAACGTCTTCGTGGATAGTTGCTCCCGCACTGCAAAGTTCATCTAAGAACCATTTGGCATCCGAGAGTAGTTCGGGCAGGTAAAGTCCTGGGCGGGCAGGAGAACGATCGTTTAGCCCCAACACTGACGCGAGAGAAAGAACGACGCTTAGACCTGTGAGTGAGGCTGTGCCATGCTTGAACTCCAGCATCGATCGCGATCGCTTCGATCGACCCTCAGACTCGCCCTCGATTTCGACGATGATCTCGGTCGCTGCCTCACCACCTCGGCGGCGGCTAGACGATTCACCATTCACCAGATCGAAGCGGACATCCGCTGCCCCAGTAGCAACATGAAGACTCGCGGTATCGAACGTGGAAAATGCGGTGGCATCGAGCGATCGATCATCGACTGATTCGACTTTGCTCTTTGCAGCATCGCCGGACAGCCATACGCGCCGCCCACCCTCGAATACCAGTGCGGCAGGAGCAGCCCCATGTACCCGCTCCATATCTTCGATCGCCGCTGGGCCGACGGAATCCTGCTCATCAACGATCGCTCCAAGCCTGATGGAGCGAACGATCTCGAAGCCTTTGGCACTGTTGAGTGCTAGAAACGTAGCCGCACCAGCCATCCAATGACTGGCGAGTACAACGGGTGCTGCGGTCGCACGATGGGCAAACAGCGCCAATTCGGGACCGATTTCGGTTAGGGCAGCGTTGATGTTCAGGTAAGGGATGCCTAAGTCCTGTGCGTAGCTCAAGCCTTTGAGTCCGGCTTCGGGAGCCAACATCACCACAGCAGCTATGGCAGTATCATCATCGAGTCTTAACCGAGGCTGATCGAGATCAATGGCGACAGCTTTGGCAGCACCTACCTCCTGGGCGACCTCGCTTGCCGCTTGCAGGTTCCGACCTCCGACCAGCACTGGAATATCAGGATGGCGATCGCGAAACCACCTAACAGCAGTACGCCCCACAAAACCCGATCCTCCGGCGAAAAGTACCTGTGCTGTCGGCATCAAGTTAGAAGCGCGTTCTCGATCAAAAACAATGGTTGATTCTTGGTTTTTCATTAGATGAGCCGTGAATGGTTTTGGGGTCAATGTGATCTACAGTCAAGGATTATGTTGCTAAAGTTCTTCCAAACGATCAGCTTCAAAAACCCACTGGCAAAACAGCTTGGAGTGTTTGTCTAGCGACCAACGAGCAATCAGTTTCTTTCGCCTGGGTTTAGCGTTGGTCGTCATCCGCCTGCTGAAATTAGCGCCAGGGTTAATTTGAGAAGGGTATTTACTGTTCGGATAAGTCGCAGGATTGATTGTGTTAGTCCATTTCATGGCTAGTTTCCTCTAAGTGTTTAGGGTTTCATGAGTTGCTATTTCACGCACCTCACATTAGGGGCACTGTTTCACAGTTGGGCTTTTGGGATGTTTGCTAGTACTACTTTGGCAAGCTGATCCCTACACAATTAATTCGTAACCAGTGTTTTTTATGATTCTGACTACATTAGAGTTTTGTTCACTCTAATTTGAGTGTAATGATTGTCAACGCTCAACTTCTTTCAAATTCTTATGGGATTGACGAATCTGATTTGGTGTTTGTCATTCTGAAACGCTTGAACTGTTCGCGTCGGATAGCCACACAAGATTTTCTCCGCGTAGCTGCTGCACCATCGTCAGAGAATCACCGATCGTCCGATGTTCGACGATCTTGCCATCTGCGAGTTGGTCAATCTGGACGATTGAAAATTTCACCTGATGACCCATTGGCGCAATCCCCAAAATTTCTCCATGCTGCGTACCCATAAACGTTCCGTAGCTCACAACTTTATCGTCTTCAGCAAGCACATCTTCGATTGTGTAGTAAACATCTGGAAACGTAGAACGCGCCATCCGTAAGTGTTCGACAAAGTTATTACCACCCCGGATAACTGCTCCTGACATCAACTGAGCAACCATATTTGGAGCAAGCATCTGCTTGGCTTGCTCGAAATTCTCTTGGTTAATCGCCTTATAGAATTCAAGGACGATTGTTTTGTTTTGTTCTAATACCATTGAAACTTTCTTCCAATCTGTCTGATGACTATGGGTTTGGAGCAGTGAAAGGTAAGGTTCCAGGCGGACCCAAAACCTCGTCGCCAATTTCGGCAGAAATCTGATCGAACAACTCCATGTCCGGTGGGTCTGCTCGCTCTGGCGTTCCAACTGTGGCAACCAACCGAGCAAAGGCACTGGGCGCAGCCACGACTAATCCCCGCGCTGGCGCATCTCCGAGCGTAGCAAAAACATGAGGTATTCCTGCCGGAATCATCACCGTTTCGCCTGCGCTTAGCTCAATCTTTTGATCCTCGATCCAAACGGTGAACTCTCCTTCCAGCACATAAACTTGCTCAGAATAGCGGGTGTGGCGATGGGGCGGAGTTTGCGTACCCGGTGGAAAGTAACCTTCGAGCAAATCGTACTGTCCTCCAGTCGTCGTGCGATCGGCAAGGATCGTTAGGTAACTCCCAAATAACCAGAAAGATTTCGTCATAACATTGCTCCTGATGATGAGGGTGAAAGATGTCCAAGTCTTTTTCATCGACTAACTACACTTATACTTGGGTCAAGGTCACCACCCGTGTTGTAGACGTAATCAAACGCACCTTGATCGCCAAGGAGGTGAGATCGCAAGAATAATCCACTCCAGTGCTCGGCTGCACCGTTTACAGTGGCTTGATTGAAGCATGTCTCTTGCTCCAAACTCAATCGCAGCACTTCTCCCTGTCCGGCTACAAAGCCTTTATTCGAGATGTAAATGTCACCGTTGGCACCAATTTCTAAACCCGTTGGATTTATGAGTTCATCGCCTGCGATCGTGGTGCGAGTTTGACCATCGGGAGACAGATAGATCAATGCACCTGCATCCCCTTCGTTCAACAATCCATTCGCATCGTATTCCAACACATACAGACCACCGGACTGGTCAAAGGCAAGATCCACAACATTTGTAAACCCACCTGCATAGACCTCTGGCTGCTCTTCAGCATTGAGGCGATAGATCTGTGCAGTTCCAGCTTGAAACGGAAACCCAGTCAATTCACTCACATACAAAGCACCATCGAGTCCAATAGCGGCGGCAGTTGGAACAGACTGCTGTACGATCGCTTCTCCTGTGAACGGATTTGTCACATCCCGCGCTGGAAAAACAGCTTCCAAGTTCACTTCGCTGCTAAAGGCTTGCAGACTGAGCAAATCGTTGGCACCTGCATCAACCACGTAAGCAGTATTATCGTTAATCAACAAATCATAGAGATTGGTATCCACGTTTTGCCCATCAGGGTTGTTGGCTTGCTCATACGCGCCAAAGTCTCTCAGTCTTGTCCAGGAACCGCCATTTTCAAAACTATCGATCGCGATCAACTGACTAAAATCAGGCACTTGCAGTACAGTGTCTCGATTGGCTGGATTGCTGGCAAGACCGACGATCGCATAAGCATTGCCATTCGCATCAAACTCAATATCACTCACCCCGGCTGCATCTGATCCATTCGGTAATGCCAGCGAGGGAAGTCCGGTAACCACTCGTTCCACGTTCCCATTTTGAATCCGGGTAATCGCCCCTGTTGCACCATAGAACACAGATGCGCCTGGTACGCTGGGAGAGGGAATACTGGCTCCTGTTCCGCCCCGTCCAGCCTCAGCAACATAGAGCGCTCCATCCATCCCAAAGTTGAGCTTGCGAGGACTATCCAGACCGGATGCCAGCACCTCAATTCCCGATAGCTGTGGCATTTTTACTTCAGTCATAACTTGTTTCTCCAAATTTATACAGGTTCCATGTAGAAACGCACCCACTCGATCTGATCAGCTTGGATGCCGAGAATGCTCACGCCGCGCAAGACATCATCGGGATCGTATTTTCGTTTGAGGGCGAGCAAGCACTCATAGTTCGACCCGAAGGCAAACGGAACACGCATCGTTCTCCTTGCCATGTTGTTAATTGAGTCATTGAACAGTGTTCCAGTCATTTTTCTGTTGTTCTGATGACTCAGAAATACACACTCTTATAAGTTGCTTCTCACTATCTGAAGTGTAATTAGTACCAATGCTGAACTGCTTTCAAATTCTTATGATGTTAGTGAATTTGTGATGAATGAGATACAGAAGATTGCAACTTCAAACGATTCACCTGTTCTTCAAGTGCCACAATCTTTTGCTCCAGTTTTTGGTAGTTTTCTGTATTGATTTGAGCAATGTAAATCGCTGTTCCCGCTTGACTGGCAAATCGTTTGAACGTCCAGAGATCACTCAGAGAATATTGCCGTCCTCGCTGCATTGGACCTAACGCCAATACGCCGATGAACTTAGGCTGCCTAGTTTGTCGCCGCACCAGAGGCACCAAAAGTGGAAAAACATGATCCTCTGGTTGCTGCACCACCTCACCCTGACGCATCTGATCCAGTAATGGAGTGTTGTAGGCAAACGATCGCGCCGCTTCTGGTTCTACGTCACCGATACTGACAAACTGTGATTCTTCATCGTCATCCCACAGAAAAATTGCACCATGCGTAATCTTGAACAGTTCCAAGACACGGCTCAACAGAGTTTCCAGCAACTCAGAGTCACTAATTGTCGATCGTGCTTCGGGTAGAATCTCCACAAAATCTCGACTAAGATTCACCTTGTTAGGATAGAAACGGGTGTTGACAAATGTTTCTAGATATTTGCGAGTTGTCCCAAATGCTAAGCCCGTCACTAAAACTGCAAATCCTGTTGCGAGAGGCACTGCATCCGACCCTGAAATTTGAGCAAACAATCCTTCGAGCAGTTTTGCCAGAGTTGCCCAACCTGCCGCGAGGACGGTCGTTAATAGCCCGTAAACCAACGTTTGACTGATGATGAAGTCAATTTCCCACAGTCCGAATTTCAGAATCGAAACGCCGATTGAGAGCGGTACTAGCAATTGCGACAGAATAAAGAACGGATGGTGCAAGAACATAACGAACCAATCTGAACCCGGTTGCAATGGGAAGAGATACCAAGCAATGTGAGTGATAAAGTCACCTAAAACAGCAGCCGTTAAGCCAAAGACCACCCATTTTGTCTGTTGCTGTTGAGCTGGTTCAGTCAGGTGTAGCTGACGATAGAGTTGAGCAATCACAGCAGTCATTAGCCAACCCAGTAAGACCACAAACGGAAACGGTTCTGGTAAGCGATAGGGATCGAACAATGGGAAAAAGGGCCACAGCAATGACCATGCTACGAGTGCGATCGCGCTAATTCGAGTCCAGCGCAGCACAAATCGACCATCTGGAAAGACATAGAAAAAGATGATGAACAAAGCGAACCCAATTGCTCGCAACAGTCGTAGAGGTAGCTCTAGCTCTCCCTGTTGTTCGACTAAGGCATGAAGCGGGGGCGGAACGCTGACTCCGAACAACATCAGCGCGATCGCCGCAAAAAAAGTCATCCAAGTTGCAGGTCCACGCAAGACAATCAGACCGCCGACGATCGCAAATGACAGTGCTAGTAGACTTTCCATTGACAGAAAGTACCAAACATAAAAGCGATCAGAAAGACCTGCCGCACTCAGGTAGAAATGATAATAAGTTGCGGCTGAGTACTTTAGCTGTTCATAGCGGGTTGCGATTGATGCCACACCTGCAATTAAACTAATTCCTAGGATAAAAAAGGCAATCCATTTTACAGGCAGACGAATCATTAAGTAGTTGCGCGCCTGATTTTCCTGACGATTCATTTCTACTCTCCACTACATTAATCCACATGCCTTGCTTCGCGTAGTCCTCGATTTACAGCGGCTACCTGCTGGGCAGAGGTTGCCACTTTGAGAAGGTCGCAAGATGCGACCAGTAGGACTCCAATCCAATGGAGAGAAAGATTAGAGCAGCCACAATTAACACGATTGCTCCAATTGTTCACAAAAGCCGATTCTTTTTGAAATAGAGCGTGGGTGCAGAAAAGACTCCTCCCAACCCGACTAAAATAAAGGCGACTCCTACCCGCAACGACATTGGCGTTAGTCCCAAGTTGATGAAGCGAACACCAATCAGAAGCAATACAAGTCCTGCAAAGAACCCATAAATACTCAAGGTAAGTAACTCCCAACCCATTGCCAAAGCCACTGATGTTCCGATAAACAAAATCCCGAACAGGGCGCTCGTTTCACCATAGGCAATATTGAAACTTCCAATCACGGGCCAGGTAAACGTCATGTGTAAGCCAGTGGCTAATGCGATCGCACCCGCTACACAAAGCCTGGAATCCAACGTTTCTGATTCGGCTCATCGAGACCAAAATACACGTAGGTAGCTAAAAGGATGAGTCCTGCTACCAGGTTAATGAGCATGAGTGTAATGTAGTCGATGAACATTTAGACCTCTTGTAAATATTTATTTGGTGGATAATCTGGAAAAATTTATCCCTTGATAGCTGAGCTTGTAGTAAGTCACACCTCGATAGCTCAGCTTGTGAATGGTTAGGCTGTCTGGAATTGTTGTCGGTGCGATCGCTCGAACTTGCTGAAATGAGTGCCCTGAAGTTTCAAACGGGTAACGATCGTAAGTGATGCCACGGTAGGTTAATTTCATCTTTTATGTACCTGATTCTTGCTGAAGCGTACTCGGTTCCAATACTTGATTGCTTTCAGATTCTTACAGTGTTTTGTTGAATCGGAATAATTGCCTTGCGAAATTCCCCAACCCACTCCGCCGCTTCAACATCAGTGATCGTACTGGACAGTTCCGATTCAGTCGGTTCGAATGAGATCACCGTGACCCGTATATTGTTAATTGCTGTCGCAGTCCTTGGGAGTCGCCTAGACTGCAAACTTCATAGCGCAGTACACGGCTGTTGTCAGATAGACGTTGTGTCCCTCGATTGAGGATAGATTCACTTTAATGCTGCGGTTGCCTCAACCTCAACTAACGTTTCTGAAGACGCAAGTGAGGCAACACCGATGCCAGTCAGTGCTGGGAGGGACCCTTCCAGATATTGCGCCAGAATTGGTGCGATCGCTTCCATGTGTTCCCCCAGTTCACCCCGAATATAAATGCGAACGCTGAGCAGATTCTCTACAGAACTTCCCGATGCTTCTAGAACAGTGGTTAAATTAGCCAGCACCTTTGAGAGTTGCCCTTCGACGGTATGCGATGAAACTTGGTAGTTCATGTTCCAGTCAACTTGACCCGAAATGTAAACGGTTCTCGTTGCAGTATCGACCACTGCTTTAGACATTCCGTGTGGTCTGCCATCATAGAGTTCTGGTGGATTGATCAGTTGCTTTCTCATGGTGTCTAATCCTTTTGCGTGTGAAAAGTTTTAACTGCTAATACTGTGCGGTTGCAGCTTTTTCGATGAGCTTGGCAACGGCATCTGGATGGGAAACCATCACAACATGGGACGCGCCATTCACGACAACGGTCTCCTTTGAGTTAGCGCGGTTCGCCATGAAAGACAGTGCCGCTGGAGGAATATTCAAGTCACGATCGCCATAAATAAACCACGACGGGATAGATTTCCATGCAGGCGCACCGGAGGCTTCGTTCAGCGCAGCTTCCGCAATCGGACGCTGGGTGCTAGCCATCAGTTGTGCATCATTAGCGGGTATATCTGTGGCAAATTGCGCGTGGAACTTACTCTGCTGGATGTAGAGATCTTTGCTACCATCCGGCAGTACAACGGGCGGCGCGAGTGTTGATCCGAGTGTGCTGCCCGGATAACGTCCTGAGAGTTCAACGGCGGTCTCGCCCGTATCAGGTGCAAAACCGGCGACGTAAACCAGCGCCCTCACATTCTTATTGTCGTTGACCGCGTTGGTAATCACCGTGCCTCCATAGGAATGTCCAACCAGCACAATCGGACCCTTGATATCTCTAATGGCACTGGCAACATAGTTCCCATCGCTCTTAATGCCACGCAGAGGATTAGCCACAGCAATCGTCGAGTAGCCTGCGGCGATCAGCTTAGTCAATACACCGTTCCAGCTGGAAGAGTCGGCGAACGCACCGTGAACGAGGACGATCGTGGGCTGACTGGCTTGTGTATTTGCAGTGTTCATAATAGTTCCTTAAAATGTGATTTCAGTGATTGTTAGAAACAGTGTGACGACCATAAGTAGACGAATGTCGTTTCCCAGGCAAGCTACTCATGCTTCAGCACAAAATCAAACTGAGCAGAGTAGAATGGCTTGCTTTGATCCTGCGCCTCAAGTTCGGGGAGTGATTTGTGCTTTTGCAGTTTGAGAATGTTCGATCGCACAGCAAAGGTCGTATCTGAGTCAAGCTGAGGCGCACCCTCAATGAAAATTTGAGTTGTCAGCGGCATATAGCCCGTTGCACTCAGCTTGAAATGAATATGAGCCGCCCGCCAAGTGTGTCGTCCCAAAAGGCGCAACACCTCACCGCAAGGACCGTCGGCTGGTACGTCGTACCCGCTGGGCACAACCGTTTCAAAGCGATAGTTGCCACCCTGGTCAGTGCGGAACTGCCCCCGAAAGTTTCCAACGGGTTGGGACGGGTCGAAAATGTCGTATAGCCCCTTTGAGTTGGGTTGCCACACTTCAATCAGCGCATTGGCGATCGCTTTCCCATTCACATCAAGTACGCGACCTGAGAGGAATAGTGTCTCACCGTCTTGATCAATGCCGATACGATCGCCCATCTGTCGTTCAGGTGCATCAGAGACATAGAGCGGTCCTTCTAGATTACTCTCAGTGGCATGACTGTTGATGTCTTGTAGCAGCAACACTAGCTCCGAAATGCCTAACAAATCAGTGAGTGCATGAATCTCTCCATCGGGAATCAGTTGCGTGTGACGGCTAACTCGATTGATAAAATCGCGCCCTTCTTGCAATTCTGGCTGAGTCAAATTCACCTCGCGGACAACCGCATGGAGATGCTTCACTAAGCTGGTGTAAATCTCGTATAGACGCGGGTGAGTTTTGCCGCCATCCCCGTGATTGATGACGGCTTGGGTAATCGTGTCGATCGTAATTGCCTTCATTGGCTGTCTCCATTATTTAGTACTTGAAAAAAGCCTGTCGTCATTAAAGTTCTGGAGCAATCAAATCTCGATCGAAGCATCAGAAAGAATTTGCTGATACTTCTCGCTCACTTGTTGTAAATCATAGGTAGGAGTCGCTGTTTCAACCTTGAGCGCTTTGAGTTGTCCAATAGATTCACTGGCTTCGGTCAATCGCTCAGCCGTTTGTAGTTTTGTAGTGACTGTCACCCCTGCCGAACAGACTGCGGCAAAGAAACAGGTTACTTTCCAATTTGCAGCATTCCCGATCGTTCCCGCCATGCCTGCTAAGAGTGTAGCCAGGGCGCTGAGAATAATATTGGTTGTGGTGTAGCGAGAGTTTTTACGTTTGAGTGTATTTCTCTGCTCTCGTGCCTTTTCCAGGCTGCTAGAAATCTGTGATCTCACCATATTTAATTGTGTTTCTACATTCGAATGGTCATTCATGAGGTTTTGCTCAAAACTTAAAGTTTGCTTGAATGGTTCTGGTGCGATCGCACCTATCATCAAGTTCATCGTGAGATTAGCGAACCTGCTTGGGAGTCGTTCCTGTGAGGCGTTTAAACTGTAAATTCAAATGGCTTTGGCTGGCGAAGCCGACCTGTAAGGCAATGTCTGCGATCGCCAAATCCGTTTTTGACAGCATCACTTTTGCCCGTTCCACCCGCTGCTGAATCACGTATTGGCGTGGGGAAATGTCGAGCGCTTGTTTGAATGCAGTGGCAAAGTAAGTCGGGCTGAGATGAAGCGTTTCTGCAAGTTCAGCCAGTGACAAGTCTTGGTCAAGGTGAGTATGAATATATTTGAGTACTTGCTGCAATTGGGTGCGCGTTAAGCCTCTGTTCTTAGATTCAACGGTTGGCTTTGTACTTGTTAGCATGGTTAAAAATTGGCAATTTTGTTCAAAAAAGCAGGCAAAAGCTAGCCATCGACTTAGATAGCTGATTGGCACTCGCAAACAAATCAGATATGAATTGAGAGCAGAAAACTTAATGACTTACGGTGTTAACCGTTGTGAGCAATTGCTCAAAGTTCCAACGATCGCGATAGCGAATTCCGTTGATGAACAGTGCGGGTGCAGTGACGACTCCACTGAGGTGTCCACTCTCAACGTCTTCGTTAATGCGATCGATGTGCTTTTTCTTAGATAGATCTTGCAAAAACTGAGGGATATCAAGTCCTAAGCGATCGGCATACTCCACCAGATAGCCATTATCCAGCGCAAATTGATGGGTGAATAGCATCTCATGCATCTGCCAAAATTGATCTTGTGCTGCTGCGGCTTCCGCTACTTCTGCGGCCTTTTGTGCTTGAGGATAGATTGACTCAATGAAATGGCGAAACACGACACAAACTCGGTTTTCATCAGGAAATATAGACTCGAAATGTTGCTGAACGGCCTGAATCAACCGATGTACTTCCCCACACTGAGGAGATTGATAATTCCCATATTCCACGAGTACGACTGGAGCAGTAAGTATTCCCTGGTAGTGATCGCGTTGTGAAGGGGAAACAAAGAGTTGATTGAGGTTACTATCTTGATTCATCGGACTTTTTAGCGAAAAAATTTTCATGACATCAAGGGATGACCATGACTCATATCTAGGATTTTCTTTGACTGGAATGATTGACCTTACCCTGTATTGGTATGACTTCATCCTATGAAATCAATGCTGCGTTGTCGCCAACTCAGGGTCGAGTGTTTGCAGGTAGGAAACAGCAGTTGCGACCTATCTCTACCGCGAATCAACAACCGAACTTAAGTTCAGTTACAGCTTAGTGAGTCCCCGCTTTAGGGCTTTGACGACGGCTTGAGTGCGATCGCTCACACCCAGTTTGCTCAAAATCCGGTTGATGTGAAATTTGACCGTGCTTTCAGTAATATTCAAAGCTGCACCAATGTCATGATTGGTTAAACCATCTGCCATCAGGTCAATAACCTCTCGTTCGCGATCGCTCAACTCTGGATTTTTCATGCGCTGAACCAGTTTGGCAGCAACCTCAGGCGGGATATACTGTTGCCCGCTGTGAACAATATGAATGGCATTGAGCAGTGCATCGGGTTCAGCATCCTTGAGCAGATAACCTTTAGCTCCGGCGTGTAGTCCACGATAGATATCTTCGTCACCATCATAGGTCGTTAGCATAATAATCCGGGCATGCGTAAACTCAGCACAGATTGCAATGGTCGCATCAACACCGCTCATCTGCGGCATCCGTAAGTCCATCAGGGTGACATCGGGCTGGTGTTGTTGATACTGAGCGATCGCTTCCTGCCCATTCCCCGCTTGACCCACCACGGTCATGTCTGGCTCATTTTCAATCATCGCGGCTAGTCCCTGTCGGACGATGGAGTGATCATCGACAATCAAAACGCGAATTGCCGTAGACTGACTCATACTGCCTCCCGATGCACAGATACGCTCACTTCTGTTCCCCGCCCTGGTTGGCTATCAATGGAGAGTTGTGCGCCAATGTGTTCTGCTCGTTCGCTCATCCCTAGTAAACCAAACCCTTGACTTAAAGTTGTGTTGTTGACTTCAAAGCCTCGTCCATCGTCTCTAATTCGCAAGCAGCATTGTGTCAGTTCATAAACCAATTCAATCCGAATCTCATTCGCTTGGGCATACTTAACTGCGTTTGTAAATGCTTCCTGTCCAATTCTCAACAGGTTATTTTCAGTGTCAGGGGGTAATGTATAAGGTGTGCCAACAATCTCACAAATCAAGCGAGTTTCGGTTGAGGATTGCAAACTAGAGACAAATTGCTCCAGTGCTGTCCACAGGTTGCCATCCTCTAGTGATTGGGGGCGTAGTGCCGCAACCGATCGTCGAGCCTCTGTCAGCCCACTGCGAGCCAGATCGCGCACGGTCTGGATATGCGTTTGTATCGCTTCTGGGTTAGTTTTTGCTAATCGAGAAATGGCTCCCATGTGAACCAGAACACCTGTAAAGGCTTGGGCGAGCGTGTCGTGAATTTCCCGCGCCATGCGGTTGCGTTCTTCCAAAATCGAGGCGGCTTCTGCTTGCTTTTGCAGCGTAATATCTCGCGATAGCCAAATCACTTGCTCGTGCCGAATAGGGGCAATGCGTGCCGAAAACCAGGTTTCTCGTCCAGCGATCGGCAGACTGTATTCAACGGTGAGCACTTGTTGGGTTCTCAGCGCCTGCTGAACATAACCCATAGATTGATCGGCTTGTTCTTTTTCAAAGATTTGATGCAGTGTTTTACCAATCTTCTCCTCAACTGGGCTATACAACTGACTCGGACTTCCTTCGACTGAGCTGATCACTCGCCCTTCAGCAGTCACAACACACAGCGGATCAGGAATGGCTAAAAAGAGTGCCCGCAGTTCTGCTTCAGAGGCTTGCAGTGCGGCTTCTGCCCGTTTACGGTCGCTAATATCTGAAATCACCCCTTCCAGGTATCCATCGATTGCATTGACGCGAGCAGAGTAAAGCGCCCAAAACACGGTTCCATCTCGTTTTCGGAACTGAACTTCAAAGTTATTCAATTCACCCTGCTGACTCAACGATTCAACTTCATGTTCGCGATCGCTAGAATGCACATAACAGCTTGTCTCTATCCCGCTTTTGCTCTCAATCATCTCCTCTGGTGAGTCATAGCCAAATAGAGTCGCAAAGCGTTGATTGACATCGAGAATTAATCCATCTGAGAGGCGCGTTCGGAAGATGCCGACCTGTGAGTTCTCAAAAATATTGCGGAACTTGGCTTCACTACGCTGTAGGGCTGCTTCTGCTGATTTACGATCGCTAATATCCGCAATTACTCCTTCGGTATATCCCTCTGTTGCATTCAGACGGGAGGAGTAAAGTGCCCAAAACACGGTTCCATCTCGTTTTCGGAGTTGAACTTCAAAGTTATCCAGTTCACCGTGCTGCCTGAGAAATTCAATCACGTAGTTGCGATCGTCGGGGTTTACATAAACATTTGTACTGTGTTCAATCCCAATCACTTCTTCTGACGAGTGATAGCCAAATAGATTCGCAAGCCGCTGATTGGCATCGAGAACTAATCCATCCGAGAGGCGGATTCGGAAGATGCCAACCTGTGAGTTTTCAAAAATATTGCGGAACTTGGCTTCACTACGCTGTAGGGCTGCTTCTGCCTGTTTGAGCCGGGTAATATCATTGCCAACCGATAAAATTTCCACGACCTGTCCCTGTTCATCCAGGATGGCTTGATTTGACCAGGCAACCCAAACCCGGCTACCGTCTCGACACAGGTTTTCATTCTCAGCCTGAAAGTAAGATTCAGGCGAGTCAGATTTAAAGTTGTGAATCACATCATGAACAAATTGTTTGAGATTTCGCCCAGAGGTTTCAGTCTCTGGAACGATCGTTTCGAGTAAAGTCCGCCCTAAAATCTGGTGTTTTTCATAGCCAAAGAATTCCAGCCCACAATCGTTCATGTATCGAATTCGCCCTTGCATATCAGAGCGAAGGATGATCGAGTTTGCAGTTTGAACTAGATTGCGATAATTTGCTTCACTTTTCCGCAATGCGGCTTCAGTTTGTTGACGCTCAGTGATCTCCTGTTGCAGGGCTTGAGTCCGCTCTTCTACTTTCCGTTCTAGTGTTTCGGCATAGTCTTCTAACCTTTCATACAGCCGAGCATTTTCTAGTGAAATTGCTGCCTGAGCCATCAACAGGTTGAGAACTTGCAGGCGATCGCTAGTAAACACTCCAGTACTGAGATTGTTCTCCAGATAGAGGATGCCGATCAACTGACTTTGCTTGAGAATTGGCATACAGAGGAGCGATCGCGTCTGCTGGCATTGAATAGACGGATCAGTCAAAAGAGACGATTCTCTGATGGCATCATCCAACACTAGCGTTTCTTGAGTGCGCTCTACCGAGTGGATGATAGAGATAGGAATTGTGGCACAATTTTCAACAGCAATCTTTTCTAGGTCGCACAGCCTACTCCCGCTGCACTGAGCTACCACCGTCAGCCGATCGTCTTCCAGAAGAATCAGAGTACCTGTTTCAGCTCCGGCATTTTCAATCGCGACCTGCATCAATGTGGCAATCAGTTGATCGAGATGGATAATTTCTGAGAGGGCTTGAGCCGCTTTCATCACCGCTGCTAAATCGATCGCCGCAGCCGGATGACGGATCGTTTCATCCGTCACGATGGAATTTGATTGTCGAACCAGATTGGTGTTGAGGAGTTGTGGATAGCGTTTTTCTAAGTCTTTAACTTTAGCGATCGCGCCCCAGCGATCGTAGCAATAGTGCGCTTCTTTCATGTAGGTTTGGGCAATTTTTTCTCGACCTCTCGCCAAATAATGTTTAGCTGCTAATTCATAAGCGAGTGCTTCTTCCTGGATATACTCATGTTCAGCAGCACCTGCGATCGCACGTTCATACAACTCCTCAGCCTCAAGAAATTGCCCTAAGACTCGCGCTTTCTCTGCTTCAACTAGATGAAACTTGTGGAGATAATTCATTGGGGCGTGTTCTGCCCATTTCTGCATCTTTTCTTGGTTAGTGATAACACAACTAAGCCAAGTTGATTTTTCAGAACTTGAAGCCTCAACCCATAGGCTCAAAAGCACCAGAGAATGATAGAAGTGGAATAAAGGTACAGCTACGGTTGCTGTTTCTTTTTCTAAATACTGCCTGGCTAACACAGCAATTTGTGCAGCTTGATGATACTCTCCAAATAAATAATACAGTGTAAGTTTATTTACATAGAAGTAGTGAATTCCAGTTCCGTCTTGAACTGCAATAGCCTGTGGTAAGGCTTGATCTTCATCATATACACTACCTGTTAAACGGCTGGGATTCTCAGACCTACCTAACAGATTAAGGATTGTCTGCCACAATATCGAAGTCCAATTAGAGTAGTTTTCTCGTCTGATTTGTTGGATTGCTTTACTATAAGCTGCTGTTTTTTGTTCTAGTTGGCTGAGTTCCTCACCGATAAAAAACGAGTGATAACATGCTGCATATGCAGCATAGCCAGCAAATTCAAAGTTTCCAGTTTCCATTCCGTTTTGATAAGCATCAACCAGAAATGGTATTGTTTTCCTACAATGAACCTTCCAGGGCATGATCATGCCACTAAATACTGTTAATGCTTCAGCATTCGCTTTTTTGGTATTCATTTGCTCCGCCAAGCTGAGAGCCAATTTGCCAAACTTATAACCAAGTTCAATGTCTTGAACAGCTCCGCACAGAACAAATCCGTATGCAGCATAACTGTGTGGTGACCGGGTAGCATTGCCGTATCTAATTGATAAACCTGCCATTTTGCACACAATCAGTATCATCAGTGCTGGTGATACCATACATGCAGTACCCGCGATATTTGCCAGGATATAAATTGCTGACAGCGGTTCTGGTGCAGTCATCTTGGGTAGATTAATTAAGTCTTCGATTTCTCGTCCGGCGAATAGTGCAGCCGTTGACTCCAATTCTCTTTGAACATCTAGCTGGCTTGGAGTTTCTACCAAGATTATTCCCAAAAGATTCAACACTTCTAAGCCAACTTTAAGCGCTTTTTTCAAATTGCCCTGTGATAAATACCCTTGAATTCTGCTATCGTAAATTTGCACTTTGTCAACCATTGTTTTGGCGTGGTTGAGCACCACTTCAACAAATTGTTCCATCTCGTTGAAGTGACCGCTGAGGTATGCTGCCTTTGTTGCTTCCGAGTACAGCGTTAAGGTGAGGTCATACTCACTCCGCCAACTCTCTACGTTGAGAAGTTTAAGCCCTAACCTGAAATACTGAAGGGCTGCTTCATAAGCCGTGGCTGCCTTTGCCTTCTGACCTGCCATTAAATTCAGTTTGGCAATTTCAATTTGTTCTACTCGAGCAGTGACAAGCTCAATTCCCTGATTGAGATGATCCACAATTGCAAAGAGCCGATCAAATTGTTGCTCTAGTGAAGTTTTTCCCAGTAAATTACGACCGATTTGGAGATGAACCACTTGTTTCTGCGGTTCGTCAATCAAAGCATAAGCGGCTTGCTGGACGCGATCGTGCGAAAACCTATACTCCTGCACCAACAGATTTTCGTCTAGGTCAGATGAGGGTTGAATCAATCCAGCTTGGATTGCTGCTAGCAAGGACTGGGCAATTGCTTTCGGTGATTTTTCGCAGACGATCGCCAACGTCGTCAAATCAAAATCAGCCCCAACACAAGCAGCGATGGAGAGAATTCGCTGTGTTGCTTCCGGCAATTTCTGCAACTGCCGCAACAGCAGCTCCACTACATTATCCGTGATAGCTTGAGCTTCAATCTCAACCAAGTTCCATTGCCAGTTCAACTGTTGGGCATCAAAGGTCAACAGATTTTCGTCATACAACAGCTTCAAAAATTCGCCGACAAAGAAGGGATTGCCCTCGGTCTTGTGTGACACAGCCTGAGCTAGAGAACAAACAGTGTCAGGATTATGGCGTAACGTCTGAGCGATCAGTTGGCTTAACGGTTCTAGAGTTAAGGGAGTCAAAATGATTTCCTGAAGCACTGCTCCCTGGTTTCGCAGGCTCTCTAGCGTCAAAACCAACGGATGCGTTGGAGTCACTTCATTGTCTCGGTAAGCTCCAATCAAAAACAGAGATTGAGTTTGCTCGTCGAGCAAGATCAGTTCGATTAATTTCAACGTCGCAGAATCAATCCACTGTAGATCGTCTAAGAAGATGACCAAAGGATGTTCTTTTGCACAAAACGCCCGCACAAACCTTTGAAATGTCAGATTGAAGCGATTTTGTGCTTCGGTTGCTCCAACTTCAGGGACAGACGACTGCTTGCCAATAATCAACTCCACTTCTGGGATGATATCAATGATGATTTGTCCGTTGCTGCCTAAAGCGGTGAGCAGGCGCGATCGCCACTCCTCCACCTGCTCGTCCAGTTCTCCCAGAAGCTGCTGCACCAGCTTTTGTAGAGCATCGACGATCGCACTGTAGGGAACATTGCGCCCAAATTGGTCAAATTTGCTGGAGATAAAATAGCCGTGCTTTGCGGTGATCGGTTTGTAGAGTTCCTGCACCAATGCGGTTTTGCCAATGCCAGCATAACCCGACACCAGCAGCATTTCACGGACTCCCTCACTTCCTGCCACTCGGTCAAACGCCGCCAATAATGCTTCAATCTCTGCGGCTCGTCCATACAGTTTTTGAGGAATGCAAAACTGTTCAGACACATCTTGCAGACTCGATGGCAGCAGATCAATTTGCCCACCTGCTGCAAGCTGTTGAGCGTAGCGTTCGAGATCGGCTTTGATCCCCCAAGCACTCTGATAGCGATCTTCCGCATTTTTCGCCATCAGTTTCAAAATCAGGTCTGAAATGGGTTTGGGAATTGTGGCGTTCAATTCATGCGGAGGGGTCGGCGATCGAGCAATGTGGCAGTGGACTAGCTCCAGGATATCTTGAGTCGGAAACGGCAACTGTCCGATCAACAGTTCGTAGAAAGTTGCCCCCAATGAATAGAAATCAGTGCGATAGTCCAACATCCGGTTCATCCGCCCGGTTTGCTCTGGCGACAAATAGGTGGGTGTTCCTTCTAGCAGATGCAGACTTTTGAACGTAGGATTTGTGCGGCTGAAGCGAGTGGCAATGCCAAAATCAATGATTTTGACAACGCCAGTCCTCGGATTAAAGACAATGTTGCCAGGATTGATATCTTTATGGATGACATTTGTGGCATGGATTTTGCCGAGAGTGTCGGTAATGGCGATTGCAATATCTAGAAAAACCGACAACGGCATGGGACAGAAATCAGGCTGCTGACGTATCCAGTACTCTAAAGACTCTCCACCAAAGTCTTCCAAGAGAATAACCAATGTGCGCTGATAGTCCTGCTGGCTGTATGCCTTGACTACGCCTTCAATGTTGAGGGAACGAGTAATTTCATATTCCTGCCGATAGCGCGTTAATTCTTGAGGAGAGGGATAATCCTGCTTCAGGACTTTGGCAATCACTGCACAACGATCCTGCTCTCGTGTGCCTCGATACACCAGAGAAGCCGTGCTCTCATAGATTTTGCTGTGAATCGCGACCCCAGGCAGGGTAATCATTGAACGCTCTCCCACTACAGCACTGTCGCCCCTACCAAAGTCTATCGTTTGCCAGATGCCAGGAAATCATCTCTTTAGCAGATTTACCGAAGCACTTGTGCTGCTATGTCTACTGGTTCGTAAGGAGTCCAAAAAACCGCGGTAAGGTGAAACTACGTTGATTTAAACGAAATCTTCCATAATCAGGGCGTGATTTAAGCCATTGGCGGCAACGCTACCCTGAAAAACAGCAACCGCGATCGCTTGCATGGGTGAAGTGATGTCACCTGCCGCATAAACGCCTTTAACACTGGTTTCGTTAAAAACATTGGTTGTCTTGATTAAATTGAATTCATTCAACTCACAGCCTAATTTTTCAGCCAGGTTGGAACGCAGCGTTTGCATCGGTCGGATCAGGATTCCATGACGCGTAATTTTCTCACCCGCTTCAAAAACGATGGTTTCTAATCGTCCGTTATCGCCTTCGAGCCGGATAATTTTCTCTTCACGGACAAGGATCTGCCGGTTCTCCAGCAGTGTCTTTTGTTCAGCGGTCAGTTCAGCTTTGCCATTGGTGCAGAGGACTAAATCGGCACTCCAGTTTCTCAGCAGTGCCGCCATTTCGATGCCCGTTTCGCCATTTCCCACAACGGCAAGTGGTTCATCGCGCACTTCCCAGGCGTGGCAATACGGACAATGAAACACACTTTTGCCCCAAAAATCTCCAAAGTTTTCGATGTCGGGGAACTCATCAATCACCCCGAACGCCAGCAAAATTTTGCGCGATCGCTTCATTGTGCCATCCTCAAACACGACTTCAAATTGGTTGCCGGATGGGTTGATTTCTTTGACGGCGATCGCTTGAAATCCGACACTTTCGTAGGGTTTGAGTTGGTCACGTCCGATACTCAAAAGTTCATGCGGGCTGATGCCATCACGAGTGAAAAAATTGTGCGACTCGTGTGCAGATGCGTTACGCGGATTGCCTTTGTCGCAGACCAACACTCGACGGCGACTTCTGCCCAAAAGGAGTGCTGCGCTGAGGCCGGCAGAACCGCCGCCAACAATCACACAATCGTAAATCGCTTTGTTTTCGTTCATTATCTCTTCCCTAATTTCTTCTGCATTTCCAAAGCAAGTATTTCCATCGTCCGCCTGCTCTTGACGATCGATTACTAATCGCGCCAACGATAATCCACAGGAACCCAAGCATATCTCTGATCTTCTGCCCGGATGTATCCTACTCCTGGAAAGGGCAAATGTGCCGTAGCAATCAGGCGACGGGATGCTTCTAAACGGGCAAACTGTTGTATCCGTTGCTCTACTGCGGCATTGGCATTCACATCGTAGATAACGGCGATTTCAGGATTGGCAAATTGTAGCGATGCAAAGTGAACAATATCGCCACAAAACTCAATGCTCTCACCCCCACTCTCAACCACATAGAAGCTGTGTCCGGGTGTATGTCCGGGCGTAGGCAGCGCAGTAATTCCGGGTAAGATAGCTGTCTCGCCAGAAAAGGTTTCGAGTTTGCCTGCATCAAGGTAGGGTTTCACTGTTTGAATTGCTTCATCAAAATATCGGCGATCGAGATTCAACCGTTCTGCATTGGCAGGATCGAACCATAAATCCACATCAGGTTTACCCACATAAACGGTGGCAGATGGAAACACGAGTTGCCCATTTTCGACCAAACCGCCACTGTGATCGCTATGGATGTGGGTCAGAAGAATCATATCGATCTCATCGGGGCTATAGCCCGCTGCCTCTAACGACCGTTGCAGCTTGCCACCTTGCCCACCAAACAGTTGTCCTACCCCAGTATCTACTAATGCCTGCCGATCTCCGGTATCGATTAGAAACGCATTGATCGAGGCTTCAACCGGGTTTGTTAGGAAGTTGCGATCGAGAAGCTGCTCGACCTCCGCCGAGTTTGCGTTCGTGAGCACCTGATTGAGATCTTGCGGTACTGTACCATCGCTTAGTGCTGTGATTGTGAATTCGCCTAACCTAAACGAGTAAACACCGGGGACTTGAATTTTTGCAGTTTCACCTGTGGTACTCCCCGTAGAAAGAGATGAGGTTACAATAATCAGTGCTGCGGCGATCGCAGCAAGAATTGATCGAAAGGACATGATGAATGTACTCCAGAATCTTTTGATGAAAGTTGGAGAGGAAAGGATAAGAAAGCGATAGCGGCTCCTTCCTGAAGTTGCAAACCACACCTATTTGTCTGACACTGTAGTGAGTTCCAACACTTAATTTCTTTCAGATTCTTATGGTGTTTTCACGCTTGCTTGGGTATCATTCTAGTGAGGTGCATAAAGTGCTGCGTCAAATGTGGATGAGTAGACGATTTGGTGCGATTAGCGGATGAGTGACGACACTGATCAAGTTCATTAATGAGGTAACAATTCTGGTACGGAGCCAGAGAGAGCGTGTATCCCAAAAGCCTTATGATGAGAGCCGTTGTTAAATCTTCTTATTCCGTTGAGCCGCATCATTCAGCTACTACAAGTTCAGGATCAACAGATCGTTGAGCCATCCTGACGGAGGTGACTGACAAGCACCTTGAGGATGCCAAGGCGCTTTGGGAGCCGATCTTGGCAGGAAGCGGTCAAGACGATGAGTATTGGAACTGGGTGGGCAAGAGCCGTCGGTCGAAGTTGCTCCCAGGGGATGAGCTGTACGCGATCGAATGCGAAGGGATCACTCAGGGGCTGATGATGCTCGATGTCTTGAAAAAACGCTGTCTAATTGAATCTCAGTTGCGACGACGGTTAGTTTACATTAGTGCTTTGGCAACTGCCCCCTGGAATCTCACGGACCCTCCGACTTATAAAGGCGTTGGGGGCAATCTGGTAGACTTTGCGATCGCCCGCAGCCACGAACTGGGTTATCAAGGCAGAATCGGGTTACATGCCCTTCCAGGTGCGCTAGGATTCTATAGAAAGCTGAGAGTGGGACTGCTCAATTGCGGTCCTGACCCTGAAGAACCCAATCACCTCGTTTACTTCGAGACTCTACGGATGGATGACCCATGACTCAATCGCTTCCTGCTAAGCCGAAAGCCTCACCCAATGAAGGGACTCGCCATCAACGCCTCATGGAGTTGATTGAAGCAGAGGACGCTGCCAATGGCGAAGTGGGTTGTGGACGAGATTTGGGAAACAGAATTTCAGGCTATTTCAGCACCCATGAAATTGCGCTTGAAGACGAAAAACTGAAGAGTTTTTTGCAAGAGCATTTAGGACACATTTTGATGGAGCCAGATTTTGATGCCATCGCCACTCAGATTCAACGCCAGATTGAGTCTTTGGTCATTCCGGCTGCGAGTCAGTCCTTGGGTTCTGAGCCTCCGCCAGCTTCAACAAACGTCACAGCACATGTTCCAACAGAAGCACTCAAAGAACTATTTCAGTCACAGCTTGCCGAGTTTTGTTCCGAAGCTGCCTTAGAACAACTGCTTCAGTTTAGCCATCAGAGCATCCACAAAGCCGTTCTTCGACCCCGGCATACCTGGTCTAGTCCGATTTGGGTACTGAGAAGCGAGACGCAGATCTACATTGCTCAGGCAGCAGGGATTGAGGAGGCGATCGCCAAAGTCAAGACACAGTATCCTCAGGCAACTGGAAGACTGGAAGTGATCACAGTCGGAGGTATTCTGGCACCCGATCAGATAATCTCTCTGGATATAAGCCTGTTGTAAAAGTTTTATTCTGAGAAAACCTCCCAGAGTGAGGCTAACGTTCCGGCTGAGCGACTGCAAACAACCTTTGCAACATTACCAAGATCTCTCGGCAGTCCGCTCCAGCCGGATTGTTGGGCTTGCTACTTACGATCACCTCTCTATGTTTAACATTCCACAGATCGCTCTCATACGTTTAAAGAGACTCCGAATTCACGCCTTCGTTTCTGCTTAGGAACTTCTCCGATCCCCTGTCCAGGTCCTTGCTGGCTCATCATTGCAATAGCCCCACAAACCTCTGAAGGAGGAGCCATCAAATACGAAGCGAATTCTACCCCAGTAATAGCGACCACTGCGAGGGGTATTACAGCGACGATTTGAGCCGTCCTCAATCCAATAACCCGTCAAAACGTTGCCAGATATGCTTCCCTCAAGAACCCCATTATCTTGAGTGTAAGTAGCCGATACATTGGAGCCTGATTGCTGAAAGGTGATAGTACCTTCTGAAGATCTCCAGATTCCAGCAATCGAGTTTTGTATTTGCTTGATAGATCTTGAAGGCTGCGCTTGAGCTTTCGGTATTGGTAGCCCCAGTGCTATCGATATCGCTAATCCAAACGCAAATGAGTTAACAGATAAGAATTTCATGATTTAAAGCCCAATCCATAGTAATTTGACAGCACAGCAATAGGTTTTCAAGGCTCGTAATCAGCTCACTCGTGATCCGACAGATTTCTGAGAACTCGCCGCGATCCAAATTTAGAAACACACTTCTCAAGCGAGGGTTAAATGCAGCCCAACGACTAAGCTCACCGGACGCAGATAACCTTGGCAACTCACCAACCAGCTTTCGGCGTTCCGGTGCAGCGACTTGTTAGGTGTACATCTGAACTGTGTAAAGGGAAGGTTGCTCCGCCAATCCCAACTCTAGCTGACCATTAGAAGCTACCTGAAAAGCTTCAGCCCATCGCAAATAATTTTCTACAACTCCTAGCTCTTTTGCAACAGCTTTAAGGGATAGCCGCCTTAAGATCTCTATTGTAATTGGTCTTTTTTCATCCCAAAAGATCATAGAGTCAAAAAACTCTAGTGAAGGACTTGAGGTAACAAGTTTAAAAATGAATTTAGCCTCTTCCTCTGTCTCAAACGATAAAAAATTTACAGTATCATCAAACATTACTGGTTTTCCACCTAAAGGTTCAATAAGACAAAACCTTAACTGCTTATAAAGTCCAGAAATTGCTATTTTCCAATTCTTGAAGGAATAGAAGCCAACACCAAAGATAGCATATGGTGGTTTATTTTTATAAATCGAACTTTTCCTGTTTTTTAGATATCCATCATGTTCAAGTAGATATTGCCAGGTTTTAGGAGCTTTATCTTGAATAATACTTGTATCATCACCAACTAATTTTTGCGTAATTAAAATAAGTTTTCGATAATCGCTGGTTCTGCCATTACCAATATCTGAACTTTTTAGAAGAGGATACAAATAGCTCTCCTCTAAAGAGTATTTCTTACCCATACCATTTAGGTACAAGGCATCATGAACTTGCTCTAACTCCATTACTTTAGAACAATCATGCTTAATTCCAGAACGCCAAATATATCTTAAGTCTTGACCTGCTAAGTGTTTCCAATTCTCATATTTAACTGTGTCTCGAAGAATTAATCCATCTCGTTCACCAATTAGATATGATGCGTTTTTAGACTGTAAATTCTCATAAACTTTGCAATCAAGCTCATCATCAACGTCAGTAGATAAAATAAAAAGACAAGCCTCTACTGATGCTCCAAAATGCACTTTTGCATCAATCAAATAAATATGAGCAGAAAATCTACTCCCTGACTTCTGCTTTACCTGACGCACTACCTTGCGAGCAACAGAGTACTTACATAAAACAGCTATAGTACCTTCTTTTTTCGATAGCCACTCGACGTATTGCAGCAGCATCCATTCGGAAATGTCAAAATTTCCTGAGCCAGTAATAGCCTCAATACCCCGACGATTCTGAAAGTTTGATTTTGAGGGAATATTTTGACTGTTAAGAATGCTCAGTTCACTACTTGTAACCCAAGGAGGATTACCGATTACTAAAATATATCCCGAAAGATTTGAAATGAAGTCTTTCCAACTCTTGCCAAAAAAGTCGGACTCATATACAGTTAAGTTTTCATGGTTTGAATACTCTGATACGGAAATCTTTGCTTCTTTAACGTACTCCTCATTTATATCTAAGCCTATAATTTTTGACTTTTCAAATATACTAAGTGCAGCTCGAAGAAAGGCTCCTTTTCCACAACTTGGCTCTATGATAAATTTCGGCGATATTTGATGATTTACTCTAAGAGTCTGAACTACTTCTCTTGCAAGATTATCGGGGGTTTGAAAATCACCAAATTGCCATTTCTCTATTGATTTCACCATCTTTACCTATCGAACTCTAACTATTCCGGCGGTACTACCGGCTTGCTGAATGACTCTACTGTATTGCAATCTCCACTGAAGAGCATTTGAGATTGTTAAATATCCTTGATTTGGAGGCGATTCCAGAATCCTATCAGCCAACTGATTTGCACCTATTTCATCGACTGGTAAATTTCTATCAATTACAAAAGCGATAATATCATCCTTATTTCCATCTCGATTCAAAATATCAATAATGCCTCTAGTCGTCTGAAAATCCCCTGTTCTGCTCTTATCTACAAAAATGGTATGCTGCATATTTAATCTTCCAGTTCTATTCACTGGGTCATCATACTTATCATAAACAAAAATCAGAAGATGGTATCCTAAACCAAATACTTTTTGAGTTGCTGATTTAAAGGGACAAGAAGATTGTGGTTGCTTTATGCTTGTTACTTTAATGTCAACTTCAAGAGCAGGAAGATCAATGCCTGATGCAGAATTTCCTCGTTGATGACTGTAATTTTGAACTAAATAGGCTGTGAATTTATGTTCAAGATAAGTTCCGACAGCTTTTCCATCTGTCACACCATAAAGGGTGGGTTCGTCGTATATAGACTCTATTTCAGCAAACCTAGCTGCTTCAGCGCACAAGTTTTCTATGGTCAGTATTGGCTGCATTCTTCTCTTAGGTCATACCACTGAAATAGTACATTAGTTTGCGGGACTGGGAAAGTATACGTCAAGATCCTTCACCTTATTCCTGAAGTGTTTGCAATTCCTGAAGTGTTTGCAGTTCTTGGTTTGGAAGAGAAGAGTTGCGTACACCTAACAACGAAGTTGAGCCGCGAACGCCGCTTAGATCGCGTCGTCGGGCTAACGGTGTTCGTCGGCTCCAACGACTTGTTAGCTGGCTTTTCCTCACTGATAACCTTCAAGTACGATTAAAGGACTCAAGGCTGAAACCGGAGATTTTGAAGAGATCGCACCTGAGCAATGGTTTCAAAGTCACGATCGTTGTGAACCAAAAGTAAGCCGTTTTCCAGAGCCGCTTGAGCAATACAGCAATCGATTGGGCTGCGAACGGTAAGCCCTTGGCGGCGCAAGTCATAGTAGATGCGGGCAGCCGCTTGCCAAGACTGACTGGTGAGTTCAACATAATCTTGTGTTTCCAGGTAAGTAGAGAGAAGCGTCCATTCTTGCTCGTTCAAACTACCTTGCAACAATTCAAGCTGGGTGAACCGAGTGAGTAGTACCTGCCGATTCGCAATCAGGGTTTCAAGCTGCTGGCGAACTTGACCGCTGCGATCACGAAAGACAGTGATCCAAACGGATGTATCAATCAGCAACATGGCGAGTTTCGCGCAGGGCTTTGTAGTCAAAGTCTGCGGCAAATTGAATTTGTCCCACAAGGTCGAGAAGATTTTTCTTACGGCGCGATCGCACGAATTCTTGCAGAGCAAGATTCATTAGTTCTTCTTGGGTTGCGAGGTTGGTGAGTTGGAAGGCTTCGTCGAGAAGAGCTTCATCAAGGTTAAGGGTGATTTGCATAGAATTGAGTATGGGTTGAAGCAGGCACAATTATCCTCTTTACATTTTAGCCCGATAGACGACCGAACCACCTCATAGCCTATGTTAGGTGGCGAATATCACCTAAAACCTGAAAAGGTGTCATTTATAATGTAGCAACGCTAGTCCAGCAAAAACTCAGCCATGATCAATCCCATCGAAACAGTATATAAGGGCGTTCGATTTCGTTCTCGTCTAGAAGCAAGATGGGCAGTATTTCTTGATGCACTAAATTTCAAGTTTGTCTATGAGCCAGATGGGTATGATCTCGACGGGGTTTGGTATCTACCAGATTTCTGGGTGCCTGACTGGAAAGCGTTTTTGGAGATTAAACCGCAACAGCCAACTCAAGAACAGATGGACAAGTGCCAAAGTCTAAGCACTTTGACAGGTTATAAAGTCTTATTGATAGCGGGACAACCGTGGATTGATGAATACACAGTTTTCCTATTTGAACCAGAGATCTCAAGTCAACTAGAAGATAAGGATAACGAAGAGGATAATGATCAAGACGATTCTCCTGGATTCACTTGGACTCCATTAGAATTTGCTCAAGATCGTAAAGATGAAAGAGTGATTTGGCTTTGTTGGAAAGACGAATATGGAGGGACTAGCTTTTATGTTCCACCCGATCCTCATCCAAGATGGGGTGATAAAGATCCACTTACTGGGGAATGGGCAAGCAACATAGTTAAAGCATTTGAAGCAGCACGACAGGAAAGATTCAATACATAAAGCTTTCCTTGGCACCCAAAAACTTCAAGCAACACTGCCTCCACCGAAAAATCAAGCCAGCTAACGTTGCCCATCACCCGCCGCAGATCACCTTTGCATCATAACCGATCAACTCTCGGCGGTCGGCGTGCATGGGCGTTGTTAGCTTGCGTCTGTTACCTGTGAGTAGTGATTGCTGATTACTGGCTAAAGCCTATGGGTGTTGGGTTAAGGCACAAAGCCCAACCTACGCGATCAGCTACACCACTGTGGCGAGATTTATGGATTCCCGTACTTTATGGCTTTGATGTCTCAAGCCTTGTGTCCGAGAGTAGTGCGGGAAATACGGCAGGCGGGACATCAAGTATTTGATCAGAGAGGTTAAAACTAAATCATGTATAAGGCGGCACGACCTATATAGCTACTACTGAGGCATCAGCAAAAGGAGTTTCTTATGTGTAATGCTTGGAACCATTCTCCAGGATGTGACTGTGGATGGGGTGGAGCTTATCACGGTGGTGGTGGCGGACTTTTTGGGCGAACATCCTTTTCTCATGCCGTCCTATCGCCGCCATCGCCCTCTAAAGCTGCCATTGGTAAGCAGCCCACATCAATTAGAGAGGCTGAAACCTATACGACGACTTGCTGGTGGTGCGGAGCGGAGGTTTACTACCACACCAACGGCTATGGTGATTCAGTTCTCTTCGATTCTCTTGGTTACCCCTGGCGAATCCATTCTTGCTGGACAGATTACTGGGAAGGGCAAAAGGCGCTCCGAAAAGGGTTGGCTAGCAGTACATTCTCGACCGAAATCATTCGACGTATCGAGCAGTATGAGAACTCTGGCTGCTCGTCAGCCTATCAAATCCTAAGGGGTCAAACATCCCACAATGTAACTAATGATCAGCGCATGGTCATCCTGGCGGGAGCTATCAGACAAATCCGATTTATTCCAGATGAGTTTTCGGTTGCCAATCGCATGGGCATCACTCTCACTGAACTCCATAAAGTTTATGGCGACCTTTACACCATTGATCGCTCTACCAATGGCATAAGACTCAATGCCATCAAGCAAGTCAATGAAGTTAAAGAATCTCAGAAGACAAGCAAAAACCTACCACCCCAGGTTCTTGCCATCCAGAGACCTCGTAAAGCTCCCCCTAAGCCTAGCAAAAGAAAGAGAAATCGAAGCTAATGATCAGCCGATTTATCCTATTTATCCCTGGCTCTTTACTGCTGACTGACAACTTTCCTCAGATGCTCTGACTCTGCATTGCTTAGCAATAGAGTCAGTCGTATAGACGGTTTCTCAGTATCGTCCTAACCCAGAACTGGAGCCAGCTAACAACGAAGTTGAGCCGCGAACGCCGCTTAGATCGCGTCGTCGGGCTAACGGTGTTCGTCGGCTCCAACGTAGAGTTGGGGTGCCGGTTACTCTGTAGTGTTCCCAAGCGCTAACAGTTAATACAAGGCAGCTCAACGGTGAAGTTGTGCGGCGGCAGGTAGCCTCGAATACCTACCGATAACCTCTGTACCGTCCGCACCAACGCAGTGTTCGACCGCTGGCGCACAGGGCGATCTCACCAATCTCTTACTCGCCAACCAATTAACTGTAAAAAGTTCACCCAAACTGGAATTAGTTTTTGTAGCCTAAACTTTTTGAGATAGATTGCGATTCGTCGTTCAAGCCACTCCCTGAAACCCCGGTCTGTTTTGAAGACTAGGAAGCACTTATAAACACTTACAAGAGCTTCCCTAAAACGTCCCAATCGTAGTAGTGGGATGACTCGACCACCCCACTCAAAATGTCTTCCTCCTGATCCAAGTTCTATTGCCTTGTCAAAACAAGCAAGCGATTCTTCGTAACGTCTCAAACTTCTCAACGCACCACCAAGACACATCCAGGATATAGCACTAGAGCTACCTGGTTTAAGTTCAATTGCTTGTCTAAACCCCGTAACTGCTTCCTCGTATCGACCGATGCCAGAGAGTGCCAAAGCGCGATTGTGATGGGCTACACTATGATCAGGTTTTATTTCTAGCACTTTGTCATAACTAGCAATTCCATCCTCGCTACGACCCATCCTACATAAAGTGCTAGCCCGATTGAACCATGCGCGGTAATAGTCAGGTTTTATTTCTAAAGTTTTATCGTAGCTAGAAATTGCTTCTTCACATTTTCCTAAACTTTCTAATGCATCACCACGATTTACCCAAGCATAGTAAAAATCAGGCTGAATTTCTAGTGCGCGATCATAACTTTCAACTGCTTCTTTATAAGAACCTATACTGTATAGTAAAATACCCTTTCGGTTCCAAAAGTTATGATTATTAGGTTCTATCTCTAATGCTCTGTCGTAGCTTTCAATTGCTTCTTGATTGCGCTCCAAACTTCTTAACGCATGCCCTCGATTTGCCCAAATCCAAGCAATTCTGGGACAGATTTCCAAAGCTTGATCATAGCTTGTAATAGCCTCTTCATAACGTCCAAGAGCAATTAATGCATCACCTCGTTCAGCCCATGCTTCGTAAGCATCAGGTCGGGCTTTCAAAATTTCTTCACAACTTTCAATAGCCTCTTCATAACGATCCAAGTGCATAAAAGTCAAGCCTTGACTAAGCAAAGCTGAAGTATTACTTGGTTCAATCAGAAGAGCTTGTTTATAGCTAGAGAGTGCAGACTCAAAATCATTTAAAGCAGTGAAAAGATTTCCCTGTCGCAATAATAGCTCGACTCTTTGCTCAGTATCTTGAAAAGGTTCTTCTAACCATGATTGAATTTCTAAGATTTTATGCTTACACTCTTCTGGATTTAGGTCGGTATGTTGCTGAGTATTTATTTCCTGTATTATTTGAGCCAATTCTTGCTCTATCAGTTCGGGATCAGTTGGTATTTCAAACACTCCTGAACTCCAATCGAAGAAGTCAGGCGCGCGACGAATAAAATATTTGACAGCAAACAAAGGAAGAATAAAAACAAAGCAGATATTTCCGAAGTGATCACGAAAGTTCTCTCTCTGTTGGTTAAGATGACTAAGGATACGTGGAACTGTATCAAGATTGTAGTAGTTTCCATCACCACCATAGCCAGGTTTAATGTAACTTTCTAACGACTTTTCAATTCCCTGGATAAATAGTATGTTCAGGTCGTTCTTGTCAGAACGCTGATCAATAATGTTGTAAAGATTTTCGATTGGTTCAGTTAGAGTTAAAGTAGAGATAGCCTTTTGAGGTAAATCTCTTTTGACACTCTCTATCAACCGAGTCGCTTTAGCAGGAGAGCATTGCACAAATACAATGCCAAAGCCTTTTTTACGCCGCAAAGCTCTAAGGAGAGTTTGATAGATCTCCTCTGGAGAGGGACTGAAGGTTGTAGCAGATTGAGCAAGGCTCATAAGCTCTTTACCTTTTCCAATGTTTCCTGGAACTTCTGAATTCCTTCTATTAGAGGATGAACGTTACACCAGATTTGAAGGGCTTCACTATCATCATAATACCGATACTCCAGTAGGCAGCGATTTAAGAGAAGGCGCAGATGCTCTTCATTATTGTCTGATTGCTTTGATTGACAAACCCTTGCCAAAATCTCCCACTGGTGATCTTGGATACTCCGACGATAAGTTTCTCTCGCTTCCTCAATTGCTCGCCTAGCTGCCTGTCCCTTAATTGGCAGTTCATCTGTCCATTCAATCGATTTCTGGATCAGTTGCATAAGATTGCGAACGTGTCCGCCGCTCATTAGACACAATTGGCTCAGAGTATCAGCATGATCAAACACAGGGGGGATATCTAAACCCTCAACTTTACCGTCAAGAGTCTGAACAAGCCGAGAATCCACCAACTCAATACGGCGACAAACCAGTTCTCGAAGTTTCGCTAACCCATCTGTATTTATGCTGCCATCTGAATTGCGTACCATAATCATTGGCAATACATCTGGTTTATCATAGTTATCTTCCAGCCGTGTTGCCCTTTCGGAGTACACCATTGCAATAGGCACTGTATAAATAACGTGGCACTCTAAACCACGCAGGATTTCACTGCGATTCAAGTAAATCTCATCATAATTGCTAGGTTCCCCTTCTTGCTTGGTTTCCACGATACGGTCAAGATTATCAGCAATCATGACTAATCCACGACAATCTGCTGCGAGAGATTTTTGCGCCTCTTTAATAAAGTCATTAAGAGCATCTACCAAGGATGGAGTGTTAGCATTAATTTTCTGTCGCATTTCTCGTCTTTTATCGGGAGTTGCCCGGAGATTTGCAGTTATTTTTGCAAATTGAGAAATTTGACCTTCTAGACTTAATCCTTCAAAAGAAACCTCTGTAAGTGCCAAATCCTGTAATGATTCCCAACGTTCTTTCATCCAAGTTAGTAGGGGATTGTGGTTCTTTAGTTTGACAGCTTCGACCAAGTGACGTGTACAGGCAAATAAGATGTCAGCATACTCAGCATCTTGGGGTTCAATATCCTCATTGTCGGCTGCAAAATAAACTACGAAATATTTTTGAGATTCCAGGTATTCGCGCAATCGAAGTAGTTCAGTGGTTTTACCTACACCTCTATGTCCTGTATAGAGTTGACAGGTAGGCTGTTTGGAGCGCGTAATCTTTCGTCCCAGTTCCCTTACTACTTCCCAGCCACCACGTACCTGCTGACAATCAACGTATGCCTCTTTGGAAGGTGGTTGAAAAGGTTCAAACGAGCTGTAGATCTCGGTTAATAAATCTAGATCCATGCAATACCTCAAATTCTTGTCACAATAGCTTTTAAGGATTGTCTCATGGCAAGGCTTGAAAGAGTTGGACTCAGATAGATAACCTTTGTGGGCTTCGTCTCACAGATAACATGAAGCGGGCGAACGACGCAAATCACCGGTGGCAGTGGTCTTCGCGCTGCAAACCAACTTTGAAATATCCGGTGCATTTGAATTGTTAGCTTTGCTGCCCACAGTTACTCCTCACCAGATTCAAACTCTCACAGCCCCATCACAGTCAACTTCCTGGGTGTGTTCGTACCCATCTTCAATCTCTCGCTGCCCACCGATCGCCCGGGCGCTCTGACTCTCACAAATACCACCGAAACCACGTCTGATAGTCAATTTCCTGGGCGTTCCTGTACTCATCACTTGGCTCTCAGTAGGGCGACAGACTGCTGGGCGCTGGCGGCGTGGCAAAGACTCAAAACAAAACAAAATAACCTCACGGGCGACCTCAACGTAGCACTAGACTTTGACTACGGCTCTCCACCGTTGGGAAAACTGCAAGCTAACGAATCAAATCAGCGGCGACAGATAACCTTTAACTCAGTACCAGTAGCTCGAAATCGTCCGCTGCATTTGAGTTGTTAGTCTGCTTCGGCACCAATATGCAAAGTTTTCAACAGTTGCTCTGCGACATCAATTAGCTGATATACAGATTCTTGCGTAATTTGGGTTGCTTTGAAGCCATGAGCAATTGCATTACGTAATGAAAGCGCATCCATAAGTAACTGGTACTCAGGACGTGAAATCACACCCTCAGTCACTAATTGTTTTACTAAATAGAGTGGATCAAGTCTTTGCAAACTCATTCCCTCATGCTCTGCAACAAGCCTTAAAGTTGCCTCGACAAGAGACCAGGAATAGAGGATAGCTGACTCTGGATGTTGTGTTGCAAGTTGCCTCGCTACTTGCAGTCTTGTTTCTATTTCAGGTTGTTGAAGAGAGCTTTCAGCTTTTGGAGAATATACAGCATCCTCTGGATTAGTCATCACTAACTCAAATCGCCAACCAGGATGCTGCTCCACAGATTGGGCTAGATTCTGCAAATATTGCCTAGAGGAGGAATTAAGCGAGCGACGTGACTTCACTTCAATGATCACAGCTTCATCCTCCCGCCGCACAATCATGTCAGGGCGATAATTCCTAAGAAAATCAGGTAGGTCTTCAGGGTTTGGATGAAAAGAAATCTCGTATCCCTTGTCACGATATTCTTCCGCTAGTTGCAGTAATCGCTCTCTTTCTAGGTTTGCAGTTGGGGTTGCCATCAGATAAGTACCTCTTGGTCAGGAGCCTCAATTACGACAATATGCAAGAATTCGTTTCCACGAGAAAATCCTTCCGCTAGGGTCGAGGTCATATTTTCTACTTTAAAGTTACCTGACAAATTTCGCTTCCTGACAAGAACGTCAGTGACTTGATCATCGTCAATGTAGGCTAATCCAATTATGGCATCCTGAATTGGCTTGACAATATTGTCCACATCTATAGCAACAGAATCATAGAAATAGGTTATTTGCAGCATGATTAGACCAGTAGCTGCTTTTTGCCCTGATGACCAATATTTCTCTGCCTCTTGCCGTACCACTATTTTCCAAGCTCTAAGACGTTCACGCCTACGAGTCTGTTGTGATACGGGTGGTCCATCCACTATGAACTCAAATCGCGCCAACGTGCTTTCAACTAGAAGATATGAATTATTTTATACGCATATGAGCAGTACAACTACCTTTCCGAAAGGTTGGGCAGACTAACAACGAAGTTGAGCCGCGAACGCCGCTTAGATCGCGTCGTCGGGCTAACGGTGTTCGTCGGCTCCAACGTAGAGTTGGGGTGCCGGTTACTCTGTAGTGTTCCCAAGCGCTAACAGTTAATACAAGGCAGCTCAACAACGAAGTTGAGCCGCGAACGCCGCTTAGATCGCGTCGTCGGGCTAACGGTGTTCGTCGGCTCCAACGTAGAGTTGGGGTGCCGGTTACTCTGTAGTGTTCCCAAGCGCTAACAGTTAATACAAGGCAGCTCAACGTTCCGCTTCACCCGCCGCAGACGAATTATCGTTCCTAACAGACAACCTCTCGACGGTCGGGTGCAAGCGGGTTGTTATGCCGCTGCGACCACCAACACTAATAGACTTTTGGTAAAGTATGTTTTTGGAAGGATTTGGATCAGGGGTTTCACATTGTCATACATCATCGTAGTTATTCGCAATGAACGAGGAGCGAGTATGTCCTCAGTAGATGGGGAACTGATAGTCGTGCTACTTGCATCGGAAGGTCAAGTTGTTGACCAGCAGCCAGTGCGACTAACAGTTGCTGATGTCATTTTTTCAAATCTACCCGCAGGTCGTTACACTGTAATCGCACGTCACCCTTCACTAAATCCTACAGAAGCGCGACAGGATATTGTATTGTCAGACAACGTGATGCTTGGCGTAAAATACTTCTATGCGGAAATCGGCAGGCAACTGCTTAGAACGGAGATACTAGAGAGGCGATTAGATGTCTGAGACAAGGCGCTATGCTGTAAATCCTGAATCGATCGAAGCTTATCGAATCCGGGTTCTGTTCCACTGTGAGGAGCTACAACGGGAAATCAATCCCTCCATGCGGGCGACGATCGCGCTTTATTTGGCAGAAGCTGCAACTACCCTTGCTCGTTTGGAAGCGGAAGAAGCACAAAAAGCCGAATCAACAGCTTATCTTGCCTGAACCCATCCGTTTGCAGAGCATACTGCTATCCTAGTGTTTCTAGGCTTAGGTAACGTAGATAAACACCAGTAAGTTTCTCCAGCTAGAACTACTCCCTCTCTGATGTACTTCAACTCAGAGACAGGTTTCCAGGGGCTATCTCCACCTTCGTCGTAATATTGGTACTGCTCCCCTTGGACTCGTAACCCCATGCCTGTTGCACCTACCCAATAAACACCTTCAGCAATTCTGCTTGATGATGAAGTAACTGATATCCTTGAAGCAATGGCATTGAAAGCATTTTCAATTGATTTATTTACGGATTCTCCACTTGCTTGGCGAGTAGCTAACTGCAAAGCAATCTCTTGGCGATATTGTTCAATGTCTAACGCAGGAAACCTCCTTCGCAATTGATTAGCAACAATATTTGCTTCTCTTTGTGCAGCAGAAAAACTGTCATCAGCCATTTTACTTGTCAATACTCCTATTTTTCCTGAACCCGAAACGGCATTATAATAAAGTTTAGCTCGGCTATCACATTCCTTGATTAGTTCATCAAAGAAAAACTCTTGTTGACGGCAAATAGTTTGAAGGTCACTAAAAAAAATATTGTCACAATGAGCTTTGTGAGCACCGATAGTCCAATAGCAGATATCATGTCCGCGACATACACTAGAAAAATCGACAATATATTTTTTACTAAGGTTTCCAACACTTATTTTGTCTGGTGACTTTGTACACCAGTTGGGCGATGATGCAAGTGCAACATTAGGAGTAGACATCTCAGGAAATACACTCAATGGCAATCCAATCAGGATGCCTAAGATTGTTTTTTTATAGAACTTTGACCTGTTCAACTTCATATAAATGACATCTCCAAATAAAACTGGATTAATACACAAACAAGTTCAAATCATTAGCTCAACTAGATATTTTACAAGCTCTTAATCTTGAATGATGACAAGTCACCTCCATGAATAGCCCCACCGACAATTTGCGGCATAACAACGAAGTTGAGCCGCGAACGCCGCTTAGATCGCGTCGTCGGGCTAACGGTGTTCGTCGGCTCCAACGTAGAGTTGGGGTGCCGGTTACTCTGTAGTGTTCCCAAGCGCTAACAGTTAATACAAGGCAGCTCAACAACGAAGTTGAGCCGCGAACGCCGCTTAGATCGCGTCGTCGGGCTAACGGTGTTCGTCGGCTCCAACGTAGAGTTGGGGTGCCGGTTACTCTGTAGTGTTCCCAAGCGCTAACAGTTAATACAAGGCAGCTCAACTATTAGTAGACGGAATCTTTCCGCCTAAGATCCCGTATGGGGTGATTAGACGGAATGATTCGGCATAACACCCCAAATTTCCAATTTCGCAAGAATCTTTCCGCATAATAGCCCGCTGTGGGATCTTAGACGGAAAATTTCCGCATATCTTCCGATTTCTTACGAAAGAAGCAGATGTATTATTGGATACACAGTACATCTACTTATCGCTATGCAGCTACCTCCTAAGAAATTGCTGGATCAGGTGCGGGATGCGATTCGTCTCAAGCACTACGCCTACCGTACTGAAGAAACTTACGTGCAATGGGTTCGTCGTTACATCCTGTTTCACAATAAGCGCCATCCAAAGGAGATGGGCAACGCTGAAATCGAAGCCTTTCTCACCCATCTAGCCGTTGAGGGGCAGGTCGCCGCTTCAACCCAAAATCAAGCCCTCAGTGCCTTGCTGTTTCTCTATCGAGAAGTGCTCAAGCTGGAAATGTCAGGCATCAATGCCGTTCGAGCAAAACGACCGCAGTATGTGCCAACCGTGTTGACCAAACAGGAGGCAATCACCGTGATTCAGCAATGTGACGGGGTCTATCAATTGGTGGTGAAGCTGTTGTACGGGAGTGGACTGCGCTTGATCGAAGGGTTGCGCTTACGAGTGAAGGATGTTGACTTTGCTCAACAGCAAATCGTGGTCAGAGATGGTAAAGGTAGCAAGAGCCGTGTGACAATGCTGCCATCAAGTGTCGCAGCAGAATTGCGAGATCATCTAGTGGGTGTCCAACGACAGCACCAACGGGACTTGAGCCGCGGGTTTGGTGCCGTGAATCTGCCCTTTGCGCTGGAGCGTAAATATCCGAATGCCAACCGGGAATGGATTTGGCAATATATATTTCCATCTGGTTCAATGACCAAAGATCCACGCAGTGGGCTAATGTGTCGGCATCATTTACATGAAAGTGGCGTACAAAAAGCAGTTAAACAAGCCGCAAGGGCTGTAGGACTCACCAAGCGGATTGGCTGTCACACGTTTCGGCACAGCTTCGCCACTCATTTGTTAGAAAATGGGTATGACATTCGCACGATTCAGGAATTGCTTGGGCATAAGGACGTTAAGACAACAATGATTTACACTCATGTTTTGAATCGAGGGGGGCGCGGAGTACAAAGCCCACTCGATTCCTGACCCTCCTCACCTCAGTGTATGGTTGCAACAATTCACTCTGGCTGCCTATATAGAGGAAAGAGAAAGTGGCGCATTTCCATCTCTAGCTCTGGATTGGTGAAATCTCCAGCAGGAACCAGCATGACTGGATAGTCCGGCTGCTTCAAATGCATCTTGATCCCAGAACTAGGAATCGCTTTAACCGCTTCTCCCAGGTATTTAAGATTGAATTGGATGTCCAATGTCATATCTGTCGGGATATGAGCACTGATGGTTTCATCGCCTTTGCCAAACTCCCGTTCGATTGTCCTACGGACACGCTACGCGATCGAAAGGTGAATTTGTTGGGTCGCTCCATCAAAGCGAAACTGAATTCCTCTTTCCTTTTTGTCAGTCAACACCGATAACCGTTCCAACGCCTTGAGTAGTCCTGATTTCTCCAGCACAACTTCCTGGTCAAAACTGTAGCGTGCCAACAGTTGCTCACAGTCTGGATATTGCCCTTCAATGCACTGGCAGCTCAAAATAATGTCTTGCCATGCAAAACTAGCGCGGGTTGCCTCCGCCTCGTACCGCAGTTGAATCGAATCAACCGAATCAGCCAGGTTACGAATCAGCTCCTTCAGCGCTTTGCCGGAAATCGGAAACTGGGTAAGTTCATCGGCTCCCGATTGCCTGCGTCGCTTTCTGCTAATGCCCTCTGTTGACAACTCTGCGATCGCCACTCGATGTCCATCCGTTGCAATGAATTTCAGGGCATTTTGCCCAATCTTAATATAAACGCCTGTCAAAATGCGCTTAGTTTCATCCGTGCTAATCGCGTACAGCACGCCTTTTAGTCCTTCTCTCAACACATTGGTCGGTAGGGAAACTGGAGCCACTTTGAGTGTGGCAATGGGCGGAAATTCCTCAGCCGGAATCCCTCGAATCTCATACTTGCCATCGGCATCCGACAATGTCATGGAGCAAGTCTTAGTCGATTGCTCCTCTTCCGACGCTGGCTTTGTGACCTGCGCCTGACTGTTGAGCGTGATGCTACCTGCTGGAAACTGTTTGACCATCCCTGAAAGCATCTCAACCGGTACTGTAATCTCACTGCCCAAAAGCACCTGCGCCTCAAAGCTTGCCTGAAGCGTCATTGTTGAGTCGGTTACGGTCAAATGAACCTGTTGAGCGTTAGCATCTGCCACTACCAACACATTTGCCAGCACTGGATGGCTCGGTTTTGCTGGGGCAGCACAACTTGCGATCGCCAGCGCATCATGAAACTGACTTTGAGAACAAATCACCTGCATCCCTTGTTCTGTTATAGGTGTGTCCTTTGGCTGCGATTTAGCTGCCCGTTTTCTCGATGACTTTTTGGGCACAGGCTCTGCCGATACTTCAGGCTCAGCAAAATTTTCAGGCTCACCGACTGTTGCTTCCGCTTCACTCGCCTCTGATGTATTGGCAGATGGCTCCAGAGAAGCGAGTTTTCTAGGGATACGCTGTGCGATCACAGCTTCAGAAGTCGGTTGCTCAGTCGGCTTTTTTGGCTTTGCAGTCTTGCCCCTTGATCGTTGTAAGGCTTGAGTCATGATCAGTGTCTCTGCTTGAATGGTCGTCGCAGGATACCTGCGTTAGCAGAGGAGAAATGCCAAAGACCCTATGCTTAGGCTTCTTATCAGAATGATCAAATTGCTTAGGGTATAGTGTGAAGCCGAAACGCCGTTAAGTATTCCCTAAAGAAACAAGGTTGTTGGAAGCAGCTCATCATGGGTGAAGCCGATACGTAGCTTCTGGCAGTTGGTTTTACTTAGGGAATACTTTTAGGTGATTCTGTCCAAAAACATTCCCTAAGTTAAAATCCTACAGCACAACCAAAATCCGCCGCCGCGCACGGCTGGCTCCGACATACCATAAGCGATTGTGCTCTTTCACCTTTGCTAACAAGTCTTTTGCCGTCTCACCACGTTCAGGGTGAAGCCGTTTACTTAGATCTTGTCCATCAACACCACATTCGAGAAACGTACTCCCCTGGCTATTGTGAACCGTAATGGCAAAGCAATTTCGCACATTCGCAAACTGTTCTAAATGGTGATAATAATCGCGCCATAGGAATGGATTACGTTTGGCGATCGCCATCAGCCGACGAGCTTCTACATCAAACCGGTTCTGCTCATCTTCATGCAGAGCATAGATTTGACGTGATACGCCATCATCCGTTGCAACCTTTAGCCTCCAGGCTTTGTAATTGCTGTAGCGGTCTTCTGAAAACTCCTGAACCGTGAACTCCGTTGAAGTGGAGAGGATAATCGTTTTACCATCAGGAGCTAAAACCGGATCGCGCGCGATCAGCCGTTCACCGGGAATAAACCGAGCAGCAGTCTTGCCATACAGATGATTGCGAATCTGTTGGTTGTAGTAATCCACTTGAGCGTTTGTCCAGCTTAAGATTCTGAAGCAATCAGGGTTCTGGGTAAACTCGCCAGAGATTTTCTTGAAGGCATGTTTGAGGAGCTTTGAGCAGTGACCGCCAAAGTCAAGACACAGCATCCCCAGGAAACTGGAAGATTGGAACTGATCACAGTCAGAGGTATTCTGGCACCCGGTCAGGTGATCTCTCTGGATATAAACTTGTTATAACGTTTTCATCATGAGAGAAATTTTCAAGATAAGCCTAACGGTCAAGTTGAGCGGTGTGAAACGAATTTATAAAAAAGGTTTACACTTTTGCTTACACATCCGCTTCAATGCCGCGTTAGGACAAAGGCTTGCAACTGTTGGGTTTCATACCTTAACCCAACCTACTAAGCGACTACAATTTATCTTTCTTCTTCTCTAATTCCAGTAACATTAAAAACCCTAACGCTTGCTTGTCTAACAACGCCGCCTGTTTGAGTTATTGCATAAGCAATAGCGTAAAGTCTGATGCGTCCATCTTTAGGGTTCTCTTCATCGAACCATTTTGCCCTTGGTTGTGAACCTGATGGTGAGGTAGTAACGATCTCTGAATCAAAGTTAAGCCTCACATAATCAGCAGGAATAACAAACTCAACAATTATTTCGCGCTGATTTGGAGGACCAAAAATCGGAGATTGAACAGAAATAGAAGCTTCTTTCTTTCCTTTCGGAGTTTCAAGCGAAACCGTATTATTCTGAAAATATTCAACAATCTCAGTCTTAGTGTTTTTAGAATCCATTGGACACCTTGATAAATTCAAAAGGAAGCAATCCCAAATCAGTCTGTCATGAGGTGTTAAGCACTACCGTTCTTAGTGATGCAGAAAACTTTTTTGAGTCTCACGATAGACAGCCTAGATGATAAAAATAGCGGCTGAAACTTACTACCTACGTTCTAAGCCTAATGGACTGCGCCTCACCGGACGGCGTTATACTTGGCGACATGACAGATAGCATAACGATCCGTTCCGGGGCAGGCGCTTGTTAGGTATCAGTAGACCAATAAACTCAGGGTTACTTTTTTACTAAAACTATACGCCTGAATTTTTACCAGAAGTTCAAGCTTTATTTGAAGCGACAATCGGGAGCATCATGATAATCCCAACAGCCACACTGTCCTTGAGTAAAAATGCTAAGTTTACACTCCTTGGCGATCGTATCTGAAACCTTAAGTAACATGCACGCCTTCCATAAAGGATAAAAAATTGCGTATGCGACTGGAATTGCTCCTGAAGCTGCCGCAGTAATAACAGAGCCAATAGCGGCACCTATTGCACAATCGTAAGCCACCTGGAAAAAGGTATCAAGCTTTGGATGGCTAATTTTGAGATAGACTTCTTTCCTACATGCTCTTCCTTCCGTTCGGATGTCTGTCCAACTATGTTTGTGTATGCGAACTTCACCTGGAAGAGGATCATGCCCAAGCCGGATAACTCGCTCAGAAAAACTTGCTTTAACTTCCTCAATAAGTTGAATATCAACTACAGATTCAGATAAACCAGGCGGATAAAGTTTTTCTACATCTTGCTTGAGTTTTTCCAAAGACTCAGGGTATTTTTCAAGTTCATTCAAGAAATCTCTGAACTCATCAAAGTTGGCATTGTCATCAAAACTTACATCCACTAATTCTGTCATTTTTATTGCCTCCCATTAAAAACTTGAGTGACCTAACTGTTAATAGACGGAAAGTTTCCGCCTAAGATTCCACATTGGATGAATCAGCAGAACGATTTGGCATAACGCCCCAATTCAGTGCTTAGGTAGCACCTTTCCACCTATTACGCTGCCGAAGGTAAATATCCGGACGCTTTCCGCATCTTTTCAAATTCATTGCGGGGATGGACAGATGTTGTATTGGACACACTGCATCTTATTCCTTCACATGCATGATGCAACAGCGCCATTCTGGTCTATTATTCTTGGCAGTCCGTGGTAATTTCTTATATAAGATTAGTAACCGGAGCTATGGAGACTCAAAAACCGAAACGGAAAGGGCGAGATCAGCTCTATGGAGAACTTAAGAAGCCGACCATGATTGCACTCACTCCCACCGGAGTTGAAAAGCTGGATGAGTTAGCCGCTGAATTCTCTCTGTCTCGTTCCGAATTCATCGAGCGCATTGCTCGGGGAATGCTTTCCGTACAAGGAATCGAGTAAACCCAAATTTATGATGGAGACTCTAAAAACCAATGCCCTTTAAAGCTTGAAAACACCAGGAAATCGTCTTGGCGGGTGAAGTCCTGGTGCCTTCGATGCTTCGGTTAAAGCCAGAACGACCATATCAACGATATGCCCTTCCCGGTTGGATAGGTTGAGACCTGCCCATTAATGACAGGTTAGCAAATTACTCGATCCTTGAAAAGGGCAGAGGTTCTTACCCCGTAAGAATCTAGGTATGGCGTTTTGGTTCCATGTAGTTCTTTTCAACGATTGAGCCGTGATACAAACCAAACCCAACGATCGCGAGGACAGCGCTCCCCTCCTCGAAGCTTCCACCCAGTTAGAATTAACTGAAGTAGAAGTGCTGCTCTCTCAGTCCACCCGGACTAAAATCCGCAAGCCGCGCAACCTGCCTCGAACGGAACCACCGCTATTCACCACCAAGTCAATGGAGATGATTGCCAGTGGAGCACCTGTTATTAGTGCGACGCAGGCTTTTTTAAAGCCTCCAGATTGGAGCGAGTATGGGCAGGAACGCCTTTACTTCCAAAAGCACTTTGGCAAAGGGCGCTACATCGAGTTCTACGTCCTGAACAAGCAGAAGCACCAGGCAGAGTCTATTTCTACGCAAGCAGAGCGTGAAATCCTGGAGCAGTACGGGGTAATGGCAGCTCGCCTCCATGCTGTCTTTGCTACCTATGCTTCGTTGCAGTCTGAACCCTGGAAAGAGCCGTTTCATCTGCCCGGTACAGACCTGATCAAAACGCTCAAGGTTCACAACAGCAACAAGTTCACCAAGTCACAGAAGCTCAAGGCAGTCGCTGACCTAGCGTGGGTTGTCGGGACGCTAGGCGCTGTCATCCACTGGTTTGAAGGCGACATGGACCTCTGCGTGCGAGAGCGGAGCTTGCTTTGGATCGTCAGCGTCCAGGAATACACCCAACCCAATGTTGATGGGGAATCCGAGGAACTGCATGAGGTGGTGATCCGGGTGCAACCGGGACTATGGACTCACAGCTTCTTAAACCGGGAGGGTGCACAACAGCGAAAAGCCCTGTATCAGTATGGACTGATCCCCAAAGAAGTCTTTGATATCGATCCCCACCGGCGCAAAATGGCGACCAGCATGGCGCTGTATCTAATCCAGAATAGTCGTTCCCGCCCGAATGGGGTCTACACCGTCGAAAGCCTATTGGAAAGTGTTTTGCCCAGCAGTGACATTGAGAAAGCGCTGTCTGACCGCCGCTACGGGTGGAAATTGAAGGAATCGGTAGACAATGCCCTGCTCACCCTCAAAGATAACCTCAAGATTGACATCGACTTTGATGATGAAACCTATCCCCTCTGGCTCAGACCCGTCTGGAGCCTGCCCGATGAAATAGCAGACCTACCCACAAAAGAGCGAAACCAGCAACTCTTAGGGGCAAAATGGCTCCCGGATAGCTACATTTCTAAGCATTGGTTTCCGGCAAAGGTCACCTTCCGGTTGCCCATGCAGATTCAAGAGTGTTTGGATGAGCTTGAAACCAGACGAACAGAAAAGACCAGCCGAGCCTCCGCTGGTGCCAGTACTACGCGGAACAAGCCTAATAGCAAAGTCAAGGGCACCACAGCTAAAGCGCTACTGCCTGCGGCTGAACTGGATGGAAAAACAGTGAAAGCTGCCCGTCAAGCAAAGGGATGGACTCAAGCCCAGCTTGCCACCACGATCGGCAAGAGTGTCAGTTGGGTGAAGCTGGTTGAGAGCGATCGCCGTCGCGCAGTCGATGAAGATCAAAGCTTGCTCCGTCAGGTTCTTGGCATCCAGTAAGGCAATAAAACTTGGTTACAAGATCTGTAACCCTACTGTAACCACTGCTAGATAAAGGTTTTATGCTAGTTCAGCCTCCATAAAGTCCCATAGTCGTGACATTAGCATCCCCCCATAGTGACTTGATTCGGCAGGAAGGGCGAGCGCTTTTCCTTGTAACCCTCTGTAACCATTGATATAAAAAGGCTTCAGCCAGATTGGTCGGCTTAAGCTTCCCCTTTTGATGACATCAATGCCCCCTAGTGGTGACTTGAGTACGACTCAGACTAAGTCTCGGGAGCATTGGTTACAGCCACATCTAGCGATGCTCAAAAAATAAATCCGCTAGATACAGCAATAATGCAATTGAACTACGCCAAATACAGCAGCGCATTAAAACAATGCCACTAAATCTAGAAACCAAAACTTGCTGTTCTGATGTCCCTGTAACCTGATCGTAACTCCGCTGTAACCATTGCCATAAAAGACTTTTAGCTGCAATCACTGATAGTTACAGTCCCCTAATCGTGACATCAGTCTCCCCCACTCGTGACTTGCCAGTTAGCCTCAAGTCCCAAGCAGTTGTAACTCTCCTGTAACTAGCATCAGATCTAGATTCCAGATCATTTTGGTTACAAATCTGCGGTAATAAGCTCCTCTGGATGGGACTTTAATTTCCTATTAGCATGACTTCAGTCTCCCCTACCGGGGACTTTACCTTCCTCTTACTGTGACTTTAAATTTTCAGAATGGTTATGGAGCAAGCTATTCCAGAATGGTTACACGTCTGATCAGATCAATCAGATCGATCAGCTTGTAACCCCCTGTTTTGTGGAAACAGGGGGTTACGCTTTAAACGCAAAAAGACAAAAACTCACCTGCCACTCCTGTTTTGCAATTTATCCCAGTGATCGTCTTTGGTTCGCCCAAGTGGATGAACACCTTCGCGACGTTATTACTGATTTGATTAGTTGAACCACATGCCAGAAACCATCACTGTCTTACAGCAGCTTTACCGCCTGATTCTCCATGAATATCAGCAGCTTTATAGCGTGTGGCAAAGCGCTGATATTTTACAGTCGCAGTATGATCAGGCTCTCACGCCTGCTGTGGTAGAAGCGCATCTTCAGGGCAATTCAATTATCTCAGTGCGCCTCCTCCAACCGAGTACAAACTTGGCTAAAGCAGGCTGTATTGATTTTGATGCCCCAAAGGATGGTAGTGATGAACAGACTCTGCGTGAGGTGCTGAGTCTGTCTCAGCGAGTGCAACAAGTCGCTACGAGTCAAGGATTCCCTACTTACCTGGAATTTAGTGGTCGTCGTGGGTTCCATCTCTGGTTGTTTGCTGATATGCCGCTGCCTGGTGCTACCTGGGTCAAGGCATTGCAGAACCTCTGTTATTTAGCTGATTACAAGCCAAAGGAGATTTATCCCGCTACAGCAACGACGGCGATCGATGGCAAAGCATCAGGACGACCGATTAAATTGCCCTGTGGCAGGCACCAAAGCAGTGGTAAGTGGAGCGGTTTCTTAAATGAGCCAGTGAACTGGTCTGAAGGATTTCCGGTAGTGCCCGACGATCAGGCTGGTTTGATGGCATCTTTTCAACAGACTCCTGTGGCTCAACTGGCTCAACTGGCTGCACTTGAAGTGAGTCTTAGCGGTGCGATCAGCAAGAATGGGCATCAAAAGGGCAATGCTTTTCAGGAGCGATCGGGGCTTGCTGGGAGTTCAACCGTGCAGTCTTCTACTGCTACAAAATCGACAAACTTTTCAATTTTGGCTCCTGATGAGCATCCCGCTTGTATTCACTACCTGATGAACCAGGGTGCGCCAACCGATCAGGACTACAACTCAGTCAACTTAACTCTGGCACGTTATGTCATCACCAGGGGATGGGAACGTAACCAGGCAGAATCCTTGGCAGAAGCAATGGCACGAGCTTCTGATCACCATCCAACCAGCAAAACGACGATTGAATCCAGGCTCAGAAATTTCCACAGCACCTATGCTTCGGTTAAACGAAATCCTCACGACTATCAGTGGAGTTGTAGCTACATTCGCAACAGCCGTGAGTTAGTCCGCTGTGGAGGCTGCACGGGCTATGCCTGCCCCTTTTGGCAATGGGAGAAGCCAGAGGGTGATAACGAGGTTGCTAGACGGGTTGAACAAGATTTGCTGGCTTACATCCTGCACCACCCAGAAGCCGGGATGCAGGAAGCCTTGGGTGTGGATTTACCCGTTGAGGGCTTTATTGCCACGTTTATGCCTAAAGGCAATGATTCAAAGCCATTTTATCTCCACCAAAGACTTTGGGAATGCTTTGTAAGCCTGGAGATAGAAGGGAGAGAGTTAACGCCCAGTCTCGTTCTCTCACGGCTGGAAAAAATGGTGATGGAGCGCTCTCCCCTACCGACACCGATTCTGAATCAAATCGTTGCCTATTTGAATGAGCTTTTGAATCTGGCTCCCTGTGGTTGGGAGACGTTTACAGAACTCCTCATGAGAGTGCGAGATACCGGATTGCGACTACTAGCAAAAGAGCAGGCTGCTACTGCATCCGAACTGTTGAACAGCCCCTTACATCCCGTGACCGAAACGCTGGAAACACTCATTCACCACTCTCAACATCTTCAGCAACGGAATGCCTCAGAAGTCATGCCAATGGTGGCATACACTCAAGATTTGATCCGAGAATTGTTTGGGCAACCGCAAACGGCGATCGCCACCCCTGCTCCTTGGCTGAATCGTTCTCTCAACGGTGGGTTACATCCTGGCAGGCTTTATGTCGTGGGTGCTCCTCCTGGTTCAGGAAAAACGACCTGGTGCGCCTGGTGCGCGGATGAAGCGGCAAAAGCTAAAATCCCCGTGCTGTACGTCTCCTTTGAGATGGGGAAGCAGCAGCTTTGGGTGAACGCTTTGTCGCGGATGGGTGGGCTGAACTCCGGCTTGATTGAAGCAAAGCACTGGATGAATGCCGACTATGCCCATACCGAATGGCTGAAACAACAGACTGCGCTGGCAATTCGGGCCTATGACCAGCAGATTGCAGAATATCTGACGGTTTTAGAAGCAGGTCCAGAGGTTACAGTCGCGCATTTGAAAGGGACGATCGCTCAAATTCGGCGCATTGCAGAACTCGATAAAACAGCACCCGTGTTGGTGATTGTCGATTATTTGCAACTCATGTGCTGTGGGGATGAAAAACTCGACTCTGGTGCCAATGAAGTGTTGCGGGTTTCGCGGGTGGCGACGGGTTTAAAACAACTGGCGCGGGACACGGGCGCTGCTGTGGTGGCAATTAGTGACATCAATAAAGCCGCTTATCAGGAAGCGCTTCGGACTGGAACGTTAGATATGGGTGCGTTACGGGACTCATTCAAAATTGCCCACGCCGCCGACTGCATCATGCTGCTCCAGACAGGGAAGGCACAGCGAGGCAATGACCAGCCTAGAGATCAGCTTGACCTGTTGGAAGAACGTTACGCCGGAGACTATCTCAGACTCCGGCAAATTCAAGACGTGCGCGCTCAGTATCCGCTCAATGAAAAAGCGAAGGCGACCTATGCGCGACTCAGCATTCTCAAAAATCGGGGTGGTGTCACAGCAGAGCCATTGTTTGTCTATGAGCGGGCTTACCACCGCTTCATTCCGGTTGATTTGGATTTAGGAGAGGACAATGACCGTGAAGATCTCTAGCCCCAATGTTAATAGTGTAGAAACAAATTCCAATCTCTCTACGGCTGCTGATCCACTGTATGAGGATTTAATGGACTGGGCAAAAGCTCGGAAACGGCAGTTTTTGAGGAATCGGGTTCAACAGAGTAGTGAGCCTATTAAAGCTGCAACTGCTGAATCAGAAACACCATCAGCAAGCGATGCTTGGATCGAAACTTGGTACACTCCACCGCCTCTACCATCGCGGATTGCCAAACAGAAAGCCGTTGTTTCCTATGCTCTTCATCAAGAGATGGGAGGAAAAATAGAAACAGAGGAAGTCAAGGAAACCAAACCTCTTACCTCCCCTAGTTCCACAGCCTCATCGCTTCCAAACCCCGACAGTTTTGAGATTGGTCAACAAGTTGTTCTCCGTCCAGACTCTCAGCGTGTACCATCGGGTATTCCAATTGATGCTGTGCTGGTGGTTCAGGAGATGTATGTCAATGTTTATCGACAGCATCAAAATATTTGGTGTGTTTGGTGTAGTAGTGATGCTTTTTCTGGTTTGAAGTCGATCGATTCAGATTGCTTAATGCCGTTACCAGATCCAGTCCATACGGCTAATGTAGAGTATGCATCTGAAATAGAATTAAAAGATCTAAATTTAGATAAAAAATCAGATTCTAATGTATCTTCTAATCCTGTAAGCTTCGAGTTTATCGAAGATGGGCAACGACTTACAGACTTACTCAAACCATTACGGAATTGTCAGGCGATCGCAGTCGATACAGAGACAACTGGACTTGATCCCTTAAAAGATCTAATTCGTTTAGTGCAAATTGCTGCGGCTAATCAACCCGTTATTATCATTGACCTGTTTAAAGTTGCGAAGGAAACGCTAGATCCTCTGCGCGAACTGCTTCAAGGTACTCCAATCAAAGTCTTGCAGAATGCCAAATTTGACTTGAAATTTCTGCAACAGGCAGGACTTCCCATTGCTGGCAAACTGTTCGACACAATGATAGCGGCACAATTGCTGGATGCAGGGGTACGATCGCACGGTTATAACCTGGCGGAACTGGTCAAGGTCTACTTGGGAGAAGAACTCTCCAAAGAACAGCAGCGAAGTGATTGGAGTAATCCCAGTCTTTCTTCTGAGCAGTTAGAATATGCCGCGCGAGATGCAGCGATTCTACTGCGGTTGCGTGAGGTGATGAAACCCAAGTTGACAGGTGCTCGTTTGGTGGAAACTGCCAAGTTGGAATTTAATTGTTTGGGAGCGATCGCCCAAATGGAACTCAATGGCATGCTGCTCGATCTCTCCCGTTGGGCTTCCCTACGACAAGAACTGGAACAAAGAAAAGACCAGATGGCCGGTGAATTGCGACAACAGTTTCAACCAGCTTTACTGAGTGCCCAACTTGATCTTTTAGGGAATGAAGTTTCTCTCAATTTGGACAGTCAGCCGCAGGTATTAGAGGCACTACAGCAGATGGGTGTGCCAGTAGAGAACACCAGTAAACTTTCGCTGATTCCCCTGGCAGAAGAGCATCCGCCCGTCAGAGCATTGCTGGACTACCGCAAAGCAGCAAAATCAGTCCAAGCGTTTGCCAGTAGCCTGCCCAAGCACGTTCACCCTATTACAGGACGAATTCATCCAGACTATCAACAGATGGGGGCTGCTACTGGACGCATGTCCTGTCGCAACCCCAACCTGCAACAGATTCCCAGAGACAAAATCTTTCGCAGTTGCTTTATTCCGGCTCCAGGCTATCGCTTAGTCGTGGCAGACTACTCTCAAATTGAACTGCGGGTCGCAGCAGAACTGAGTGGCGATCGCCGCATGATTGAGGCATACCAGAATGATGAAGACCTGCACCGGCTAACCGCTGCCCTGATTGCTGATAAATCCTTGGATCAAGTTGAGAAATCGGAGCGACAGGCAGCCAAAGCGGTTAACTTTGGGCTGATTTACGCGATGGGTGCCAAAGGGTTGGCGGAGTACGCCTACAACAACTATGGGGTGCAGATGAGCCTAAAGCAGGCAGAAACCTTTCGCAAGCGATATTTTGAGGCGTATCAGGGGATTGCCCGCTGGCATGGGGCGATGAAGCGCAGGTTGCCCAGGGAGATGCGGACAATGGGCGATCGCCTCAGATGCTGGCAGGATGAACCAAAGTTGACAGAGCTGCTAAACACGCCAGTTCAGGGCACTGCCGCCGATATTACCAAAGCTGCCTTAGCAAAACTGCCCACAACGTTGAAGGAAACGGGAGCTAGACTAATTGGCACAGTGCATGACGAAATTTTGCTGGAAGCTCCAGAGGGTAAGGCAGAACAGGCTGCACAGATTCTTCAGCAAGTGATGGAGCAGGCTGGACAACGATATTTAAGGAAGGTGCCAGTGAAAGCAGAGGTAGCGATCGTCAGCAGCTGGGCTGAGAAATAGCGATCTTAAAAAATTCTGTTTAAGTTCTTTAACTTTATTCAAGAGCCTGAGTTGTTGAAATCAGCTTGGATATGCTGGCTTAACAATTGCTGGAACTCTTCTATTGAACTGATTGTGATTGCTTGAACGTGCAGTTGCCTGAATAATGTACCATCTTCTAAGCTAGCCAGCATTTCATTCATTGTTGGAGGGATTGTCGCGAATCGAACCCTTAAAACGTCAATAATTGTTTCCCGGAGGGTCTCTAGTCTTCCTTCCTGAATACCCTCTTCCTTGGCTAGACGTTCAATGCTAGTGACATATGGCATCTGACGTTCCTCCTGGTATTGTCTTAACTCTGCCCGGAATTCCCGCTCTAGGCGATCAGGTAAGGTCATCATCCAGTCGATGAGCCTGAACAACTCTACTACATCATTTCTACTATAGCCTTGCTCGAATAGCTTCCGAACCAGCGTCCATTTCCATTGCTTACGTTGCTGGGGCTGACCAGCCGTGGCTTTTGTTTTTAGATGAGCCATAACTACGATAACGAATGGGTTTTGGCTCTGATCCAGCTCTTCCCAGTGGTCTTCATAGTCAATGAGCTTGGCGATCGGAAATTCAATTCCAACTCGGCACCCACCCAGATCGTAACCGTAAGAAGAGGGTCGCCAGTTTGGACGCTCATCGCCCAAAACAGCAAGGCTGATCACAGGTTTACGATAGCGATCGAAGCAGCGATAGTTATACACGAACATTCTCTCTGCGAAGCTAGAGTCCTCCTGAGATTGGACTTCTATATGTACGAGTATCCAGGTTTCTTCACCATCCTGTTGCCAAACCTTGAACAGCTTGTCGGTGAATCGTTTTCCCAGTTCGCTGTCTTTAACAAAATGCTGAAATTCTTGCTCTAGCGACTCATAGCTTCGGTTCCAATCAATCAGTTCATGCACGACTGGGAAGAAAAATGCTAAGAATGGCTCAAAATAAAGCTCTAGCCCTTCTTTCCAAGGGTCATCAAAACTTGCTTGTGGTTCAGATGGATTGGTAGCTTGAATGCTTGGTTCATCGCTCATGCAACGTTAACCCGTGTATTACCTGTAATCATAGAGATTCGTCAGGTTCGTAATAGCGCCAGTTGTAGCGACGAGAGCCGCTACCGCTATCTAACTTATCGATCGCCCCCGGATCACCATTCAAAAACTCGCCTAGCTCCTCATATTGGCCGGGATACGAGGAGCCAGAAGTCGTAGTTTTGGGTTCATCAGGTAGTACCAAACTTTCCCCAGGCTTGAGATGAGCAAAACGCGGGTGACATTCATCTTGAGTTCTGCCATCTGGGGTCAGGAGTTCTTCGCTTTCAGCATCGGGTTCCTGATCGTATGCCTGCACCAGCAAACCGTTCTCCAGACGTTTAATGTGCCACGGCATCGTTGTCCTCCTTGCTGAGCAATTTAAGAATAGCCACCTGGCTGATTTTGCCAGTGCTGCTTTGTGTAAAGGTCAAAAAATAGTCTAACGCTTTCTAAATTGATAATAGTACTTTTATACCATAGACCGTAGATAATGGATCTGACCACGCGGGTCATTGAGGGTTCCGGTCTCAGCATCCCGATTTTTGATGGGGCGCACAACAACGGGAAGGGACGGTATTTGTCGGAGCCGGAGATTATTAAAAACTCCTTGCTGGAACAGATGTTTGAGCCAGAGGAGTTACAATCGCTGCTGCTCGTAAAAATTGACCATCGTAAGCCTGATGCAAATCATCTGCGGGCGCGCAATTTTGCCGATGGTACCTCGCGGCGGCTCACGTTTAGTTCTGGCAACAGTTACTACTTTGCGGATGACGACTTGCGTCAGAAGATCCGGCGCTTATTTGCGACAGAGCCGGATACTGCCTGTCGGTATGGTTCTTTGTTGGTGAGTAATTGCTACAAAGGGTCTGACACGCTGGAGAACCTGCGGGTCAAGATTGTGGATTTTGATGACCCGGAGTATTCCCACTACAAAACTGGCGATTGTCACGGCAAGATTTCATCGCAGTTGGCTCGTCAACTGGGGGGTGAGCAGAATTGTCCGTTTCAGTTTCGGTTTGCCTGGAGGAAGCAATGGGCAGAAGGAAGCGAGGAAAATTGTCCGCGTGTCAGCTTCTTATCTAAGGGAACGCTACTGCCTGATGCCCGACTGACTGAGGCAGAGGGCTATGACATCATCATGGATCGATCGTCGATCAAGGGCATTAAGAAGGCGCGGTTAGACGATCTGGTTCCGTGTGGAGATTATGAATTTCCGCGAGTCGCCATGGGCAACCGGGGCAATGCTAGAGCCACCAGTTACGATAATAGCTGGCAATTTACCATCTGGTATTCCGAGGATGCAGTGCGGCAGGATTTGAAGCAGCCGACAGAGGAAAAAGCCAAAGTTTTGGCAGATTTACAGCGAAATCCTCTGGCACTGGCACGATACATCGTGCAGGAATACGACAAGGAACAGCAACGGCGACAGGAGCGGTCGGAAGAAGAATTTGAGGATGAAGATGGTAATGCCAACAGCCAGGTGCAGGAATCTCGCTGGATTTCACTGCTAAGAAGCGACAAATATGGGCAATTGGTTGCGACTCCTAAGTTTCGGAAGTTTGCAACGGATTATGTAGCAGGTAGATGGCGAGACTTAGCGATTAAGAGCGGCTACAGCCATAGTTCAGGTATGGCAATGCCATCAGATGACTTACCGCGTGGCATGGTTTGTGTGCCTCATCTGCCAGAAGGCGATGTGATTCTGACCCGCTACCGTTCGCGCAGCGTTCCGCCTAAGCGGAAGTCGTTAACTCAGACAATATTCGTCTCTACCGCAACAGCCACGACCCGGAGCTGAAGAAAACTCGCAATGTCATTTGGATTAACCCCAAAGATGCTGAGGAATATCATCAAAAAACACTCCAGACTCTTGAGGAGTTTCTGATTTTTAAGGAATGGAGTCTGGAGTGTTTTTCAGCCAGACTTCGATGGCGATCAACTCATGGTTAGCCCTGCCAGCCAGTTATCTAACGTTGCCAAAGAAACACTGCGAGCTGGCGAGCCAGGACGATTTGAGGCAGTGAAGCAACGCCCCAAGCTGGCTTATACCGAAGTTGTCACCGATGATGGTGGTTTGAAGTACCAGAATCTGGCTCAGATTGCGGCGGCAGCGAATCAGAACAAGGTAGGTTTGGTGGCAACCAACATTGGGCGGGTGCAATCGTCGATGCCGGGGGAAGGGGAGAATGTTGAGCGGTTTGAGCGTCGTCAACGAAAACTGCTTAACCGTTTGTTTCAAGCACTTCAGGTCGAGGTCGATTCACCCAAAAGTGCAGAACGGTTGGAGGACATCAAGGAGATCGAAGGGGAGAATCTGCTTTCGGATGCAAAACGCTGGTCAGAATCTCATCCCAGTCACTTTTTTGACTTTAAGAAGGACGAAGCCTTCGGCACGCTGCGCGAACGCCTCTATCGGAGTTTTGCCATGCCTGCTGATGCTCCTGGCTCGATCAATGTGCTTGCCAGAGAAGTAGTTAACCCCTTGTGGGAGCCGACCCGCATTTGGAGCCGCGTTGGCGTAGCCTGTTCGCAGAACGTATCGCCACGAGTTCCGCTATCTATTTCCGAAAGATGATTTGTCTGTGGATGCGTTGGAGTGGGCAGAGGAACTGAAAACCCGGTTCCAGCAAGCCAGGGATGAAATTCAGGAGCGGGTTGGGGAAGACCGGGATGCTTTCAATGAGGAATTGGGCAAGCTTTACGACAGCTATCGGGCTGAAATTAATGAGTTGTTTCCCGGTGATTGCAATCCTCTCGCTATAAAGATTTCAGTGTGAGAATCTGGGCATTCTAGAGTCGTAAACTCACATAGGGAGAAATCCACAATGTCCACGACTCCAATTAGTGCAACGTTGGTACAAGCAGATAGAGAGGCGGTAATGGTGGCGGTGACGACGATTAAAGAAAAGCTGCCATTTTTGATTGATTTGACTGCGGACGAGCGTAAGGCTTTACCGAAGATGGGAGATAAGAGTCGGGCGTTTGTCAGTAAGGCGCTGGAGGTGGCGACACAGAACCCGAACTTTTTGCCACGATCGTTTGACCTGGAAGAAATGCGGAAGGATGTGCAATTGTTTGAAGCCATGTATCCGATCGTGGTGGCGCTGACGCAGTTGCAGGAATTGGTGGATGATACCTGTTTGGCGGCGGGAAGCGAGGCGTATGCAGCAGCGTTGCAGGTATATAACTATGCCAAGGCAAGTGGACAGGGGGCAGGGTTAGATGCGGTGGTGGGTGAGATGGGGCAACGGTTTGCTCGGAAACCCCGGAAGGCAAAGGTTACAGAGGGAGCAACGCAGCCGCAAGGGGCAACACCATAGCAAAAAGCCTGACCATTTGACTTCTGATGCTGACAATTGAAGCTCAGAGCTTTACTTTTGGAGCAAAAAGCTCGACGCTCCGAGTTCTGAGCTTTACTTTTGGAGCAAAAAGCTTGACGCTCCAGGTTCTGAGCCTAAAGTTTTGTGTTCTAAGGTTAAATCTTTTAAGCTAAAGCTCAATCTGTCAGGGTTTGGGGCTGAAGATTGAGGATAGAAAGTCGATGCTTGAAGGGAAAAGCCTGAATTCTGGGACTTTGGAGCAATTGCCAAGCTGGTACACCAATATGAAAATATAATTTCGGTGGGGTCAACGTAGGGAGGTTCGGCAATGAGAAGCATTAACGAGGATGAGGCAGAGCTTCTGATTGAAGAACACCTGCGCGATCGCGGCTGGAAACTGACCGACTTCGATGTGACTCGCAAACGCTGGCGTGAAGACCTCGATGGGGAGGAAGCCGATCGAATTTTTCTGTATGAAGGTAAGGTCGTTGCGATTCTCGAAGCGAAGAAACCGGGAAAAGATTTGTGGGCGGCGTTGGAACAGGCAAAAGGCTATGCCCGTACTTTCCATAAAAATACAGGTCGGGATGTACCTTTGATTTTTGCTAGTGATGGCAAGGTCTTTCTCCGCCAAAACCTGAAAGCTAATACGTTGCCTGAGCGAATTAGTCAGTTTCCAACTCCGGCTGAGTTTGGTGAGCTGTTCAAGCCGCAAGCAACCGAATTGCATGGTCATTTGCGAGACTATCAGCGAGTTGCTGTCTCCCAAGTCTTAGGAGCAGTGCAGGCAGGGCGACGACGAATGTATCTTCAAATGGCAACAGGGACGGGCAAAACCATTACAGCAGCGGGCGTGATTGCCAAACTATGGTCGATTGGGCTGTGCCGGAGAGCGTTATTCCTGGTTGATCGAGATTCTTTGGCGGCTCAAACGGTGAACAAGTTTAAGCATCATCTAGGCGATCATTTCAAGATTGAACGTGCGATCGGGAGCAAGGACGACAAGCATCAGGATATTTTGGTCAGTACGGTACAACACTTGGCAGCGCGAAATAAGTATCAAGGCTATGAGCCTGACCATTTTAATCTAGTGATTTTGGATGAATGTCATCGTTCTTACTTTGGCGATTGGTATGGAGTGCTGGAGTACTTTTATCAAGGGGGAGCGGTATTACTCGGATTGACGGCTACCCCTGCGGATAAAGAGAGCGTGAATACCGATCGCTTCTTTACGGATGCAGGACAGTATCAGGGACCGGTTTACCGCTACTCCATTCGCCAGGGTGAGAACAACCCGGACGTGCCAGAGTGGGAACGGTTAGCTGAGTGCAGGCATCACAAGCTTTTTACGAACGTGGACTTGGAAGGGGTTCACGATATGGGGTTTGATTTTGAGCCTGAGCAATTAGGTCGAGCGGTGGATGTACCACAGCGCAATCAACTCATTGCTGAGACGTATTTTGAAGTGGTTGGGAAGAAAGAGCCGACTAAAACGATCGTGTTTGCTGCATCGATCGCCCATGCCAAAAACCTTCGCTATGCCTTGATTGAGGAATACAACCGCCTGAATCGGTATCCGATGAATGATGCCGCAGCAGAGAAGTTTATTGTCACCGTTCACAATCAAGTTCCCAATGCCAGGGAGTTAATTGAAGAATTCCAGAAGCCAACGGATGTAGCCGAACGAAAAGCCATTGTAGAGCAGGCACACAAAGACCCACAAATGCAGCCACGCCCGATCGTGCTAGTTGGAATCGGTATGTTAGATACCGGGATTGATGCACCAGATGTTGAGATTTTGCTCATGGCGCGACCGACAAAATCCAAAATTCTCTATGTTCAGATGAAGGGACGCGGGACACGTAAGTGTAAGGAAACGGGGAAATCGCTTTATCATCTGGTGGATTTTGTCGATATTACCCGCTTAGAGCCTGTCGTCACAAATGAAACATTAGGCGTAGAAGATGAACCTGTTGAGAAAGAGGAAGAAGAACTGATTAGCCGTGATCGCTCCGCTTCCGATAACGATGCTGAGGATACAAGCCAGAAACGAGTCAAAAAGGATGAGAGCAATCAGCAGGAAATGGTGATTGCTGATGTTCCAGTACATATCGTGTTTTCAGAAACGATTTCGCCCAAAGCATGGGAAGACTTACGGCGACAGGTTGAATCTCAGTTAAGTGCTGGCATGGAGCGCGAAACATGGAAACATCGCTTTGCTCAGGCAATTATTTGCTGGCGATATTTTAAAGGCAACACTTCACCGGATCATGCTTTCTTAGCCACCACCGGATTTGATTTGTCTACCCTGCGAGATCTCTATGGCGAACCCGAAGCGACGCTCGAAGATTTCATTGCAGTGGCAATGGGAGACACAGACTTTGAAACGTTACATCAGCATCAGGATTTTAATACCTGGGCAATAGAAAGGGGCTTGAGTAAGGAGAAGCGCGAAATCGTCTTGATGGTATGCGATTTCAAACGGGCAAATCCTCAAATTACGCCCCGTCAAATTCTCAAGAGTCAATGGCTGTATCAGATGGGCGGCATGATGACGATCAAAAACCTGTTTGGCAGTTTAGAGAATTTGCTTGCCTTAGTCGATGAAGCGTTGGCTTTGTCGGTGGGTTTGCCTGTTGTGGAGGAGGGGTAGATGCCGAGAGAACCCTATTATGGCGATCGCAGTGAAAACTGGACACCTCCAGACTTTAACCAGTTTGGGGATGAGCTTTGGGAAATTGCCAATGTCTTTCGAGATGATGCCATCGTTTCAATTGATCGGTTGGAGATCTTCAGCTTGTTTTTGTTTCTCAAGTTATGGGACGAAATTGAACTGGAGTACGAAGAGGAAGTTGGCAGCTTACCAGAAGATGAGCAACTGATTCCCGATAAATATCGGTTTCACAAATGGGCAAATGATCCGGATACCTATGCGAAGCAACTGGGCTTTGATGATTCGATCGCGTTCTGTCGTCAAATGTTTGAAGACCTGGCAAACCGACGCTCTAAACACCAGGTTGCTGGTGACTTGCGGCGGTTGTTTAAGGACACCATTTTCCCACTCCGTTCTAGCCCAACCCTACGTGCCCTGGCTTCTAAACTTGCAGAATTGAACCTGCGGCAATGACTCAGGGCATGGAACCGGGTGGAGAGCGGTATGACGTGTTTGGGCGGGCATATGAGTATCTACTGCAACGGTTTTCCCAAAATAAAGAGTTTGCTGAATATTTCACGCCTCGCCATATTGTCGATCGCATTGTGCAAATCATTGATCCACAAATTGGAGAACGGATCTATGACCCGGCTTGCGGAACGGGAGGCTTTGTTGTCCGAGCGTTTGAGTGGGTGCGTTCGCAAATTTATCGATCGCGTCGATCCTATGACGAGAAAGAGAACCTGGTACGGGATCTCAAATCGAAACAACTACATGGCGTAGAATTCATTCCGCTGGTGTTCAAGCTGGCATTGATGAACATGATTCTGCACCAGGACGGATCAAGCCAATTGCGCTGCGATGACAGTCTTTCCAGTAAGGCACAGAGTATTGCAGATAGCGAAAAGTTTGAGGTGATTCTGGCAAATCCACCGTTTGGACCAACCAAACAAGAGCGGATCGCGGCGTTTGAGTTTCACATCAAACTGTATGAGGCATTGTTTATTCAGCACATGATGACTGCCCTCAAGCCTGGAGGACGGGCAGGTGTGGTGTTAAAGGAAGGCTTGCTGTTTGACTCCAAGAAAATGCTTCGCAAGATTTGCAGCAAGTTGGTTGAACAGTTTGAAGTGCTGGCAGTGATTAGTTTGCCGAATGGCGTGTTTAACCCCTACAGCGGTGCCAAAACCAGTGTGATCATTTTCCGCCGTCCGTTGGGGCGCGAGGATGTGCGGACATCAAAGGTTTGGTTTTATCGGGTTGAGAGTGATGGACGAGATTTAGGAGCAACGCGGCGCAAGCTGCCAGACTTTAAAACGGATGGCGACTTGAAGGATATGGTGGAGAAATTTCCCTACCGCTGGCAACATCAGCCCGACAATGGCGGAGTCCGGGCAGTTTTGAAGTCGGATGATCTGAAGACGTTTGAAAGTGCAAAATCCTGGTGGGCAACGCTGGAAGACATTCGCAAAACCGACTATAACCTCACGGCTGGGCGTTATTGCCCCCATCAGGCAGCAGCTATAGAACACGAAAAGCCTGCTGTTTTGATCAACCGTTTGATGGAATTGGAGGATGAAATTAAGCGCGATCTGGAAGATTTGCTGACGCTGGTGACAGTGCCAACCACACCGGAAGGTTTAAAGGGTTCGTTTCCATTTCTCGCACCAAGAGACGAATAGTGTGTAATGCCTACCGTAACGCAACAACTGCAAACGCTCTTGCAATCTGGTTCTGGGAGCAAGCCCAAGATCGGTATGGATACCAATTGTGTGCAGTATTACCTGGCTGGGGTAAAGCCCTGGGCTGATTGTTTAGACCCGATCTTTCAAGCAGGTTCTAACGGGGACGCAGAGCTATACATCAGCACGGTTGTTGCCTCAGAAATCTTGGCTCATGCTCATTTTGATGCCCGCACAAATTCGGGGTCTGATCCAGAGCTTTCGTTGATGGCAACGTTACGCCGCAACTTCAAAGACATCCTGGCAGTGAATGAAGACATTGCTAAAGCATCGGGACGGTTACGAGCCAGCTATATCCCCGGTGGCAAACTCAGCCTGAAAACACCGGATGTTTTAATTGGTGCCACCAGTGTAGCCAATGCCCACTCATTGCTGATCACCAATGACTATCAATTGATGCAAGCCATATCCGGCATCAGTTGCATTTATCTCAAAGATGTGGCGTTGGAATGGCTGGAGCAAACGTTTCTGCCAGCTTGCATGGTTGATCCAACTCCGGTTGTGGCAACAAAAGTCTCTTCCGGGTTATCTAGTGGTGTCAGTCTGGCTTCTGAACTTTGCTCCATCAAGCCAGAGGCAACGGCACAGTGGGGTTGCATTCTGACGGATGCCTTTGTCACCGCTGCTGCATTGAATGAGCCTTGTTTGTTTCTGCTGCTAATTCAGAACAGTGCAAGCACCAGTGAAATCCAAGAAGTGTTGCTTTGGCATGATGGATTGACCACTGCCCGACCGATTAGCCGCACCATCAAACATCTGAAGGAGTTCATGGAGTGGAACCGAGACAGAAGCACGGGAAGTATCAGCGTCAATCCTGACAAAGAAATCTATGCGTTCTGCTTCACCTCCCTGAATCGAGAAACCATTCGTCAGACCCAACCCAACTTCAATTCCAGAAGTGTTCACCAAAAGCAAACAGCGATCTGGAACAACTACCTGACTCCCTTCTGGCACTTCCGCGACCTACTAAATCTGCCCCAAATCACCTGGATGCTGTGTGAGGATGGAGTCGCCCGTAAATTAGATAGCACTGTTACGCTCACCTTTCTTGACCAGGCGAAAAATGTTCTCGGTTGGAAGGAGGAGAGATGAGTACGAGAAGCCAATTACCTGAAGGTTGGAGGTGGTTTAGACTCGGCGATAGAAACATTGCTGAGATTTCGGCTGGAGGAACACCAAAAAGAAGTGTTCATCGTTACTTTGAGGGAAATATTCCTTGGGCAAAGATAGGTGATTTAACAAATTCAGTGAAGTATATCTCAGATACAGAAGAGAAAATTAGTGAAGAAGCAATTGAAAATAGCAATGCCAAGATTTTCCCAAAAGGAACTGTTCTTGTATCTATGTACGGTTCAATTGGGAAATCCGCTATTGCTGCTGTTCCAATTGCTACAAATCAAGCGATAGTTGGTATTCAAGTTATTACTCAAGATTTGCTTCCAGTATTTATCTATTATTTTTTCATTCTAACTCAGCCACGTCTTGAGTTGATTGGTCGTGGCGCAACCCAAAACAATATTAATGCTGGACATATTAAAGAATTAGAGATTCCTGTACCGCCGTTGCCAGTGCAAGAGCGGATTGTGCAAATTCTGCGGAAGGCAGATGAGATTCGTCACAAGCGGCAGGAAGCGGTGGCGATAGCTGACTCTACGATCTTGTCAATCTTCAATGAAATGTTTAGCGGTGAGGTTGGAACAGTAGAGCACCTAGGAAAACACTTAAAAGAAACAAAATACGGAACATCTCAAAAACTTAATTTGCTTGAAGAAGGCTATCCAGTTCTGCGTATTCCAAATGTTGTCGAAGGAGAGGTTAATACACATGAGTTGAAACATCTTGAGGTAGACGAAGACGAACGAGACAGGCTGTTATTGGAGAAAGGCGATATTTTACTTGTCAGAACTAATGGCAACAAAAATTATGTCGGTCGCTGTGCCGTGTTTGATCTGGAAGGCGAATATCTATTTGCCTCCTATCTCATTCGGCTTCGAGTCAATCAAGCAACTTTGAATCCATATTTCCTTACTTTTTTCCTAAACACCTCAGGAGGTCGTAGAGAAATCGATCAAAAAACTAGAACCTCAGCAGGGCAATACAACATTAATACTGAAAATATACGCTCGATTCAAGCTCTTATTCCATCACTTAAGTTACAGAAAGACTTTGTTATGCAATTAGAGCAGTGGAAAGCATCTAAACAAAGGCTAACCTCTGGCTATGAGGAAGCTAATGGAATTTTTAGTTCTCTACTTTCTCAATCTTTTACAGGTGAACTCACTGGCGAATGGGAAACTGCTAATGCTGACCTGATTGCTGCCAAACAGCGCTACAGCGATCGCCTGCCCCGCCTCGTGCTACTCTCCTTTTTGCGAGACAAAATCCACCGTTCTCAACAAGCCGATGCCACAGTCTTAGTCACTGCACTGATGAAATATCTCTTCCTGTTTCAGATGGAAGGCGCGGCACAGCGTAGACTCTACCAATTCATTCCCTATCATTACGGTCCCTTTGCCAAAGAGCTTTATCCTGACCTGGAAGCTTTACAGGAAGAGGGCTTGCTTACCGTAGATAATGGCGACGAAACAAAAACCCATCTTTCCTTAACCAATCCTGAAGCCGTGGAGCAGACCTTAGCAGACCTCACCCACGACCTCGACCCGGAAATCACCAATCTCCTGACCGAAGACTTCACCGCAATGCAGGCAGACATCACCACCATCCTCAATACCTACGGCGCTTTAGACCACAACACTCTTCTAACAACGGTCTACGAAAAATATCCCGCCTATGCCCAACGTAGTAAAGTGAAAAACCGCCGCCGTACTGCTAAATCGAGTCATGATGCCGAATCACAGGACAATGAAGCTTAGCAGAGGAGCGATTCCTTCGGAGAGCTTCGCTAACGCCCTCCCACCCTCACCATTTCACCTCAGAGCACGAAACTCCGAGTTCAGAACACAAATTTTGGACTTCCGAACACGGGACTTCGACTTTTGAACTTCAACATCCGAGCTTGAAAGGTGAAACTCGGACTTCTGTTCGCGGAGCGTTGCTTGCAATACACGAAACTTCGACCTTTTAACTTCAAACTTTGACCTCAGAACCGCAACCGTCAGCCTCAAAGCTTGAAACGTGAGTCTTTGTTCGCGAAGCGTTGCTTGCAATACTCAAAACTTCTCCCTCCAGGCTCCAACGACCGAGATCAAAAGTGCTTCACCCTAGCACTTGACTCTCACGCCAACAATGCCATAATGAGTTATATTCCAAAAGGAATATAACTACTCCTCTGATGCTTCGGGTTTCGGACCTGGCTTCGGAGCATTCGCTATGTAATTGCGTAGACTGGAAGCTTCGATCAGCCAGATTCCACCCGCACGACGGGCATTGATTAGCCCTTGCCGAATCAATAGCCTGACATGCTGCGGTGTATAGCCGGATAACTCAGCAGCTTCCGAAACCGTAATTAGTTCGGAGTCGGTCATCTTGCCATAAACAAAATCAACACAGGTTATTCACCCCCAAGCCTGACATTGCCAGTCTGGAGGCTAGAAGCCATTCTACTCTACTAGCCCCCTCTGCTTTGCTATGCACATTTTTGGGAAAATAACCGCTCTGTTCCCAAGTCTTGCAACCTCTATCAAGCTCAAAACCCAACCGTAATGATTAATTCCCTCATCAATCCCGATAATTTCAGCAACGCTGACCCTCGCATCCTTACTGTCCTCCTCATCGGCACTGAGGAAAATGTCAAAGCTCATATTCTCAGACAACACACCCTCGGACTGACAGAAGCAGGCTCATGGAGCAAACCCTTACCCATTCCAAATTGTCCCGATAAAGTCTTGTGTATTGTCAACAAAATCATGGCTTGAGTGCGGGTTCCCGCTCTACTCTTACCAGAGGTAAAAAACTTGCTGGCAGTGTGTTTTATCTGCCTGACTGTCTTCAACAGCTTGATTTTTGTCTTAACGCTATTCACTGCCTTTCGAGTGAACCGCATTGCCGAACGGAAGACAACCTTTGCTCAGTTGGTGAATGGCGAAACGATTTATGTCTCGGAGCAAGAGCGTCACTGGCGCTATCCATCGGTGATCCAGAAAGTCGTCAGTGATTGGACGACCCTAACCTTCAACTGGGATGAAAAGATTCCTGGCACGAATGAACCCGATCAGGGGGTTCGAGTTGGTAATAGGGGCAAAGGTAGCGAAGCTGCATCCAGGTGCCATGCAATGTCTAAAACACTTACTACAAAAGGATTTCAGAAAATTTTTGCAATTTTGCTAAAACATCCCGAGAATGACCGTTTACGGGTAA
>JAHHHL010000027.1 GCA_019359375.1 Lyngbya sp. HA4199-MV5
CCATCAAGACCCCGAACCAGCCTACATACAGGCGGTTGTCGGTGCTGGTCACCCAGTTGCAAAACTGTTCCCACACGTTGACGCTCTCGCGTCGCTGTAAAGTGGTCGTCATGGTAGTTATAAGTGCGTTGTGGATAATGTAACGAGTGCTTAATGAACTCGTACACATAACATAACGAAATTTAGCGGATTTGTAAAGCGATCGTTACGATAATACTGGAATGGAGATTTCTAGGGCGTGTCATCAATTAGCTCCGAAACCTTGCAATATCAGCAGTGTCACGCCCGTCCCCACACACCAGGCTAGGGGCTGGAACCCTTGCTGCAAGCAATATGCAGTATTAATTGATGACAGCCCCTAGTAACGCTACAAAATTCTCAGGCGTGTCATCAATTCAGCTCCAAAACCTTGCAGTATCAGCCTAATCGCGCCCGTCTCAACACACCAGGCTAGGGACTGAAATCCTGCAGCAAGTCATGTGTAGCCATAATTGACGACAGCCTCTAGTGATCCTATGACTGGCGGCAAGTCTGCAAACTGGCGTTCTCTCACCTCGATCGCTCAAACCCCTGTTATTCTAAATGCAGCTTGATTGTCATCAAGTGGTAGAGCAGTGACTACGGGGACGCAACAGCCATGAAGCGGCGGCATTTACCCACTGGAAACGCTGGGCAGCAAGCAGAACAGGTTGCAAAAAGGGCTGCTGCTAACCCCTGGATCGAACGGCTTGCTCGGCTAGGCTTTGCCGCCAAAGGTCTGGTTTATGCCCTAGTTGGTTTATTAGCCGCTCAGGCAGCCTTCGGTACAGGTGGTAAAAAGACAGATACCCAGGGTGTTTTGCAAACAATCGTTACTCAACCGTTTGGACAGGTGTTGTTGAGTTTAGTGGCGATCGGGTTGTTTGGGTATGCTCTGTGGCGCTTGGTTGAAGCGGTGGCTGACCCAGAGCACAAAGGTACCGATCCCAAAGGGCTGCTGCAACGCTGTAGCTACGCGGGCAACGGGTTGATCTACGCCAGTTTAGCGCTCACCGCTGTGCAGATCGTTTTGGGTGCGAGTGACCGCAGCGGCAATGCCTCGCAAGACTGGACGGCACGCCTGCTAGCGCAACCCTTTGGGCAATGGTTGGTCGGCATTGTGGGTGCGCTGGTGATTGGGTTGGGCTTTTATCAGTTTTATGAGGCATATCGAGCCAAATTTCGGCAAACGTTGAAGCTACATGAAATGAGTGAAGCAGAACAGACGTGGACGCTTCGTTTAGGCAGGCTGGGGCTAACGGCACGAGGCGTTGTCTTTGTGGTGATTGGTTTTTTCTTGCTGCAAGCAGCGCGACAATCGAATCCGAAACAAGTAAAAGGGTTGAGCGGTGCTCTAGAATCACTGGCGCAGCAACCTTACGGGTCATGGGTGCTCGGTCTTGTGGCGATCGGACTTATCGCTTATGGTCTTTACTACATTGTGCAAGCACGCTACCGACGCATTGGGTCAGCCTCTAGCTGATATGGCACCCTTTGAAGTGTTACAAAGGGAATCTAGCCACATCATTTTCTCAAGATTAGGAGCAAAGGGGGTGCGGTATTCATAACGCGCTCGCTGCGTACCTCAATCACGACCGTTGAGGACGAGTGCTGGACGCTCTGTACCTGGGCGGATTGAGCCTTTGAGAAGACCTTATCCTGGCATCAACTTGAGCATCATTTTCATTCCTCATCCCCCCGCCCTCATCATTTAGGGGTATCCATCTGCATCGAGAGTGTATTTGTGAGCGATCGACGATTTCACTTCCCTTCCTGGCTTTTGGGCTTGATCCTGGTCATCCTGCCGTTGTTGACGGGCTGTAATCTGCCCCAGGTGAGCGCTGAAGAGCGGCTGTTTCTAAACCTGAAGCTGGATTTTTTGGAGGAGTATCAGCTTCCGAAGCAGGAGTTTCAGGGGGCGCGAGTCGGTGGGCTATCGGCGATTACCTACGATCGTCAGCGCGATCGCTTCTACGCCATTTCGGATGATCGCAGCGAGTTTGCACCCGCCCGGTTCTATACACTTAAGCTGGCACTGGAGAACGCGAATGCTAAAGCTCCAACGATGAAAGTGGCGATCGAAACCGTCACGATGATTACCGATGAAAACGGCAAGCCGTATCCCAAAGGCACGATCGACCCGGAGGGCATTGCGCTGTCACCCTTAGAAACCGTCTTCATCTCCAGCGAAGGCGTAACGAACCGTGGCATTCCACCCTTTGTGCGCGAGTTTGATCGGCAAACGGGACAATGGAAACGGAGCCTGCAAATTCCCAAGCGCTACCTTCCCGATGCCAAAGGTGAGCAGCAAACGCAAGGTGTACAGGACAATCTGGGTTTGGAAGCGTTGACGATCGCCTCTGGCAGCTATGGCAACACATCCGTCGAACCCTTTCGGCTGTTCACCACCCCAGAATCTGCCTTGAAACAAGATGTAAGCGACCTGGATCAAACGCAGGGAGCCAAAAATCGTTTGCTACATTACCTGGTAGACGGGCAGCGAGCCTTGCTAGTGTCAGAGCATCTCTACCAGCTTGATCCCCCTCCCAGTGGTGCCATTAGCCACGGATTGACAGAACTGATAGCGATCGACCAGGGTGGGCATTTTCTCAGCCTAGAGCGATCGTTTGGCTCCAACGGCTTTCAGGTAAAACTCTTTCAACTCGCAACAGGTGGCGCAACCGATATCTCGTCCTATGACAGCTTGAAAGGCACGCTCCGCGGTACAACAGCCATCCCCAAAAAACTGCTGCTTGATCTCACTCAATTGGGCATCCCGCTAGATAATTTGGAGGGAATGGCGATCGGTCCTCGTTTGCCCGATGGTAGCCGCAGCTTATTGCTGGTCAGCGATGACAACTTCCGACCAGAGCAAGTGACGCAATTTTTGCTGTTTCGGCTTGAAGGGTTGGGGTGAGGCAGGAGGCAGAAGGCAGGGGGGGCAACCGCAGAGACGCAGAGACGCGGAGGGGTAGAACATTCTGAGTTTGGTGCTTCAACGTACCCCACCCCCTACACCCCACCCCCTACACCCCTCACTTCTCACTCCTCACTCCTTACCCACCGACCGCTTTAAGATAGTGTCAGTCTTTCAATGCGTGTACGATCGATGACTCACTCTACCGATATCGCAACCTTAGGGCGCTGGATGGCAGCAGATTTTAGCAATCAGGCGCAAGCATTTGAGAATCCGCCTTTTTTTTCTCACATTCGCGTTTGTATGCGTCCCTTGCCGATCACATTGCTGTCGGGTCTCAGTTTATTGCTGGAACAGGCGTATGATTATGCGCTCAAGCAACCGTATCGGCTGCGTGTGCTGAAGCTGGTTCCGGCGGGCGATCGTATTGAGATTGAAAACTATCTGGTGCATGACGAAGCGCAGTTTTACGGTGCAACCCGTGATGTTGAGCGACTGCAAGCACTCAAAGCTGACCAGCTCGAAAAACTCTCTGGTTGCACTGCCCATGTACACTGGACGGGGCGCAGCTTTAAAGGACATATCGAACCTGGCAAAGCCTGCATTGTGATGCGACGCGATATGAAGACCTATCTTGACAATGAGTTTGAGATTGATGGCGAAAAATTTAGTAGCCTCGATCGTGGGCGCGACTTAGAAACCGATGAACTTTTGTGGGGATCGATTGCTGGTCCCTTTGAATTTGTCCGCTGGGCTAGCTTTGCCGATGAGATTAAGATCTGAGATCAGGTCTAAGGTGTGAAGGTGTAAGCATGTATGATTTGCTCCTGCGTCATGGTCGGTTACTTCAAGCTGGTGGAACGATCGCCGCAATGGATCTGGCGATTCAGCAGGGGACGATCGTGGCTATTGCGCCTCAAATAGAGGCACCTGCCACGCTTGAGCTGGATCTACAAGGGCAGCTCATTAGCCCTCCCTTTGTGGAGTCTCACATTCATCTAGATTCTGCCCTGACCGTCGGCGAACCTCGCTGGAATCAAAGTGGCACCCTGTTTGAAGGCATTGAAATCTGGCGCGATCGCAAGCAATCCCTGTCGCTGGAAGATGTGAAAACCCGTGCGGTAGAAACGCTGAAGCAACAGGCAATGCAGGGCGTTCTTTTTGTTCGCAGCCATGCCGATGTCAGTGAAACTAGCCTGATAGCGCTGCAAGGGTTGCTGGAAGTCCGCGACGCTGTGAAAGATTGGATCACGCTGCAAGTGGTGGCGTTTCCGCAAGACGGCATTTATGGGTCGCCGCAGAATGACTACCTGATTGAAACAGCAATGGAGATGGGAGCCGATGCGGTTGGAGGCATTCCTCATTACGAGCTAACCCGCGAAGATGGCGTGAAATCGGTGCATCGCATCTTTGCATTGGCGGAGAAATACGATCGCCTCATCGACATCCACTGCGACGAAATTGATGATGATCAGTCTCGGTTTCTTGAAGTGGTGGTCGCTTGTGCGATGCGAACCGATATGGGATCTCGCGTCACTGCCAGCCACACAACTGCGTTTGGTTCCTATAACAATGCCTACGCGTTCAAACTCTTAGGACTCCTCCGCCGCACAGAGCTTAACTTTATTGCCAACCCTCTGATCAACATCACCCTTCAGGGACGCACCGATACGTATCCCAAACGGCGTGGTGTAACCCGTGTGAAGGAACTTTGGCAGCAAGGGATGAATGTCAGCTTTGGGCATGACTGCATCCAAGATCCGTGGTATTCAATGGGCACGGGTAACATGCTGGACGTTGCTTCGATGGGTCTCCACGTCTGCCAGATGACGGGTACGGCTGAAATCGATGCCTGCTACGACATGGTGACGTGGCATGGTGCTAAGACGCTGAATGTGAGCGATCGCTACGGTGTTGAAGTCGGCAAACCCGCGAACGTGATTGTGCTGGATGCCCACGATCGCTACGATGCCCTTCGCCGTCGCGCCACCGTTCGTTATGTGATTTCTCAAGGCAATCTCCTGGCACACACCGACGCTCCAAAACCCGTGTGGCATCGAGACAACGCAAACTAACCCTCTTTGCCATGCACTGGCTGAGCGGATCGGTTAACCGATCCGCTTCAAATATTGCAAGTTTAGTAATATTTTGTTACATTTATTTACATAAAGACGAAACAAAAGTTTACGGAGAGTTCTATGCTTATCTTAGCTGCCTTATTTGTCGTGGGTTGGGTTGCGGTCGCCGTTCTGGGAACGCAGGCGTATTTCCGGGGTGAACAGTCCAAGCCCATCCATGAGCGCAACTGGCGATCGGAATCGTTTGAAGCCTTATCAGAAGCGGTAACGGGGACTGCGATCGACTACAGCACCCGTGTTCCTGCTTACGTCAGCCTGGATGCTTATGCTAGCAAGCAGCTTCCCGACGCTTAAGCGCTTCGTCTCATTGCGATCGCCTTACTGGTTATGACGCTCTAGGGCGTGTCATCAATTAGCTCCGAAACCTTGCAATATCAGCAGTGTCACGCCCGTCCCCACACACCAAGCTAGGGGCTGGAACCCTTGCTGCAAGCAATGTGTAGCAGTAATTGATGGCAGCCCCTAGTTGACGAGCCCCTGCTTCATAAACAAGCGGGGGCTTTTTAGAAGTGGCAGAACCAGGTGAAGCAGACATGACGAGATGGAGCGAGCTTTTTACTCAAACTGGGGAATTCAGACCTACAAACTATCGACCTCAAAGCTCGAAGCAGTTTGTTGCCAACAAGCAAGTCGATTTCTGAGCGATTCTCAGCCAAATTTGCGACAATAAGTAGACTTTATTTTCCCCATTCCCTGCTCCCTACCCAAATGGACATCCCCCGTCTCCACCCCGACACGATCGAACAAGTGCGACAGCGGGCAGACATCGTTGATGTTGTGTCTGAGCATGTGGTGTTGCGCAAATTGGGCAAAGACTTTACGGGCTTGTGTCCCTTTCACGACGACAAATCACCTAGCTTTACGGTCAGCCCCAGCAAGCAGTTTTACTATTGCTTTAGCTGCGGTGCGGGTGGAAATGCGATCAAGTTCATGATGGAGTTGGGCAAGCGATCGTTCAGCGAAGTGGTGCTGGATCTGGCAAAGCGCTATCAGGTCTCGGTGCAAACGCTAGAGCCAGAGCAGCGGCAGGAACTCCAGCGGCAGATTTCCGTGCGGGAGCAGTTGCACGAAATTCTCGCGCTGACGGCACGGTTCTTTGAACACGCGCTGAACCAGCCCCAGGGCAAAGCTGCCTCAGAGTACCTGACTGCCCAACGAAAACTCAGCGCTACTACAATCCAACAGTTTCAACTGGGCTACGCGCCTGCTGGGTGGGAAACGTTGTTTGGCTATCTGGTGGAGCAGAAGCACTATCCCGTCGAACTGGTAGAGCGAGCAGGGCTGATTGTGCCACGCAAGGGTGCAACCGGAAGTTACTACGATCGGTTCCGCGATCGTCTCATGATTCCCATCCATGATTTGCAAGGGCGCGTCGTGGGCTTTGGGGGGCGCTCGCTGGGCGACGAGCAGCCCAAATATCTCAACTCACCCGAAACTGAGCTATTCGACAAAGGCAACATTCTGTTTGCGCTGGACAAAGCACGAGCGGCGATCGCCAAGCAGGATCAGGCAGTGGTCGTCGAAGGCTACTTTGATGTCATCGCGCTTCACAGTGCAGGCATCAGCAATGTCGTGGCATCAATGGGTACGGCATTGAGCCTTGCTCAGGTGCGTCAACTCCTCCGCTACACCGAATCTAAGCGCATTGTGTTTAACTTTGATGCCGATCGTGCAGGCACTCAAGCCGCCGAACGAGCGATCGGTGAAGTGGCGGCGCTGGCATACCAGGGCGAAGTGCAGCTTCGCATTCTCAACATTCCCACCGGCAAAGATCCCGACGAATTTCTCCAATCCAATACGCCAGCCGACTACCAGCAGCTCTTGAACGAGTCTCCGCTCTGGCTCGACTGGCAGATCCAGCAGGCGATCGCAGGGCACGATCTCAATCAGGCAGACCAGTTTCAGCAGAGCGTGCAGGCGATCGTCAAGCTGTTGGGCAATCTCCCTAACTCTATGCTCCGCACTCACTACATTCAAAAATGTGCCGAACTGCTGGGACAGGGCAACAGTCGTCTGGTGCGGCAACTGGAGGACGACCTGCGGGTGCAAGTGCGCGGGGAACGGTGGCACGGGCGATCGCAAAAATGGCAGACCAGCAGCGAACGCGATTTGCTGGAAGAATCGGAAGGGCAACTGCTCCGTCTTTACCTGCATAAACCACTCCATCGTGCGGCGATCGTGGCAGCCCTGGAAGCCCGCGATCTGGAATTCAGCCTGTCCCACCACCGTTTTTTGTGGCGACAAATTCTCGCATTGAAAGATGAAGGCTTTGATGTCGAAGCGAATCCCTCCCTTGATTTAATGTCGTTGCTACAAGACCGCTGCACCGATTTCCCCAGCGACATGAGCAAAATTTACGCGCTGTTTCAGCTTGACGAAACGGGAAATCTTGACGTGCTGCGATCAGCGCTCGTCATCCGCTCAGCCGTTGCCTCTATGGAAAAAGTGATGTGCGAAAAACGCCGCCGCCATTTTATCTCCCTTTGGGAAAAGACCGATTGCGCCACGGCACCGGAACTGGGGCAGTTTTACTATAAGAAAATCTGTGCCGAAGAACAGCGGATACAGGACCTCGATCGTGAACGCCAAACCACCTTTGAAGATCTGGTACAGGCACCCGTACTCAGCTAAAGCTCTACGACAACAGCAACCAAACCCAAAGAGATCTTTGCGTGTACACAGGTCTATCGTGCAGGCGGAGAACAGTATCACGACTTGCCGTTTAACCAACCCCTCAACTCAAGACCCTCTAATCTTCTGCCGAGCGGTTGACGCATCGCGGTATCTGGTAATGTTCTTTTGGGCACCATTACCCGCCTGATGAGGTGTTGTTGATTCCTGCGATCGTGACTCTTTATGATTGATGCGTCCGTCTTTGAATTTGACACGCTGACTCTTGATCCGTATGGGCAAATCTACGAGCAGCGCCGTCAAATGGCTTCTTGTCGAACAGATACGTTAGGCAGTAACGCAACGTTGGAGTTGGTGGCTATTCCGGGTGGTACGTTTGTGATGGGTGCGCCATCCACCGAGGAAGGCTGGCATCCGTACCAGAGTCCGCAGCATCCAGTCACGATCGCGCCGTTCTGGATGGGCAAATATCCGGTGACGCAGGCACAGTGGCGTGCTGTAGCAGCCTTACCACAAGTAAACCAGCCGTTATCGCCCAAAATCTCTTGCTTTACAGAAGCTGATCGCCCAGTCGAGCAGGTATCGTGGCACGACGCGATCGAGTTCTGCAATCGACTCTCTGCCCATACAGGTCAATTCTATCGCCTACCCAGTGAAGCAGAATGGGAGTATGCCTGTCGAGCAGGGACGACCACTCCATTTTGGTGTGGTGAAACCATTACAACAGACCTCGCCAACTATTCTGGCATCGATTGGGAATACGAAGGCAGAGTGTGCAGCAAAGGCTCTTACGGCAAAGGGTCAACCGGGCGCGATCGCCGCGAGACCACCGCAGTTGGCAGCTTTGCGATCACTAACGCGTTTGGTCTGTATGACATGCATGGGCTGGTACGCGAATGGTGCGTCGATCATTGGCATGACAGCTACAACGGTGCGCCAAACGATGGCACTGCCTGGGTCGAGAACGCAACAACTGACCAACGAGTGCTGCGCGGCGGCTCCTGGAACAGTGGACCCAGAGCCTGTCGCTCTGCCGCTCGCAGTAAGCTCAACTCAGAGACGCATTTGTATGACATTGGCTTTCGAGTGGTGATGGAGTTGAGAGTGGCAAGCAGAGAGCATTAGAAGGGCAGGAGCTAGAAGTTGAAGTTATGGCATGAGTCAATAACGTTAGAAGAAGTCATACCAATCGTCCATGCTAGGGGCTGTCATCAATTGCGACTACACACTAATCGCAGCAAGGGTTACAGCCCCTAGCCTTGTGTGAGGGCAGGCGCGACCATGCTGATACCAAAGGTCTCGGAGTTAAGTTGATGACGCGCCCTAAGCTTTAGCACCCCAAGGAATGAAAAGGGTGTGGGGTGTAGGGTGTGAACAACCGCATTTTCAGAGCAATTTCAAGAATAAAGGTTGCAAAGGCAGGGTGGTTTCATGCAAAGAACTGAAAAACTGGGTGCATTTCATGGCGTTCCGTAGAATTACCTTTGAACCCTCTGAGGCATTTGGGGTAGACTTGCAGTCTTTCTAGCCGTGAAACTGTCAGGCGCTTCAAGCAGCGGTTAGAGTATTTTGGGCAAACTTAGAGTAGTGCTTGCTTGAAAGCAACACACCAACGGCGAAGGCAAACGGCATTTTGCTTTTTGAGTTGTTTAGTGCCCAGCCAATGGCTCTACGTTTCCAAATTGAAGGGTTTTCTACTGCAATGATGCATCCGCATACAGAGGTTCGCTTTATTAATGCTGCGATCGGGTACGGTGTTTTTGCCACTCACTTGATTCCAAAAGGCACGATTACATGGATTTTGGATGAACGCGATCGGGCGTTTGATGAATCCTATCTTGCAACCCTCGATTCTGTGGCGCGTCGAAGCTTTCTCAAATACAGCTATCGGGATGAACAGGGATTTTATATTCTGTGCGGCGATATTGGTCGATACGTGAACCACAGCTTTCATTCGAGCTGTATTGCCACTCCTTACAAGTTTGAGCTGGCTGCGCGTGATATTCGTCCCGGCGATGAATTAACCGATGACTACGGGTACTTTAATTTAGATAAACCGTTTTACTGCTTTCCAGAGCCGGGAACCGTTCGTACCAAAGTCATGCCCGACGATCTGCTGCATTTCTATCCAGAATGGGATCGTCAGGCGGCTGATGCCATGCGTCTTTTTAATGCGGTTGAGCAACCGTTAAAACACCTGATCGACCATAAATTTATGACGAAGGTGGCTGCGATCGCAGCCGGAGACGCGAAAATGGACTCAATTCTGGCGTGTTACTACGATCGCGGCGCAACCTTAAAAGCTGTTAGCTGATGTCATTGCCTGTTTTATTGACGGGCAGGCTTGACCGATCGAACCCGTTTCATTGATTTCATCGTTTTAGCGCAGCCCCTACCGCTAGAGTCCAGGAGAATCTCTATGCAGCCCCTTGCCTCGGACTCTGCTCCCCCCAAGCCCCAACGCTTATCCCTCATGCGCTCTGTGGGGTCGCGGCTTTTCTTGTCGGTAGTGGGCGGCTCGCTGGTTGGATTAATTGGCACCGCGTTTCTCACCTACTGGGAACTGGCGAAACAGTCAGAAGCAGAACTGCGATCGAGCCTTCAGGTCAAAGCCGAAAACCTGGACGGCGATTTCAACACCTTTGAAGCCTCTACCAGGCTAGTTGCCGATGCGATCAAAACCCTCTACGAAGCGGGTGAAAAGCGCGAGCAAGTCTATGTCAATTTGCTCGATCGATCGCTGGCGACCTCTCCTCTTGGCACGGGTTTAGGCTTTGGGCAACCGCCAAACAGTCGGCTCATTCTGCCATCGCGGCGGTTTGCCTATCCCTATGCAGTACGCAATCCCCAAACGGGCGTGATTGAAGCACAGGGGGGAGAAGCCTCGCAAAGCAACTTTCAGGAAAACTACTTTAAGCAGCCGATCGCCGCAGGGAAGCCCATTTGGTTAGAACCAGTGCCCTACCTGGAAGACACGCTGAAGCCACCCCAGGTTCTCGTCAGCACCGCCTACTCAATGCCGTTCTACAACAACAAGAAACAGCTACTTGGGGTACTAAGTCAGGATTTAGAGTTGGGCTTTCTCAGCAAAAAGCTGTCGATTCAGGTCATGCGCGATGCAGGCTATTTCATGCTGGTCAGCGCAAAAGGTGGTTTAATCGCCTATCCGCCCGATCCGCAACTGGTCTACCCCAGCGATACTAAAAACATTACAATCCTCAAACAGTTTCCCAGCCTGAATAACTACGACGGACTGTGGCAGCACATTCAAACTGAACTCAAAGCAGGCACCGATAGTGGCGTGACGCAGTGGCAAGATGCCCAGGGCAAGCGCGAATACTGGGCGTATCAGCGGATTCCCAATAACGATTGGGTACTGATGGCGGTGGTGCCTGAGGCAGTGGTGTTAGGTCCCGTGGTGCGCTTTACGGCGATCGGTGCGTTGGGGTCCATCATTGGTGTGTCGATCGTGCTGGGGCTGGTGGTGGCAATGTTTGTCAAACGGCTAAACCAGCGCTTGCAGCCCATCATGGACGAGTGCAACCGTTTAGCCGAAACCAGTGCCAAAAGCGAAGAACTCATGAGCCGTGAGGATGAGTTGGGGCGGCTGACCATTTCGTTTTATGCCCTGCTGGGACAGGTGACGGTGAATGAACGCAAACTGCGGCAAGAAATGTTGAAGTCAGCGCAGGCATTTCACGCGTTGCAACAAACGCAGGCGCAGTTAATTCAAACCGAGAAAATGTCGAGCCTGGGGCAATTGGTGGCAGGCGTTGCCCACGAAATTAACAACCCGATCAATTTTATTTACGGCAACCTGCCCCATGCGGCAAATTACACCAAAGATTTGCTGACATTGATTCAGATGTACGAGCAACGGTATGCCGCTCTTGACCCCGAAATTCGCGCCTATCGCGAAGACATCGACCTCGACTTTTTGGTTCAGGATTTGGAGAAGATGCTGGATTCGATGAGCATGGGAGCCGATCGCATTCGGGAGATTGTCCTCTCGCTGCGTAACTTTTCGCGCCTGGATGAATCGGACATGAAGCGCGTCAAGATTCACGATGGCATCGACAGTACGCTACTCATTCTGCAAAACCGCTTGAAACCAAGCCCCAGTCATCCCGCGATCGAGGTCGTCAAACAATACGGCGATTTGCCCCCAGTCGAATGCTATGCCGGACAGCTCAATCAGGTCTTTATGAATATTTTGAGCAACGCGATCGACGCGCTGGAGAAATATAACGAGGGTAGAACGAACGCGGATGCGATCGCAAATCCGGCGACAATTACCATTCAAACGGAAACAGTTAAGGGAGAGGGGAGAGGGGAGAGGGGAGAGGAGTTAACGAATCAATACCCCTCACTCCTCACTCCTCACTCCTCACCTTCTTCCGTCATCATTCGCATCCGCGATAACGGTCCCGGCATCGCTCCAGAGCATTCTGCCAAGCTGTTTGATCCGTTTTTTACCACCAAGCCGATCGGCAAAGGAACGGGGTTAGGGCTATCCATCAGCTATCAGATCATTGTCGAAAAGCATCACGGCAGTTTGAAGTGCATCTCTGCTCCCGGACAAGGTGCTGAGTTTGTGCTGGAGATTCCGGTACGGCAGCAAGCAGACGTGAAGTCCCGTAATAGCCAACAAGCGCTGGCATAGCACTTTGGACGATCGTTAAAAGCCGCCACGTCCTCACGATGCCAATCAGCGTTGCTCTGTACTCAAACCTGGAGGTCGTACCATGAAGAAGCTAAGATTTACACTCAGTACCGTTCTGATCGCGCTTTCTGGTAGTCTCATACCATCTCTGCCGGTGCTGAGTGCGCCACCCCCGACTCAAGTTGGCAAATGCGCGGATACCTTTATTAAGGAAGTGGGTACCCGGTTAGTTGATGGCACGACCGGAACCCCGATCGAGGGCAGTGGTACAGGTGCCAGTCTCACCAACGGCGTTTATCTTGTCTCCTACGATGAGATTGCCGCACTCAAACAGTCTAAAGTGGGCGAAAAGGTCAAGCTGTGTTTGCTCTCCATTCCCAGCAATTGCCCTCCTGGGGACGATCGTGGGCGGTTCTACAGCCTTTTCAACTACCGCACTCGCCAAACCGTCAAACTACCTGACTCTCAGCATATGTGCGGTGGAGCCTGAGTTACTCCTGAACGGTTCTCCCTACCTGGGCAACCTCGCAGAAAGGATTACAATGAGGACACTAAAATATAAAGTTTCGTAACGTGAATCCTGTAAACCTAAACCAAATTTCTGTCCAGCTAGAAAGCGAAAGCATGAAGGATCGCATGTTGGGGCTGGTGTCTCTGCGCGAAGTCTCTGCTGAAGAGGCAGTGCCGCTCATCAAAAAAGTGCTGAACGATGAGAGCCTTCAGGTGCGATCGATGGCGGTTTTCGCACTGGGACTCAAGCAAACAGACGAATGTTACCCTCTGTTGCTGGATATTCTCACCAATGAACCAGATTATGGCATTCGAGCCGATGCCGCTGGAGCGTTGGGCTACCTGGAAGATCCCAGAGCGCTAGAACCCCTTGTCAGAGCCTTTTACGAAGACACCGATTGGCTGGTGAGGTTCAGTGCTGCCGTCTCGCTGGGCAACCTAAAAGATCCGCGTGCGTATGATGCGTTGATTCAGGCACTCGACAGCAATGAAGTGATGTTGCATCAAGCGGCGATCGCGGCGTTGGGCGAAATCAAGGCGATCGACGCAGTGGATCACATCTTGCGGTTTGCTCAAGCAGAAGACTGGCTGGTGCGTCAACGCCTTGCCGAAGCGCTGGGTAATTTGCCCTCACCCAAGAGCATTTCTGCGTTGAAGTATCTGGAAAAGGATAGCCATTCACAGGTCGCAGAAGCGGCGAGAATTGGGTTACAGAAATTAGCAGCGTAGCCTGTGCATAAAGACCTCCGATTTCTCCAAGAAATCGGAGGTCTACGCTTTCAACTACGATCAAGATCTCGACTTGTTGGAGAAGCCGTAGATCTGAGAGAAGTTGTATGGATCTGTTTCAGCAGCATCGTCTAGACGTAACGGAGGCAGAAGCACCGTTAGCCGCACGGTTGCGTCCCCGCACGTTGGATGAGTTTGTGGGGCAGGATGCGATCGTCGGACCCGGGCGTTTACTGCGACGAGCAATTCAGGCAGACCAGCTTTCCTCACTCATCTTCTACGGACCACCGGGAACGGGAAAAACGACTCTGGCGCGGATTATTGCCAACACGACGCAGGCACATTTTATTGCCATTAACGCCGTGCTGTCGGGAGTGAAGGAAATTCGGGAAGCGATTGCCGCTGCTCAGGATAAGCGTGGGATGTACGGGCAGCGCACCATTCTGTTTGTAGACGAAGTGCATCGGTTCAATAAGGCGCAGCAGGATGCACTATTGCCCTGGGTGGAAAACGGCACGGTTATTCTCATTGGAGCGACGACCGAAAATCCCTACTTTGAAGTGAATAAAGCGCTGGTGAGCCGATCGCGCCTCTTCCAACTCAAGCCATTGGATGAGCAGGACTTGCGACAGGTAGTGCAGCAGGCATTAGAAGACCCCGATCGCGGCTACGGTAAGCTCAACGTGCAGTTGGACGAAGCGGCGATCGATCATCTGGTGAATGTGGCAAACGGCGATGCCCGTGCACTGTTAAACGCGTTGGAGCTGGCAGTCGAAACCACACCACCCGATGAAGCAAACCGCATCCATATCACGCTATCGGTCGCGGAAGAATCCATTCAGCGTCGTGCTGTGCTGTACGACAAAGAAGGAGATGCCCACTTTGACACCATCAGCGCCTTTATCAAAAGTGTGCGTGGGTCTGATCCCGATGCGGCGCTCTACTGGCTGGCACGGATGGTCTACGCGGGCGAAGATCCCCGGTTCATCTTTCGTCGGTTGCTCATTCTCGCAGGAGAAGATGTGGGCATGGCAGACCCTCAGGCGATTGCGATCGTCCATGCCTGTGCGGAAACCTTCGATCGGGTCGGGTTGCCCGAAGGTCGCTATCCCCTCGCTCACGCCACGCTGTACCTGGCAACGGCTCCCAAATCTAACAGCGTCATGGGCTTTTTCGATGCTTTAGCGACGGTGGAACATGAGCGCGAAGGCGATATCCCGAATCCCCTCAAAGATGCTAATCGGGATAAGAAAGGCTTTGGGCATGGGTCAGGCTATCTCTACCCCCACGCCTACCGCGATCATTGGGTGGCTCAGCAGTATTTGCCCACCAGCCTGCAAGGTCAGGTCTTTTACCAACCCTCGGATCAGGGCTTTGAAGCCGCGATTCAGACCCAGGTGGCACGACAGCGCGAAGCACAACTGGCAGCACTCGTAGACGATACGGCAGGATCAGACGCGTTGACGTTTGGCGCGATCGATGCCGCCCAGGAACGCTGGCTCCAGCGCACGTTGGGACAAGCAGGAGAACGCCTGGGAGCGGTGCGCGATCGCCTTTTTGCCCTTGCCTCACCTCAACGCCACCATGTCATGCTGGATCTCAACGCTGGCAGTGGCTTGCTCACCTGGGAAGCCATCCGTCAGGTGCCCGAAGGTAGCGTCGTTGCCTGTGTTCGCACCATCACCGATGCCGACGCGATCGCGCAACAAGCAATCGCTCTACCCGAACTTGCCCGCCCGATCGTCCTGCAAGCCACGCTCACAGACTTACCCACTGTTCTCAAAGCGCAGGCGACCGATCTCCGGTTTGACCACATCATCGGGCGCAACGTCCTCACGCGAGAAGTTGATAAGGCAAGTATCGTGCGATCGCTCCTTCCCTGGCTCCAACCGACAGGCTCGATTACCCTGGCAGAAGGCATTCCCCGTCAGGCACAACGTCTCTCCCAACTGCTTGATCCAACGTGGCTCACAACCAAACTCTACAAAAAGCTGGTACAGGCAGAAGAAGCCATCTACGCCCAGCCGGACGACCCAATGGTGAATTGGGATGCATCCGATCTACAAACTATGTTTGAAGGAGTTGGCTTCAAGGTTGAACTTCAGGTTGAACCGCTGTCTACAGACACGCTGATCACCGCCGCACTGATTGATCGCTGGTTTGCGACTGATCGTGCCCAACCAACCTACGCCATGCATCTCTCCCATCAACTTTCTCCAGCAGAGATGACAAAAGTTCAGGCAGCGTTCGATCGCCTGGTTAACCAAACGGTTCACTGGTATAGTACAATTGTTTTTGTCCATGCCCATCGTTAAATGTTGGCGGCGCTTCAGCAAACAGATAGCGTTTCCAACGTGCGTCCGCGATCCGTAGAGCATGTAACGTCCCTACCTGATCGACTGAAAAAAGTCTTAACAGGTTGGTCACTTCGTTGCTCACCCGCCCGTGATTAAAATCCGGGCTAATGGTGCGAAACCCGTTGAAACGGGTTGTAAGACGCTCCTAGTCCTCTTTAGATGACTTCCTTCCATCAGCCCGCACTTTAGTGCAGGGCGGGTTCAAGTACTCGCTAAAAGATTTGTCAGTCAACCAGCGTCCCTACAGAAGGCGTGAACAACATTTCTAGCCCCCCGCAAACAGACGGATTTGTGATGGTAGGTTAAATTCAAAGTAACGGCTCTACTCAAATTCAGCGTGTCGATCGCCAGCGTTATGGTTCCTCAACTTCAAACCACCGAAGCGTTACCGATTATCTACCCCGAAAGCGACGGTAAGCCGATGGCAGACAACACCAAGCAGTTTCGCTGGATTGTCGTCATTCAGCAGAATCTAGAGTGGCTGTTTGCGGACGATGCTAATGTGTTTGTCGCGGGTGATTTGCTCTGGTATCCCGTAGAAGGCAACAACACCCTGTGTACGGCTCCCGATGTGATGGTGATTTTTGGTAGACCGAAAGGCGATCGCGGCTCTTACCAGCAGTGGCGTGAAGATCAGATTGCACCGCAAGTTGTGTTCGAGCTTCTTTCTCCAAGCAACACGCGCACCGAAATGGATAAAAAGCTGGTCTTCTATAGCCGCTATGGAGTGGAGGAATATTACCTGTACGATCCCGATCGCAACGATTTGAGCGGTTGGCTCCGCAATGAAAACGGGCTAGATATCATCGATCCAATCGCTGATTGGGTCAGTCCGCGTCTTGGCATCCGGTTTGATACCTCTGGTGCTGTGCTGCGCCTTCTACGACCCGACGGCGTATCTTTCACCTCCTATTCAGACACCGCCCAACAGCTTCAACAAGCAGACGCACGGGCTGAGCAAGAACGGCAACGGGCAGAACAAGAACGGCAACGCGCAGAGCGATTAGCAGAACGGTTGAGAGCTGCTGGTATTGATCCCGATCAGGTTTAAAGGCGCGATCGCGTCCACTACGAATGTCAAACCATCGCGCTGCACGATCGCTCAGGCGTTGTAATGGATGTGGACAGTCCGGTTCAGGACTCGGTTACACCTGCTTCAACTGCCGGAAGGATTGAGACAGCACGAAGCTTGCTGACCTGGCAAAAACAACAGCAAGAAAAATGCCAACAGCAATGTCAGGCAAGGGAGACTGTGTGAGATAAACCAGCCCTGCTGCACCCAAAACAGATGTATTGGCAATGATATCGTTGCGGGAGCAGAGCCACACCGAGGACATATTAATATTGCCGTTGCGATGGCGGGTGAGGAGGTACAGGCAAACCAGGTTTGCACAAAGCGCCATCATCCCAATGCCACTCATCACCTTCAGCTCTGGTGGTGTGTTCAAAGCCAACTGGTACGCAGCCCTTGCAAAAACGACAACTGCCGATACAAACATGATGCCGCCTTTAAGCATGGCAGAACGAGCCTGAGCCTTGCTGCCCATATTGATAACGTATAGGCTGCTACCATAGGCGATCGCATCGCCCAACATATCCAGCGAGTCACCCGTCAACGCTAAGGAGTTTGACCAGATTCCTCCAAGCAACTCCACACCAAACATGACGGCGTTAATGCCAAGTACAATCCACAGAACGTTGCTTTGCTGCTTAGAGAGCTTCTCTAGTTCACCGGATTTTTTTTGACAGCAGTGGTCAGACATCGCTTTGCTCTCAGTCGCGTTGTAACTTCAGCCGCGTTGCAAATTCAGGTATATCGCATTGCCAGCTTACACTTCAAGCTTGTCCGTACCTTTGCCAGGAGTCAATCCACGCCGTCCCTCGACTTGCGATCGCCGCAAAAATTGCCTCAGATGAACTAAATGCTCATTGTCGGGCAGCGAATCGATTTTTTCTAGGGACTGTTCTAGCGAGAAGCCCGATCGGTACAGCAAGCGAAAGGCTGACCTTAAGGTTTGAATCACCTGTCCTTCTTGTTCGGTTGCCAGACCTGCGCGTTTGAGTCCCACCCGATTGAGCGATCGCACTCGTGCCGGTTGTCCTTCTACCAACATATAGGGCGGTATATCGCGGGTAATTTGATGCATAAATGCCACCATCACCAACCGTCCGACATGGACAAAGGGGTGAATTTCGCCGATACCGCTAATAAATGCCCGCGATTCAACATGCACATGCTCACCCAGAATGACCGCATTGGCAATTACCACATGATTCTCGATAAGGCATCCCTGCGCCACATGAATATACGCCATCAACAAATTGCGATCGCCAATGATCGTGACATCATCTGCCTGATTGGAACGGCTAATTGTGACGTATTCTCGAATCTGGTTGTCATCGCCAATTTTGACCAGACTGTGAGCGCCAGTGGTAGTCGGATCTTGTGCCTCTACTCCGATCGCCGCCCCTGGAAAAATCTGATTGCGTGCGCCAATTTCAGTCCAACCATCCAACACCACATTTGGTCCAATGATCGTTTCAGGCCCTATTTTCACTTTCGCCCCAATCACCGCATGGGCACCGACTTGCACAGTAGGATGCAATTCAGCATGGGGATGAATCGTCGCCGTTGGATGCAGCAAGGTAGTCAAGCAAACGCTCCTATCGAAAAAATGCATTAACAAAGGTTAATTGACCCGTTGCCTGTCAATCGACTGTACTCTTGCTGAGTGCCAAGTCTTACGTGAGTGCCAAGTTATTTCACAAGCATTCATTCTAGATGAAGCATCTTAGTCGAAGAACGATTTAACGACTTGTAGTCTCTGAGGCAATGCTTGAAGCCCAATCATTTCACCGATCCATAAACAGAAAATGATTCAACGCTATCGCTTTAGGTGTAGCCATCCGCAAAGCCTTAGACGAGTTTACAACCGTATTTGAGCCGTCAAGAAAGATTTCACTTTAAATATTGTTCAATGGCACTCTTTAACAAAGTATAAATTATGATGGTGGAAAAATATTTACTGAGGTGCTTGTCTTTCGAGGCGGCGATCGCCCTATCCAGACCGAAGCGGACATCGCTCAACCATAGGCGCAGCGCTCACACGACCTACTTCAAGACGATGGCTGCAACAAACCTATCATAGGGCTTGCCACGTACCCTTCTGCACGGTTAACCAGTAACTGATGTCGTCCTCTCTGCTAAGCAGAATATGGGCAGCAGACTGTGGGCAGATCTAACGCGATCGCACCGCTACGCAAAACAATGGCGATTCTGCCAAACCAAAAGGCATCGTCTCTGAATGACTGTATGCAAGTTATTGTATGTAAGCGCAAGGGGCATCGGCTGGCATCCGCGTCTTTACGGAATCTTGTGCTAGGCTTGCAGGTAAGGATTATTTTCGGCTGTGTAATTCGTTTTACAAGCGTCTCTCCGGATCTAACTCTCCACTTTTTTGATTCGGGAGCTTTCTTATGTCCATTTACGTTGGCAATTTGTCTTACGAGGTCACTCAAGATGATCTCAGCAAGGCGTTCGCCGAGTATGGCGAGGTTAAACGTGTGCAACTGCCGACAGACCGAGAAACGGGTCGTCTGCGGGGCTTTGCCTTTGTTGAAATGGGTACAGAAACCGAAGAATCAGCCGCGATCGAAGCCCTTGATGGCGCTGAATGGATGGGTCGTGATCTGAAAGTTAATAAAGCAAGACCACGCGAAGAACGTGGCTCCTCTGGAGGAAACTGGTCAAACAACAATCGTTCCTCTCGATCTTACTAACGTTTTGATCTTACTAAGTTTTGAGCCAAAAGCATTCACTCTAGGGGATGTCATCAATTACGACTACACATCACCTTCAGCAAGGGTTTCAGCCCCTATCTTGGTGTGCTAGGGCGGGCGCAATCATGCTGATAGCGCAAGGTTTCGGAGCTGAATTGATGACGCGCCCTAGAGTCTTAAAGGCAGGCAAGGGTCTGCCTTTTTTGCTGAGGCGTAGCGCCGTAGCATCGCCCATTCAACTGTGTCTTTAACCCTGTTCAAAGAGGTCGGATGGCTCAAATCATTCCTGGAGAAAGCGAAGGCATCGATTCAATTTTGCGTCGTTTTAAGCGTGCTGTTTCCAAAGCAGGCATTTTTCCAGACATGCGTAAGCATCGACACTTTGAAACGCCGATCGAAAAACGGAAGCGCAAAGCACTCGCCAAACATAAACAAGTGAAGCGAGGATTCCGCCAATGACTACTGAAACCTCGACAGCCCCGATCGATCGCGTCATTTTAGAGGCACTTCAGCAAGGCGATAAAAACCGTGGTCAACTCTTTGACCTGACGGGTAAAAGCTATCCACGTTTGGTGCACGCTTTGCAACGGCTCAAAGACCAGAATCACATTGAAACGTATTTTGTTCCCACCGGGGATGTCTCTGTACTCACGTATCGACTGCGCACTCAGCGTTGACTTTTTGTTATGCCACCTCTTACCCTCAAAAACCCCATGAATACAAAAGAACTTATGAGTCGCTACTCCGCAGGACAACGAGATTTTAGAAATCTCAATCTCATGGCAGCAAACCTTAGAAATTTGAATTTAAGCGGTGCGAATTTCAGCGGTGCGAACTTAACAAAAGCAAATTTGACGCGCACCAATTTAAGCTTTGCAAACCTCACGGATGCGATCGTGGTTGGAGCAAATTTGACCGAAACAAACCTCACAAAAGCAAATCTCACGAATGCTGATTTGAGCGAGGCTATCATGAGCGATGCCAATCTCAGTCATGCTTCGTTACGTGGCACCAAAATGGCTGATGGCGTAAGTTCTAGCACGACGATCGCCACCAGTCATTAGCGATCGCTCTCGTACTCCCAGGTGTAACCATCGCCGCCCCTACGTAAACCGCTAGCCAGTCATCAACTTTGGGATGCTGGCTTCGGTTTTTGCGTGGAGGCAACGTGGAGTTCTTTCAGTTGCTTGCCATCGACGCTGGAGGGTGCGCCTGTTAACAAACAACGAGCCTGCTGCGTTTTGGGGAAGGCGATCGCATCCCGAATCGATTCTTCGCCTGTGAGCAGCATTGCCCAGCGATCGAGTCCGTAGGCGATGCCGCCGTGGGGTGGGGCACCATACTCAAAGGCTTCCAGCAAAAAGCCGAACTTGTTTTGCGCTTCTTCTTCCGACAGCCCAATGAGTTCAAACACCTGTGCCTGAATATCGGGTTGATGAATCCGCACGCTGCCGCCACCGACTTCAAAACCGTTGTAGACGAGATCGTATGCCTGGGCACGAGCGGTTTTTAAGTCAACGAGATCATCCAGATTGGGTGCCGTGAAGGGATGGTGCAGGGCTTCCAACCGCTTTTCGTCAGCGTTCCACTCAAACATGGGGAAGTCCGTCACCCACAAAAGGTTGATTTTGTTGGGATCGATGAGATTCAGCTCACGACCGACGACCTGACGCAGGCGATCGAGCGTTTTATTGACCGTCGCCGTGTCACCTGCACCGAACAGCAGCAGATGTCCCGCTTTTGCGCCTGTACGGGTCAGAATTTCCTGCTTTTGCGCCTCGGTGAGGTTGTCTTTGATGGCTCCGATCGTGTCGATTTCGCCATCGTCGCGCACGCGAATGTACGCCAAACCTCTTGCACCTGCTTCAGCCGCTTCTTTAAACAAATCGCCACCGGGCTTGATCCGCACGTTAGAAATCAAATCGTTGCCCCCAGGAATGGGCAGAATTTTGACGATCCCGCCCTTCGAGACTGAATCGGCAAACACCTTGAAGTTAGAGTCTTTCACGACATCGGAAACATCTACCAGTTCGAGAGCAAACCGGGTATCGGGCTTGTCGGAACCGTAGCGATCCATTGCTTCGGCATAGGTGAGGCGTGGAAACGGACGGGCAATCTCGATGCCTTTAAGGGTCTTGAGCAGATGGCAGACCAAGCCTTCATTGAGGTTGAGAATTTCTTCTTGCGACATGAAGCTCATTTCCATGTCGAGTTGAGTAAATTCGGGCTGTCGATCGGCTCTCAAGTCCTCATCCCGAAAGCAACGGGCGATCTGGTAGTAGCGATCGCACCCCGCCACCATGAGCAATTGCTTGAACAACTGAGGCGATTGGGGCAACGCGTACCATTCACCTGCATTCACCCGTGATGGCACCAGATAATCGCGGGCACCTTCTGGGGTCGATCGCGTCAGAATCGGTGTTTCAACTTCGGTAAAGCCTTCCACATCTTCGAGGTAGCGGCGAATAGTTTTGTTCAACGCGTGCCTTAGCTGCAAGTTCTGGCTCATGCGTTCACGGCGCAGGTCAAGATAGCGATAGCGCAACCGCAGATCTTCTCGCACGGTTTCCGTTTCAGCCGTAGACACCTGAAAGGGCAGTTGCTTCCGTACCGCGTTGAGAATTTCAATGCGATCGGCGTAGATCTCAACCTCACCCGTGCCTAAACGAGGATTGAGCGAATCATCAGGACGCTTGGTCACACGACCAGAAATCTGCACGACGTACTCGTTCCGCAGATCGCCAGCATCCTGATAAGAACCAGGAGTCCGTTCGGGATCGCTGACAATTTGCACAATGCCACTGCGATCGCGCAAATCCACGAAAATCACGCCGCCATGATCCCGACGGCGATCGACCCATCCGCAAAGGGAAACTGTCTCTCCAATGTGTTCGGCTCGGAGTTGACCGCAGTAATGGGTTCGCATGGCGGGTGGAAATCTGCTGAAGGAGTAAGGATGGGTTTAGTCTAGTGGCTTACCGCGATCGATGGACGGCGGTATGTTACACGGCGCTAGCGTTTTTGAAGTATGGAAAACCCTCCCATTATGCCGCATCTGCACTCCACTTCGTTCGCTAGCGATTCTAATTTCCAGCAAACGCGATGGATTAGCTATCAGCGGTTAGCTGTCAGCATGGGGAGTTGTTAGTTGTTGGTTGTTAGTTTTTAGAGAAGAGGGGAGTAGGGAGTAGAGAGTGGGAAAAGTGTTGCGTTCTACCTTCAGCGTTCAGCGTTCAGCCAGCCCTGCGGGAAGCAAGCTACAGCTTTTTAGCCTTCATCCCTCATCCCTCATCCCCCATCCTCATCCCTCATCCCTCATCCTTCTGCCTCCTGCCCTCTGCCTTTTTCTAAAACCTAAATGCGTAACAGCGTTGCCAACCCCGCTGGCATGGGCAAAATAATCAGTACCAGCAGACCCAGTGCCAAAATGCCCCACAGGTCGCGGCGATCGTCTAATTCCGTCACATCATTCAGTGCGGGTTCATCAGTAGCAGGCATTAAGAACAGGAGGATTGCCCAGACGAGCAAATGCGGCTGGACGAGTGAGAGTGTGAGCAGTAATAGACGGGAAACCTGCCCGATCGCCGCTCCAACGCGCTGCCCAAACATGGCATGGACGATATGCCCACCATCTAATTGACCGACGGGCATCAAATTGAACGCGGTCACAACCAGACCCAAAACACCAGCCACTGCGACCGGATGCAGATGAACGCCAAAGCCATCAGTTAACGCATTGCCCAGAGCCAGTTTGCTCAAGAGAGCCAGTAGGATAGAAAAACTGGGGTCAAGTGCTTGAAAGTTGAACACTTCAAATTTTTCAGGTAACCGCACAACCTCTGAGTGAGCCAGCCCCCACAGCAGCAATGGCAGCGCCACCACAAACCCCGCGATCGGACCTGCAATCCCCACATCGAACAAGGCGCGACGATTGGGAATGGGCGATCGAATTTGAATGAAGGCTCCAAACGTGCCAAAGGGAAACAGCGGAATCGGAATCACGGGAATGAAGTAAGGCAGCGTTGCTTTGATTTTGTAGCGACGCGCCGTGAGGTAGTGCCCCAACTCATGAATGCCCAAAATGGTCATCAGCGCCAACGCATAGGGCAATCCTGTTGCCAGCGTTGTGGGAGAAAGCTGTACCGCTTTCTTTTCTAAATCTAGCCACGCCAGAGTGGTCGTAAAAAACGTGGCAATGAACAAGCCGATCGCCAAAAGCGGACGGCTAACAACTTCTTTGCGGGGCTTGACACCGGGTACTGCCGCGTCTGCTGCTGCTTGAGCCTGTGGGTTTGGCACTAGCACAAAGAATGGTTTCTGGTTCGTGCCTTCTTGGAATACCAGGTAGAAGCGATCGCCAAACGCTTCCGCCACGTTCTCCTGAATGGTTTGATAGGCAACCTCTGGTTTGCTGCGTAGTTGCCCACGACAAATTACTGCCTGGGGGCGATACTCAACGTTTTGCAGGTAGTAGACTGACCAGGGAAAGCAGTTTTGCAGGCTGGTTTCTTCTGCCTTGTCGATCGGGCGTGGAGTAGCTGGAAGGTTTACAGACTCTTTCGGTACTTCTGCTGGTGGCTCTTGCCCCTCTGCGGCAGTGGAATTGACGGGTGGAGGTGAAATGCGATTCCGCTGAATGAGAAACCAGTACACCAACAAGCAAACCGCTGACAAAATGAGGATAGTCTCCGATGGCATAGGTTTCCCTTTTGCCAGGACCCAACCGCTCGACACGATCGCCGGAGCCATCGCCACTAGCCAGAGCAACCAGACGGGCGATCGGGTGACATTCGCCACACGCTGCACGATAAAGTAAGTGATTAGCCCTAACAGGAACAGCAAAATTAACGGATTCATGTGCCTAGCCTCATTGGGCTGGAAGAACGTATGACCTCAAACAATGCCAGCGGTTAGATGAAGACGGCAAAACTGTAAGGCACAACGCATCATAACAATCTCAGTCATACTTGCTGACGTGCCGCTCAACGTTTCTTCGCCAACCTTCAGACTCTTTGCGCCGCGAACTCCTCTACCAGAACCCATTTAGTTTAAAAGCCAACCGACCGAAATGCACGCTATCTATAGCCATCCTAAAGGAGTTCTGCACCCTGATGCATCCAATTAAATGCTGAGAAACGCTGAGATTCTACTTTCTGCCTGTGTTTAGCTTCTTTCGCCCCTCTTTGCCTGTGTCTTTAGATCATCCTCAATCTGCTTTGCCGAACCCATCACGGGTATCAGCGAGCCAAACAACGGCTTCTACAAAGCAACCGCGTCTGCTATTGCACCAGCCGGACGATCGGGCAGCCATTTTTGCGTTCCCACCCAATCGGGACACGTTAGGCGGCACGGCGTATCTACTCGTTGAAACCGTCAATATTCTCATAGATTGCCCTGCTTGGAACGAAACCACTCAGGACTTTTTGCACGCGCAGGGTGGTGTCCATACCCTCGTTCTTACCCATCGGGGCGGCATTGGGCAGGCGAAAGCCATTCAGCAAGCCTTTAGCTGCCAGATTTTAGTCCAAGAACAGGAAGCCTACTTGCTACCAGGGCTAACCGTTACCTCGTTTGAACAGACCTTTACCCTGACACCGCAAACCCAGGCTCTCTGGACTCCCGGACACTCTCCCGGCTCCTCCTGTCTGTATCACAGCAGCTACGGCGGTGTTCTCTTTGTGGGTCGTCATTTGCTACCCAATCCTCAAGGACACCTGCTGCCGCTCAAAACGCCCAAAACCTTCCACTGGCAACGACAACTCAAAAGCGTGCAAAAACTTTTGGATCAATTCCAGCCAGAAACCTTGCAGTGGGTTTGCCCCGGAGCCAATCTTGGCTTTCTGAGGGGGCGATCGATCGTTGAGAAGGGGTATGAGGCGATCGGGAGGGATGAGGGACGAGGGATGAGGACTAAAGGCTAAAGGCTAAAGGCTAAAGGCTGACCGCTGAAGGTAGAACGCAACACTTTTCCCACTCCCTACTCCCTACTCCCCCTCTTCTCTAACAACCCTAGCGAAGCCATGCCGAAGGCTTTACAACTAACAACCAACAACTCCCCTGCCCCCTTGCCCCCTCACTCCTCACTCCTCACCCCTCTCTTCCCCCTCCCGCTAGAAATTCTCCCGCCAGTCCGTTACACTCTCTACCATTGCACAAGGAGTCAATGCTGATGACCCACGACGTAAGCCAGTGGTTGACTGAGATTAAAACGTTGCGGCAGCAGTTGACAGATGCCCAGCAAGACCGTGAACAGGCGTATACCAGTGCAGCGAATTGGCAGCGGCTGTACGAAATGGAAGCACAACAACGACGGCAAGAAGTAGCCCGAACCCGGCAAACGATCGCCGACCTGACGCAAGAACTCCAGCAGCTTAAGGGAACGTCGCCCTTAGAGGGGGGTATAGAGGCTGATCCCGCAACCATTCGAGCCGAAGTAGAAAAGCTGCAAACGGTAGCAGAACTCCAGCAAAAGCTCCTTGAAGCGTTGACGGAGCGCGATCGTCTCTCGCAAGCCCTCAAGCTAGAACAAGCAAACCATATGCAGACACGCAAAGGCTTGACGACAGCGTTGGGAGACGCGATCGATATGCTCTCGAAGGATAAAGGATGAAGTATGAAGGATAAAAAGTTTTGAGTCGGAAGAAAGCGATCAGCGGTCAGCTTAGGAGTTGTTAGTTGTTAGTTGTTAGTGCATGAGACCTTCCTGACTCCTTCTAAAAACCAAAAACTAAAAGCCTTTCTGGTATGCCCATAGGGCTTTACAACTCCCTTGCCTTCTGCCCTCTGCCTTCTGCCTTCCTTCCCCATGCCTCCCCTTTTAGCCTTTATCCTTCATCCTTTAGCCTTTCTGATACGAGCACCAGTCGCTCCAGCTCCCGGCGTAGAGTTTGCCTGTTTGGATGCCTGCAAGCCCCAGAGACAGCAGATTCACGCAGGCAGTTACGCCAGAACCACAGTAAACGATCAGTTCTTGTGCGGATTCTACGTCGTGCCATCGTTGACGCTGTGCCTCGGCTGGAAGAACGTAGCCGTTGGCATCGGTCACGGTTTGCCAGGGGTAATTGACGGCTCCGGGGATGTGTCCGGCGATCGGGTCGATGGGTTCATGTTCACCCCAGTAGCGTTCGGCTTCGCGGGAATCAACCAAGACGACTCCAGGTTCCGCTTTCCGTGCTTTCACAGCAGCAATATCCGCTACCAGATCAGGGCGCGATCGCGGCACAAAATTTCCGGCTTTGGGTGTGGGAACAGCCTGTGTTACGGGGTAGCCTGCTGCCTTCCAGCCTGCAAAACCGCCATCAAGCACTGCAACCCGATCGTGCCCCAGGTAGCGCAGAAGCCACCACAACCGCGACGCAAACGCCAACCGTGAGTCGTCGTAGGTAACCACGAATGTTGGAGTCTCTGCCGTTGAATCAATGCCCATTGCAGAAAGCTTGCTGGACAGTTGAGCCACATCTGGCAGCGGATGCCGTCCGCCATGCTCACCAACGGGGCTGGAAAGATCGTGATTTAAGTCCAGATAAACGGCTCCTGAAATGTGGCTTGCCTGGTACTGCTCCTGTCCCAGCGTTGGCGGCATGAGCGCAAAACGGCAGTCGGCGATCGCCACCTGTGGATCGTCAAGATGCTCAAAGAGCCATGCTGCTGAGACAACCTGAGCGTTCATTGATACACCGTTAGAGGTTAGACTTTCAACTTTAGACCTTACATGGAGACGCTTCAAGGGTGCGTTGAGCGAAGAGGTCCATTTCCTACTGGGTTCATCGCTTGCGGGTCTGCATGTAAACCTCAAGACTCCGCTATTCTTTAGACAGATCGTTTGTCTATGTCACTCTTGTCTGCGTCACTGAAGGTAACGTTGTGAAGTCACTGGTTCGGCTTGGGATTGTGCTGGCGATCGTGCTCTTTGGGCTAATCACCTATTGCAACAACACCGCTGAGAATTTCTTAACAGGCGAAATTCAGCATGTGCAGCTTTCAGCACCGCAGGAGATTTTTCTAGGACGGCGGGCAAAACGTTACATGGCGGCTCAGTTTGGTGGCATTCATCCCGATCGGCTGCTCCAGCAGTATGTGAGCCAGGTTGGTCAGCAGGTGGTAGCGCGATCGACCGCTGCTAAAGCTTCCTACCCGTTTGAGTTTCACTTGCTGCACGATGCTCGCACGGTCAATGCAGTGGCTCTTCCAGGAGGTCAGGTTTTTCTCACCGTGGCGCTGCTCAAACGGTTGACTTCAGAAGCTCAACTGGCAGCCGTGCTGAGTCATGAAGTGGCGCACGTCGTCGCTCGTCATGGGGCAGAACATTTGGCAAAACAGCCCTTCAGCCCAATCTTGGGCGGTGCCATTGATGCGGCTGCAAAGGCGAGTGAAAAAAGCGACCGGCAAGAAGACGCGCTCAAACAGGCAATCAATCAGTTGGTTAATCTTCGCTACGGACGCGATGATGAGTTGGAGAGCGATCGACTAGCCCTCCGCTTTATGACCGAAGCAGGCTACGATCCGCAAGGGATCGTGCAGTTGATGCAAATGCTCAATGCCGCACGCCAGAACGGTTCACCAGCCGCCTTTTTTAGCAATCACCCCAGCCCCGACAATCGCGTCAAGCGCTTACAAACACTCATCACCCAAACCTACCCGCAAGGCACTCCCCGCAGTTTAAAAGATAACCGCGAGACGTTCGCTCAAATTGTGCAGACGAGGTTGTGAGAGAGGGTGTAGGGAACAGGGGACAGGGGACAGGGGGGTAGTTTTTAGAAGGAGTCAGGAACGGATCATCCACTAACAGCCTTTCTGGTATACCCAAAGGTCTTTACAACTAACAACTAACAACTAGCAACTAACAACCTCTTTAGCCCTCTGCCTCCTCTCACAACCCCGATCGCCAAAAGCTATCGTAGGAGGATGAGGAATTTTCAACAAAATCGACTGAGGCAGCGCTGGCAGAGTTTACGGCAGTCGTTGTCGATGTATCAATATTGCGGACGGGCGATCGCCCTGGTGTGGACAACCAATCGCGCACTGACCATTGCTTTAATGATTCTGACCCTGATCGCGGGCTTGCTGCCGGGTGCGATCGCCTACGTGGGCAAGCTGATTGTGGATGGGGTGGTGCAGGCAGCGCGATCGGGCTTGGCGGGCGATCGGTGGCACACCCTGACGTATTTAGGCATTGAAGCGGGGCTGATTGCGCTCCAGGCAGGCTGCAAGCAAGGGTTGGCGCTGTGTCAATCGCTGCTGCGTGCGTTACTGGGGCACAAGGTTAACGTGCTGATTTTAGAAAAGGCGCTGACCCTGGATATTTCGCACTTTGAGGATTCAGAGTTTTACGACAAAATGGCGCGGGCACGGCGAGAGGCTTCCAGTCGTCCGCTGAGCCTGGTGGGTCGTACCTTTAGCCTGGTGCAGGATACCCTTTCGCTGCTGACCTATGGGGGGTTGCTGTTGAACTTTTCGATCTGGGCAGTGCTGGTGCTCATGGTCGCCGCCATCCCTGCCTTTATTGCCGAGACGCGCTTTGCGGGTGAAGCCTTCCGTCTCTTCCGTTGGCGTGCCCCGGAAACTCGGCAGCAAAACTATCTGGAATGGCTGTTGTCCAACGATACGGCAGCAATGGAGGTCAAGCTGTACCAATTGGGTCCCATGCTGTTGCGCCGCTACCGTAATATCTTCCGCCAACTCTACGGCGAAGATCGGGATTTGACGATTCGACGCGGGCTATGGAGCTACGTTTTGGGACTCGTGAGTACCCTTGCCTTCTATGCTGCCTACGTGTGGATTGTAGTAGAGGCGATCGCAGGCTCGATCTCCCTGGGTGATCTGACGATGTATCTGGTGGTGTTTCGGCAGGGGCAGACGACCTTTGCGTCTGTGCTGAGCGCGATCGGTGGCATGTACGAAGATAGTCTGTACCTGTCAAACCTGTACGAATATCTGGAACAGCCGATTCCAAAGGCGCTTGGGCAGGCGACGAAAGGCTTGCTAATCGGGGATGGGTTACGCTTCGAGAACGTTAGTTTTGGTTATCCCGGCAGCATTCAGCCAGCGCTGCAAGACATCTCGCTGCACCTGAAACCGGGCGAAAAGCTGGCGATCGTCGGTGAAAATGGCTCCGGCAAAACAACCCTGATTAAGCTGCTGACCCGACTGTACACCCCAGACAGTGGGCGCATTCTTTTGGATGGACTGGATCTGCGTGAGTGGGATCGGGACGTACTTCAGCAGCGCATTGGCGTGATTTTTCAAAACTTTGTGCGCTACCAATTTACCGTTGGCGAAAACATTGGTGCAGGCGATGTCGCCTACATGGAGGATGAAGCCCGCTGGCACGATGCCGCCGATAAGGGGACTGCTCAGCCCTTTATTGAAACCTTGCCCGATAGCTATCACACCCAACTGGGACGCTGGTTCAAAAGCGGTCGTGAGCTATCTGGCGGGCAGTGGCAAAAGATCGCTCTGTCCCGTGCCTTTATGCGATCGCAAGCCGATATCCTCGTACTGGATGAGCCTACCTCCGCAATGGATGCCGAAGCCGAAGTCCGCATCTTTGACCACTTTCGCGCCATGACCCAAACCCAAATGGCGATTCTCATCTCCCACCGCTTCTCCACTGTGCGGATGGCAGACCAGATCATGGTGCTTCAGGAAGGCAAAATTGTGGAACAGGGCACCCACGAAGCACTCGTGCGATCGGGCGGACGGTATGCCCAGCTTTTCTCACTGCAAGCGGCGGGGTATCGGTAGAGGGGTGTAGGGTGTGGGGTGTGGGGTGTAGGGAAGAGTTTTAAGTTGATTGAGCGGTCAGCAGTCAGCTCTTTAGCCTTTAGCCTTCACTCATCTCTCATCCCTCATCCTTCTGCCCCTTGCCTTCTGCCCCTTGCCTTCTGCCCTCTGCCTTCATCCTCCCATACCGCGCCATTATCTTCCCCTCTTCCGCCTCGTTGGTCAGCCATGCCCACATTTGATCTCCAAAGCAAAAATGCCACCATTCGTTGGGGTGTTGTTGAAAGCCAGCAGCAAGCATGACCGATCGCAGTAATTGTCGGTGCTCATGATACAGGCTCTCGTGCGGCTCTTGACTAGCAGCAAAGTGATCTGGGTAAGATCGCGGCGAGAGTTCATCAATAGGAGAACCCATATCGATCGCCTGCCCCGTCTCACCAACTAGGGTAATATCGACTGCACCGCCTGTACTGTGAGGTGGGGGTGTCGCAGGATTGAGGCTTGGCGCTGCCCAAAATTCATACACCAGTTGCAAAAGCGTTTCGCGCTGCGATTCAGTCAATTGCTCAACCTGCAAGCCCTTTGCCTGAACAACCTCTTGCAGCGTATGATCCACCATAAATTGCTGCACGGCGATCGGGCGATAGCCATCAAACACCTGCATCTGCCAACCTGGATGCTCCTTCTGCAACAGCACTTGAGCGTCCTTCAGGCGATCGAGTACCCCTTCTCGCAGATAAAACGGCGATTTGTTGCCATAGGGTGCGCCCAGATTTTCATAGGGATGGGGCGACACCAAGGCAAAGTGCGTGCCAGGAATGGGTAGCAGCGGTTCACCACATTCGACGATCGCAATGGCTTGATAGGGCTTCATCAGTTACGGTTATCGCCTTCTAAATGATTGGATTGCCCCTTCAACGGTACGGGATCATAACCGCCAGGGTGAAACGGATGACAACGACAAATGCGTTTTGTGGCTAGCCAACTACCTTGTAAAGCGCCAAAGCGATCAACAGCTTCCAGCGCGTACTGCGAACACGTTGGTTGAAACCGACACGCTGGTGGCAACCACGGTGACAGAAACATCCTATAGCCGCGAATTAACCTCATGAGCACGATTTTCATACTGCCATTTTATTGCGGAAAGTAGTGAGGGAACAGGAGAAGCAGGACAACCTCTTTCTCCTACAATTTCTGCAACAGCTACAATAATTTGGAACTCCGCACCAGAATGTTGATTTTTTTGCTAGAGTTTACTATTAGTTTTTGTACCCAGTGTTACAGTACGGATGAGAAATTTGCCCATTGTCTATAGTTGCCAAACCTCCATCTTCTTTACGTTGCACATGATCAATTGAAATTGAGTTCCGATGAATAAAACCCCCGCATATTTTGCATTTTGATGCGTTTTGTAAAGCTTCTCTTATGTATACTGCGCTCTTCTTTCCTGTGTTAAAGTCTTTTGCTGAAAAGTCGAGTTTCTGAAACATTTTTTGAAAGGTCAAATAGTTGAAGTCAGGAGTAGATATAATTTCATTGATAGCCTCATCTATGGACTTATCCGCCTTAAAAGCAGAGACAATCTTCTGTAAAAAACGTGAGATATGAATGTAACTTTTTTGCGCTGATCTGTATTTTCGGTTGATCTGTTGAACTAAATAGTCATACTCAAGAACGAAATTCTCAAGCTTACTTCTGACATCAATAAAATCATTTATCTTTTTGCGCCTATCTAGCTCTACCACGAAGTCAACCATCGCAAAAAATGAAGCTGTTTTATGTCTCCCATCTTGAGAATAAGAATATACAACTGGATGTAATCCTAATGATGATGCATGGTTGCTATTTAATCTGTATGCAACCTTTTTGACATTTTTCAAGGTTTGTATTGTAATTTCACCAGTTTCATCATCTTGACTGTTTTTTCCGTCGAAATCTGCGCCATTGACGATATTTACTAGATCTAAGATTAAAGGTAGAGCCTGTGAAGAATAGAGCTTTCCGCCTATAGGTATATCAAGAGTTTTAATTGGAGTTTGTAGCTTGGGATCAAAAAGGATTTCGTTAATCTCCGCCGCCAACTCTTGCACTTGTATTTGTGTCGTAGTTGGAAAGGCTGCCCAGTATTTGTGCCCCTTACCACTTCTTATGATTGCACGCGCTGCAATACTGTTTGGTTTTTTTCGAGACTCGATAAGCTTTATTTCAGTTTTGTCAATGGGAGAAGCTTGTTGGTTTATCTTGTAAAATGAGTTTTCCGCTTTTCTTGCATCCCCTTCAACCCACTGAAGTTGAATTGCCAACGCTCCTAAGTTTTTAGCATACCTAACAATCTCTGGTTTAACTTTATCAGGTCGTGCGAGTGCCAATCTGAAGTCTTCATATGAACCAACAATCTTTTTCACAAGTTTTCGTGTTTCATCAGCAATCTCTAGTTGTTCATCAGGAATGATGCCGTCATAGAAAAGTTTTGAGATGGTTCCATCTCCATAATCATCGTTCACCCAGGCAGATAGAGCACTTAATCTGTGACTTCCATCAATTACGAATAGATATCCCCCTGCACTTCTCCACAGAATAATTGCTGGTATCAGATCACCTTCAATAAAGCTCTTTATAAGCTCACAAATTTTCTGCCCGTCCCACTCGTTGGTTTCTCGTTGGAAGTCTGGCTTTCTAATATTTGAGAAAAAGAAAGAGTCTGGCTTTATATCTTCAATTGATATAGCTTCTTTTTTCTTGCCAGAATTAATATTGTCCTCTACCTCAAAATCTTCCCGTGCTATCAAGGCATCTAAATTAACCTTAGCCATAACAGTTCCTACAAGTGCAACAGTATTTTAGCTACTTTCTAGAGAAACGTTCTCAAACCCTAGATGCTATAGGAGAAGTCTAACAAGTCGATAATATAACGGGCACTAATTTGTCTGTTGGTCGTCTTTCTGCCCTATTCTAGCCCTCAGCCCTCAGTCTTCAGCTTCTTATGCGCGTACTCTGTCTTAGTAATGGTCATGGTGAAGATGCGATCGCCCTCCGCATCCTGCGCGAACTTCAGCAACAACCCAATCCACCAGAACTTGCAGCCTTGCCGATCGTGGGTGAAGGTCATGCCTATATCGACAACGGCATTCCTCGCATCGGTTCTGTCAAAACCATGCCGTCTGGTGGCTTCATCTACCAGGACGGGCGACAACTTGCGCGTGACATCCGGGGCGGCTTACTCCAACTCACCCTCGCTCAACTTCGTGCCATTAAAGCCTGGGCGCAAGAAGCCGCTACCCCCACACCCCACACCCCACACCCCACACCCCACTCCCTCATCCTCGCCGTTGGCGACATTGTACCGCTCCTCTTCGCCCGTCTCAGTGGGCTTCCCTATGCGTTTGTGGGTACGGCAAAGTCGGAATACTACCTGCGCGATGAGGGTGGCTGGTTGCCGCGTGCTTCCTGGTGGGACGATCGCCTCGAACGGTGGACGGGCTGTATCTACCATCCGTGGGAACGCTGGCTGATGAGCCATCCCCATTGCAAAGCCGTGTTTCCCAGGGACACGATTACCGCCATGAGCCTGAAGCGACAGGGTATTCCAGCGTTTGACATGGGAAACCCGATGATGGATGGGCTGGAGTGGAGGGAAGAGAAGGATAAAGGCTTAAGGATAAAGGATAACAGTCAAGCTTTAGCCTTTAGCACCTCGCAAGGCGAAAGTAGGCTAGAGCCTTCATCCTTAACGATCGCCCTTCTTCCTGGTTCGCGTCCACCCGAAGCCTATGCTAATTGGGAGACGATTCTGCAAGCAGTGAATGGGATGATTGCTCAGATGTCCCGACCGTTGACGTTTTTAGCTGCGATCGCGCCTGGACTGGAGCTAGAGACGCTGCACAAGGCATTGATGGCATATCGTTGGCAGCAGGTGACGGAAGATACCTATACGGTTGGGTTGGGCGATCGCAAATCAACTCTAGTTCTGGCGCAACGCCGATTTGCGGAGTGTTTGCATCAAGCGGATGCAGCGATCGCAATGGCAGGCACGGCGACAGAACAGTTTATTGGACTGGGCAAACCTGCAATCATCATTCCAGGCAAAGGACCACAGTTCACGGCTAGATTCGCTGAGGCTCAAACCCGCTTATTGGGAGCCTCCGTTCTTTTGGTCAAGGAACCCGATCGCGTTGCGCCTGTCATGCAATCCCTATTGCAAAATCCTGACGCACTGCAAACGATCGCCGAAAATGGTCGCCGTCGCATGGGCGCACCCGGAGCCGCAAACCGAATTGCCCAATGTTTGATGGAGCTACACACACCGCAAAATGCTCCTTACACGGAGTGAGTTCCGGTATTCTGAAGAATGATGCTTACAGGTTGATCCCATGAAGATTACTCGCTGCCTTCACGCTGCACTGCTGGTTTCAGACCTGGAGCGATCGGAGCATTTCTACGGCACGGTACTGGGGTTAGAGAAAGTCGATCGTGCCCTCCGCTTCCCTGGAGCCTGGTACGAAGTGGCTGGCTTTCAGATCCATTTAATGATTGCCAGTGCTGCCCAGAGTGGATTAGACAATCCTGAAAAATGGGGACGCAATCGCCACATTGCCTTTTCGGTAGCCAGTTTGGAAGCAACAAAAGAGCGTCTTCTGGCTCACAACTGCCCGCTGCAAATGAGTGCTTCTGGTCGTGCTGCACTCTTTACTCAAGATCCCGATGGCAACATCATTGAGCTGGGTGAGCTATGAAGAGATATAGCCGCTCTAATCAGCATAAGACTCCATTGTCTAAGCTTCTTTCATTAATGGCTGCATTGGGTCTGGTGAGCCTATTTAGTGAAGCTGCTTTTGGGCTTTGTCCCGCACCCAATCAGAAACCGACTGTTGCCGAATGTATTGCTATTTTCAAAGACGTCACTCGTTGGCTAGACCCTTCCTTAAAAAATTGTCGTGCAGTTACCGAAGCTCGCTACATTCCCTCAGGGGCAATGCTACCGACACTGCAAATCAACGATCGCCTCATTATTGATAAAACAGCTTACTGCTCACAGGCTCCCAAACTCGGCGATTTAATTATTTTCAAACCAACCGAAACGTTAAGAGAGCAGAATTTCAAAGATGTCTTTATCAAGCGAGTTATCGGACTACCGGGTGAACGCATCGAAATTAAGCAGAACAAAGTCTACGTCAATGGCAAACCGTTGCAAGAACCTTACATTTCAGAGCCACCAAACTATGAATGGGGTCCACAGACTGTGCCGCCAAATCAATACTTTGTGTTAGGAGACAATCGCAATAATTCTTACGATAGCCACTATTGGGGCTTTGTTTCGCGTGACCTGATCATTGGAAAAGCAATTTGGCGTTTTTATCCCTTCGATCGCACAGGTTCGCTTGAACGTTAGTGTTAAATGAAGATCATTGCCCACTTCTACAACGCCCTTTTGCTCCAACCAACGCCCGATCGTGACCTGTGGGGCTGGGAAAGCGATCACGTCTATCATGACTTAGCGATTGCCACCGCATTCTGCATTCTAAATGGGCAGCACTTAGTTCGACGAGCTACCAGCTTTAAGTCATGGCACGTATGCTAATTTGATTTGTCATCACCTCCTGCCCTCTGCCTCCTACCCTCTGCCTCACCTCCTGCCCTCTGCCTCCTACCCTCTGCCTCATCCTTACGAAAAGGCAAATTGCCTGATAGGATACGTCCAATTGCCTTTTGCTAATATTGCTCATGCTCGATTTCAGCGGTATTCTGCTGTTTTTTACACCCGGTTATCTTGTCTCGCTCATCATCTTCACGGCGACCTTTGCGCTCTTTAGCCTGGGGTTAAATTTGCAGTGGGGCTTTACGGGACTAATTAATTTTGGGCACATCGCCTTTATGACGGTTGGAGCGTATGCCACCGTGTTACTGAGCATGAAGGGTGTGCCGCTGGTGGTAGCCGTGCTGATTGGGGCTGGGCTAGCGGCTGCGCTGGGTTTGCTGATTGGGCTTTCTACCTTGCGGCTGCGAGAAGACTATTTGGCGATCGTCACCATTGGCGTATCTGAAGTCATTCGCTTGGTAGCGCTGAACGAAGAATGGCTCACGCAAGGAGCGCGGGGCGTTTACAGCTATCCCCTGCCGTTAGAAGCGCTGACCAGACCAACCTTTATCAGCAAAATCGGCATGATCGGCATTTGGACAGCCATTTTTGCGCTGGCAGGCTGGCAGCTATGGTGCTGGACGTGGAAACGGCTCGATCGTCTGGGACAACGCGACACCCGTGAAGGTTCTCGACCAGGACAAATCGGCAAACTCTCATTGGGTATCGCCACCGCCCTGCTGGGGTTGGTGCTGTATTGGGCTGGCGCGGTTTCGCTTTACAACTACTCTTACAAAGCGGGACTCATGCTGGTGCTGGTGATCGTGCTGGCGCTGGTCTACTGGCGATTGGAGGCACTGGTGCGATCGCCCTGGGGTCGGGTACTGAAAGCCATTCGTGAAGATGAGGAAGTTGCAAAAGCGCTGGGCAAGAATGTGTTTTGGTACAAGTTGCAATCACTCATGCTGGGTGGCGCGATCGCGGGTATTGCAGGTGCGTTCTACGCGTGGCAGTTAAGCTTCATTAATCCCGATGGTTTCATTCCGCTGATTACCTTTCAGGCATGGACGATTGTCGTTTTAGGTGGGGCTGGCAACAACGCGGGTACGCTGCTGGGGGCGGCGATCTTTTGGGCATACAACTCGGTGACGCGGTTTCTGCTGCCTGCGATCGCTCCTGCCCTCCACGCGATCGTGCCTGCCATTCCACCCCAGTTGGATGAAGGTAGAGCGGGAGCGTTTCGGATTATGATTATTGGCTTGCTGCTCATTGTGCTGATGATGGCGCGTCCGCAAGGCATTTTAGGGAAGAAGGAGGAACTTTCTCTTGGTCGATGAAACCCCCGATGCTGTTGATCCGGTTGAGCACCTGAGCCATCCTGACAGTGAGGATCTGGCAGACATTCTGGCGGACGTGGAACCGATCGATCGTCCTGCGAAGCTACAACTCCCCCTCCTGGCAGCCGGCGGACTGATCAAAAGCTTTGGTGGATTGGTAGCGGTTGATGAAGTGTCGATCGAAGTCGCCAAAGGTAGCATTACGGGACTTATCGGGCCCAACGGTGCTGGAAAAACGACCCTATTCAACCTACTCTCCAACGTCATCCATCCTGATAAAGGGCGCGTGCTGCTGGATGGCGAACCGATTCACCAACTCCAGTCCTACCAGATTGCTCAACGTGGCATGATTCGGACGTTTCAGGTGGCGCGAGTGCTCTCTCGGCTGTCCGTACTGGAAAATATGCTGCTGGCAACCCAACACCAGACGGGCGAAAATTTCTGGCTCACCTGGTTCAAGCAAACGCAAATTGCCGCTGAAGAACGTCAGCAGCGCGATCGCGCCATGACCATTCTGGAGTCGATCGGTCTGGCGCACATGGCGCACGAGTATGCGGGAGCTTTATCCGGTGGTCAACGCAAGCTGCTGGAAATGGGACGAGCGCTGATGAGCCAACCCCAACTGATTTTGCTCGATGAACCTGCCGCTGGCGTGAATCCCACGTTGATCAATCAGATCTGCGATCGCATCCTCGCCTGGAACCGCGACGGACTCACCTTTCTCATCATCGAACACAATATGGATGTGATTATGTCTCTGTGCGATCGGGTCTGGGTACTCGCCGAAGGTCGCAATCTCGCTGTGGGCACACCCACCGAAATTCAAACCAACGCTCAGGTGCTAGAAGCCTATCTAGGACAATAGATTTACAGGGATTTGTTAGAGTCCAACGACAAGGAAAATCAGCAAACAGCCTAATAAACCTCGTCGTGGCTGCCAATATCGATTAACAAGATTTCTTCCTCTCCTGACTCTGGATTTTTAACGAAGTCAAAGACAATGCGACAGTCATACGCCACCCTACAAGCCCACGAACCGCTAACTTTCCTTTAAGTTTGTGTGTGTTGTAGCGATGGCTCGAAAGCACCTTCTGCTAAACGTTTCAAGACAGTTTCAACTTTAGACTGTAATTCTGGGTCTTTGCGGATGATCGTTTTATAGGCATGTTTGAACAATGCCGCAAAGGTAATGGCTCTCAACGATTTAGCTCCGCGATCGCCTCATCAACCGTGCCACGAAACACATGACCCAACTGATACTCTTTCTTTGCTTGAGCAATATTGGCGGCAATTTCGTCGCGCCGACGATCGCTCAACCGCCGTTGCATGATGTCTAACAGAGCAATCTGGTCATCTAGAGACAGCGCTTCAATCTCATCTAAGATGCTGTCAAACGTTGAGAGTGGCATGGTGATTAGGTCGGAGAGCTGTATAGTATCTTAATTTTAACCTCGCGGGCTATCTTGAATACTGCCAGGAAGAAGGTATTGCATCCCCTCAACCTGTTTCTGTAGCGGCTTGAGTTGTCCACAGTATAAAGTTTGGCGATTTAGAGAAATCGTTACAGCTTAGTAGAGTGTCAGAACACCAATCGAGTCGTCTTCGGCGAGTCGTTGAATGATCGCTGTTGCTGATCGCAAAATTTGCTCAATTGCTTGAGTTGAACAGTTTCCCCGACGCACCCAGATCACTTTGGGCGGAAAGCCTCGAATTAAGCTGAGATCGTTGTAGTCAGAATCTCTGGTGACGATCGTAAAGTCATTTTTGGCTGCGTAGTCCCAAATTTGCTGATCGTTCGTTTGCTCCATACCGACCAGAAAAACGTGCTGTGAGTGGGGATAGAGGTCAGCCAGTAGATTGACGAGACGTGGGGAAAGATTGTGATCAAAGAGAAGCTTCATGCCGCGATCGTCAGCGTCTTCTGTTCACGATCGGCAGCGTAGGAGAGGCAGGCGAGGATGTCATCACGAGTAAGGTAAGGAAAATCTGCAAGAATTTCCTCGGTCGTCATACCAGAGGCAAGGTAGGAGAGCACATCATAAACGGTGATCCGCATTCCCCGAATACAGGGTTTACCGCTGCGCTTGCCAGGTTCGATGGTAATAATGTCTTGGTAGTTCATAGAAGCTAGGGAGGTAGCTGGTGTTCACGGTTCTTCCGAGGCACTCAGGGCAGCACCAGGGCTAAGCGGCGTTTCGCGGCGCACCGCTTGCATGGCACGGTACAACCCCTCGTCTTCCAGGGCGGCAAGCAGCGTTTGGTAAGCGGCGATGTCAAGAATGACTTTGCGAACGTGCCCTTGAGCGTCGGTGATTAATTCTTGAGCAAAGGGGTATGGTTCAGCAGATTCCATAGGATGCATTGGGTCGCTAACAACGGCTCATCTTTCCAATTCTACTCACCCTTACTCATCCCCTCTCTCTAAATTCACACCCTACCCCCATTCACGGCTCAGTGTTGTGAATACCTTGCCACCACCCACGGGCATTGAGGGTATCAGGATGTTGACTGCCTAAGGTGTGTTCAAGGATAGCAACCGCACGGGTAATTAAGGGTTTCGCTTCAGCAACTCGATCCATGTTGTAGTGTAGAGCGGCGAGATTCCATAGGCATCGTGCGGTATCGGGATGGTCTGATCCTAATTGCTGCTCTTTGATCTGGAGCGATCGCCCATACAACGGTTCCGCTTCGGCATAGCGTCCCTGCTCGTGCAAGTAGTAGCCCGCCTGATTGAGGAGCAGCGCCCAGTCGGTAGTATCCAGCGTCTCGCTTTCTAGGTGTGATGCCACTGCCTGCACATGGGGCACCAATTGTCCACACACTGCCCAGTTATCAAACTCAACATAGGGAAACGCTGCATTCAGTCCGGCAACAGCGCGGTGAAGCCAGTCCTGTCGATCTGTGGGGGTTTGTTGATGCCACACAGCGGCTTGCACCATGCGGTGTATCTGGTAGTAATGTTTCCCCGGTTCTCGCTGAATGAGAGAGAAGTTTGCCAGAGCACCTAACTGTTCTCCCAATGCCCAATCATCGGTGCAGTCTGTTAGCCCCAGCGCTGTCGCACCTTGCAGCAATAGCCATTCCGGGATGCCGTCGGGTGCCAGTACCGCGCTCAACTGCAACAGCGGCCCTGAGGCAGGCGATCGTTCTGCCACTGCCTGAAAGTTTAATAACCAGGTGGTCGCGATCGATTTCGGGTAGTCTCCCGTTTCGGGTTTGCCGCGTTCCAGTAATGTTAACTGCTGCTGCTGATAGTACTGCCAGTACACGGCAAAGGTTCGGTTTGTTTGCTGAATGTAGGCGGCGGCTTGCTCTAGCGCCAGGGGCAACCCATCCAACGCGCGTGCCAGTGCCTCGGCAGCGGTAAACTCTAGGTCAATGGTCTTCGTTACCCAGTTGCAGACATACACTGGACGACCCGTACGCTCAAACAGAAACCACAGGGATGCCTCCAGGGTCAGTGACGGCACCACGATCGGCGCTTTAATGCCCAACCGCACAAACTGCTGTGCCCGTGAGGTGAGCAAAATGTGTCCGTGTGGGTTACGGGGTAGCCAGGGTTTCACGATTTCTGACTCGTCTGCGTTATCAAAAATCAGCAGCCAGCGATCGTGGGTCAGCAGCCACTGTTTGGTCTGAGTTGCCAGCTCTTCTAGCGTGCCCTCCCGCAAATTGAGCGATCGCCCGATGTCTGCCAGCCCCGTCACCAGGGTTAATTCGGTGTCTGCCGTCACCCAAAACACCCATTCATACGCCCGCATCTCAAAGAACGAGCGGTAGGCATACTCTACTGCCGTCTGAGTCTTGCTAATGCCGCCCAATCCCGCGATCGCCGCCATCTGGTTTAGCGCCGTTACCCCTTCCACCATCAACGTCTGGTGCAGTTCATCCAGCAGTCGCGATCGTCCGGTGAAGTGCAGATTGCGATCGTAGGGCACCTTGAATTTTTGTGGGTCGGGTGTCAACTTTGCCCCGGCATCCGATGCTGGATCTGGGGCTACGCTTTTTTTGCCAGTGCCCCCGCCCATTTCCGAAAGGTCGGGAAGTGCCGCTTTAAGAAAGTTTCGGTGTCTAACTCCGCCTCATAGGACAAGCCGACAAACGGCGGCAAGAGGGACAGGGTGCCTTTCAGCTTCGCCGCTGCGGGTTCTCCTGGTTTGCTCACTTCGGCATAAATTTTTTGCAACCACTCCAGCACTTCAGGAGGATATTGCTGGTTTGTTTGCAGCCGTTCCGACTGCTCCACCAGTTCGGCAATCACGATCTCTGGCGTGAGGTCAGGGGATAGCTCGGATGTCAGGTGAAGCCGCTCATGACTCGGTATTTGCTCCGGTTGTTCCAGCCTGTTGCTCAACTGGGTGAGTTCAGCGTCCTCGGCTTCTATTTGTTTTCGTAACTGGAAAACTGTAGCGGCGGCTGTTTCAATTGCTAAGGCGTTTCGTAACCCTCTTAGCTTCTCCATTCTCAGATTCCATTCAGCCTCCAGGCTACTTCGCTGTTCTTCCAGGCGTTGTTGCTGAAAAGTTGAACTTTTAGCCTCAGCGATCGCCCCTGTCACCGCTTGCCGCGCCAAAATCTGCCAGTACTCCTCCTCAAACGGTCGCATTTCAGCCTTCAAGTCGTTGATCTGCTGTTTGATGCGTATCCGCTCCTCTGGGGCAATGGTCACAAGCGTATCCTCTTTCCCCGCAAGCTGTTCGCGCAGGCGGCTCAGGTTCTTTTCAACTTGACGAAGGCGATCGTTGGGCATCAGAACACCAGATAGACATGAGGCTATATCCTTTCTACCAAAGGAATTCCTGCTGTAACCGAAACCTTCACGCTTTATGTGGCACGAGACGCACATAAAATGAGCGCGATCGCACGGCAAACCCCAACTTTTCGGTTCTGAGCAGGAATGTTCCAGGTTCAAACAGCAACAAAGGCATTTCAACCAGGAATGTTCTCATTCAAAACAGGAACACTCTCCCTTCAAACAGGAGTATTCTCATTCAGGACAGGAACGATCGCACTCAAAACAGGAACGATCCGATTTCAAACAAGAGCATTCTCACTTGAAGCAAGAATGACTCTATTTCAAATCGGAACGATCGCACTTCAAACAAGAACGATCCAATTTCAAACAGGAACGATCGCACTTCAAACAGAAACGATGGCAGTCCAGGTTAGCGTGCCCAGTAAATCACTTTCTTCTCAATGTAAACAAAGAAGCCATAGAGCACTACACCCAACACGCCAAGAATTAAAAGGGCAGCGAAGGCAAGCGGCACATTAAAGTCAGAGGTTGCTTGCACAATTAAATAGCCCAGCCCAGCGTTGGACGCAACCGATTCAGAAATAACGGCTCCAATAAAGGCAAACGAAGCTGCAATTTTAAGGGAGGCAAAAATGTAGGGCAGCGTATGGGGCCAGCCGACCTTCTGAAAGGTTTCGACTTTGGATGCGCCCAGGGATGCCAGCACATCTTTCATTTCCGGTTCAACCGTGTCCAAACCGAGGGCGACATTCACCGCGATCGGGAAAAACGCGAGCAAAAAGGCTGTGACAACGGCTGGCACCGCATTAGCACCAAACCAAATCGCGAGTAGGGGCACGATCGCGGCTTTAGGAATCGTGTTAAACGCCACAAGCAGCGGATACATCGTTAAATACGCCACCCTGGAATAACCAATCATGAACCCTAAAAGAACGCCAACGAGGATTGCCAGAAAAAAGCCAGCCAGGGTTGTCCAGAGAGTGCGGAGTGAATTGGCTGTAAGCTGGGGCGCAAACTCACCCATTGCCTTGAGAATGTTGGTTGGTGACGGCAGGTTGAACGGGGGAATTTTGAAAATGAGAACAACTAATTCCCACAGGATAAACAGCACAACCGTTGCCACAAACGGCAGCACAAACCCTGCCGCTTTTGATTTAAAGAATTTTTCCATGAGTTAAGTTGGTGAATGGCTAAAGAGGCAACTAAAAATCAGGGCATTAAATGCTGGATGCCTTAGTTGTGGTGGATGTGGCGGCGGATGCTGGAGAAGTAGTGGTTGAACTCGTCCGATAGTTCCATTTCCAGGTTACGCGGTCGTGGCAAATCGATCTTGACTTCGTAGATGATGCTGCTGGGGCGAGGACTCATGACAAATACGCGATCGGACAAAAACACCGCTTCTCTGAGATCATGAGTAATCAAAATGGCAACGCATTTGACGCGCATCCACAATGCTTGCAACATCGACCACATTTCTTCTCGCGTGAAGGCATCTAACGCGCCAAAGGGTTCATCGAGCAGCAAAATTTCGGGCTGGTGAATCAGCGATCGACAGAGAGAAGCCCGTTGCCGCATCCCACCCGACAATTGCCAGGGATATTGTTTTTGAAAGTCTTGCAGCCGTACCGTTGCCAGTAGATCTTGCGCCATACGGATGAATTGATCTTTCTTTTGCCTGAATTCATGCTTGTAAGGCGGCACAATTTCTAATGGTAACATGACATTATTCAAGGTGTTGCGCCAAGGCAACATGACCGGGTTTTGGAAGGCAATGCCTACATTTGTCAACGGTTTCGCAATCGTTTGCCCGCGATAACGAATGGTACCCAGAGGAGCCGGACTTAGCCCTGACACCATGCGAAGAATAGATGTTTTGCCGCAGCCGCTTGGACCAACAAAGGACACAAATTCACCTGGCTGAATATTCAGGTGAACGTCCTCAATAATACGGCGCATGGCTCCTTCAAAAGGATATTCCAAGCCAACATGGTCAAATTCTAGTAATGGAGAGCCATCTGCCAAGGCTGCATGGCTAGAAGAGGTACTGGTAATGGGTTGTGTCATAGAACCGTAGAGGTGAATGAGCAAAGTGAATGAGGCAGAGAGGTTTCAAGGGTTTGGAAACGCAACAGAGGGGTCAGGTTAACGGTTTGCGATCGTTCTTCGCTGGCACCGCACGCTGATCTTTGGCGGGCAAAAACGCTTCTGTATAGATGTCTGCTACTTTCGGTTTACCCTTCAGGTTGAACCCAATCACAGTCTGTTCAATCGATTTCTCCAGGCGCTTCGTATCCACCGAACCCAGACCCAGCTTTTCAGCTTCTGGTGTAATAAACAGCCGATCTAACGCAACTTGTAATCTAATTTTTTCAGCTTCACGGTTCATCAACTTGCTTTGGTCTGCTGCTAATACCGCATCCAATGCAGCGTTTGGATCCTTTAAAACATCTTGTAAGCCCTTAATGTAAGCGGCTGTAAACGCCTTCACAACATCAGGATTTTGCTTAGCATAGGCATCTTTCACCAAAATGGCGTTGCCGTAAAAATCAAGCCCATTTTCGTTGTAGTAGAAAATGTTGATATCCTCCATCTTCTTGCCGCCTTTGAGCAACGCAGGCAATGCCGAGGTCGAAAAGCCACTGATAGCATCCACCTGACCCTGCAACAAGAACGTTTCCCGCAGTTTGGGTTCCATTGTTGTCCACTGCACCGAGGAAGGATCAATCCCTACTTCTTTGGCAAAAAGAGGAAAGAGCTTGCGCGGTCCATCTCCAGCCGGGGCACCCAGTTTTTTTCCTGTCAGATCTTTGGGAGCATTAATGCCTTTCTCTTTCAGTGAGAGAATCGAGAACGGTGCGGCATTTTGAGTAATGGCAACAGCAATGATTTTGTCTCCAGGATTCTTTTCGTTGAAGTCGAGGGCGTTATACATATCGCTGAACGCAAGATCAAACTTACCTGTACCCAACTTACTGATTGTGTCTGAATTGCCAAAGCCTCGCTCGTAGGAGACATTCAAGCCCTGTTCCGCAAAATAGCCTTTGTTGATGGCAACAATGAGGGGAGCGTCGATACTCTGCATCAAAAAGGCAAGCTGCACTCGCACCTCTTTGAGGTTTTTGGCAGCCGTGCTGGCAGCCGGACTTGCGGTGGGAGCGCTATTGGTACTGGTAGTGGATGGGGAAGCACAGCCTGAAAACAGCGCTACTGATGCCATGATGAGCAACAGTCTAGAAAAATGTTGAGAAGCCATTCGTTTCACAGTCCTTTCTTTGCGTTCAATCTGCAAGTTTTCAACATTAACGGGTCACTGGCTTGAAAATTGCGATCGCCAGATAGCACTCAACCATAAAGTGCGAGAAGGTCTAGCAACCCAAGGTCTAGCAATCCAGTGACACAGAGTTTGTATTCTGTATACATTCTCTGAGTAATTTGCTTTATTGAAGGTTAGTAACCCAATTGATTCTGTACAGTTTTATACAAAGGGAGTCTGGAAGCAAGCAATCACTCTTTAAGCAACTTCAGTGGACACACTTCTAGAGCGATCGCCTACAAAAAACCAGCACTAGAGAAATTCTCCAATGCTGGCAATCAAAGTCTGTTGGTTGATAGCACAGCAGCCATCTAACAACTAAAAACCAATAGCTAACAACTTTTACGGTGCAAGGGCGTTGCCGCGAATCAGGCTGCCGATCGTCTTTGCCGTAATCTTGAGTTGGATCAAGGGGTTAGCAGGCACAACGGTCTTATAGAGGTAGCTATCAAAGGTTAGCTTTTGCACATCAACATCCGAGCACATTTCGACAAATGCCTCACGGGCCGCATCCGAGCGGTAGAAAACCCGTTGCAGAATGTCGAGGACGAGATACGTTGTACCGTACTGCTTATCCCAACGCTTGATGTACACCTTGAGATCGGCTTCGGTGGGGACGCGATCGCCCTTCTCGGAAAACTCCACGATCGCTTCGGCACACATCCGCGCAGACTTAGCGGCGAAGTAAATGCCTTCACCAGACGATTTGGTAACAGTACCTGCTGCATCACCCACCAGTGCGACTCGACCGACAACCCGTCGCGGTCTGGGGTGTTCGGGAATCGGGTGTGCTTCCACGCGAATGATTTTGCCGCCCCGCAATCTTGCCGCTGCACGAGCGCGAATCCCGGCTTGCAGTTGCTTGATCTTTGCCTGGTTGGGCTTCATCGTACCCGTCCCCACGGCAACGTGGTCGTACTTGGGGAACACCCAGGCGTAAAAGTCGGGCGACACATCATCGCCGACATACATTTCCGCCAGTTCGTTGTAGTACGCCATCTTGTCTTCGGGCAGACGAATCCGCTCCTGAAAGGCGATCGCGTAGTTATAGTCACCCGCATCGATCGCTTTTGCCACGCGTGAATTAGCCCCATCCGCACCAATCACCAGATCCACTTGCAGAGTCTTCGGTTCACCCTCCAGGCTGCCGCTGGAGTGATCGGCGTAGTGCAACGTGTAGGGATCTTTGTCGTTGCTGGGAATTTCCAGCTTGTGCATCGTACCGTTGATGACTTTGGTGCCCAGCTTTTCAGCACGATCGCGCATAAAGCCATCCAGCACTTCCCGACGGCACATGCCAATATATTCATCGTCCTTCAATGTGCCGCCGATGTTGACCTCCACATTTGAGGGCGAGATCATTTTCATCTTGCGCACCCGGCGATCGATGATCTCAGGTGGTAAATCAAACTCGCTCACCATACACAGCGGAATCGCACCGCCGCACGGCTTCACATTGTCTAACTTGCGCTCGATCAAATAGGTTTCAATACCCGCTTTTGCTAAAACTTCCGCCGCAGAAGAGCCTGCTGGACCGCCACCGACAACCGCAACCCGTAGTGCCAAAGGTTTTCTCCTAAATCATTAGAAGCTACAGGATGCATGGTATCACGGACATTTGACGGACATTCTTGAGTTAACGGAGATCGTGTCAAGTTGAAACAGAGCTTAACAAAGGAAAGGATGAAAGTATGACGGATTAAAGTCTAAAAGGTCGAGTTTCAGCCTTCAGCTTTTAGCCCTCATCCCTCACTTTCCAATATCTCCTGGTGTAGGAATGCGCTTGGGTATGATACCTGGCGCTTTTGTAGTTGGTGGTTGGGAAGCTCCCGTACTCCCTCCAGTGGCGGGAGCAGTGGGTGTTTTGGGCGTACTGGGAGCCGTCGATCGCGGCGGTGTCGCAGTCGTAGTCGTAATGGTTGGCTGTGCGGTGGTAGCAGCAGGTGTATTGTTCAACCTCAACAGGGCTTTGGAGGTACTGTAGTAGGTTGCCCAACGCCGTGGATCTGGCTGACTACGCCATTGGGGGCGAGTGGTGGCTAAAGACAGGACGGGCACTGTCGAAGAAGCGCTCTGCGCAAGGATCATAATCGAGACATCCGTGACCAGGATATCGCGATCGAAACTACGCTGTGTGGCGGCTCTGGCGATCGCTTCAGCACGGCGCACCAACGTGTCATAGGTTTCGCTCGGCTGTACGTCGATCGTTACATTCACCGTGCCAGTGTAGGCATGGACGGCGGGAGGAGCGATCGTCTGTGTCATCAGCCAACTTCCCGTGAGTCCTAGCAGCATAGCTAGCCCTGTTGTTGTCGCCGATCGCTTTAACCAATGACGTAAGTTGCTTTTTGTTGAGGCGATCGAGGATGAAAATAAAACCGACGGTAAGGATAAAAAAGTATGCATGTGGAGAAACTCCAAGTGTTTCAATTCCAAGTGTCTTAATAACTTGTGGACTGAGCGCTGTAGCTCTACTCAAACAGAGGCAAACGAAGATGAATCATTATGGTTCAGCTCTGCAAAACCGAACCAATTTTCTAGGGGCTGTCATCAATTAATACTACACATTGCTTGCAGCAAGGGTGCCAGCCCCTAGCCTGGTGTGTGTGGACGGGCGTGACACTGCTGATATTGCAAGGTTTCGGAGCTAATTGATGACACGCCCTAGAGTTTAATTCTTTGCTTAAAAACTACTGCTCTGTCACAACTATTTCAACGAGCGTAGCAAAAAGCTTCATGACGAATGACGAATGACGAATGGTAAACCACTTCCAAACAGGTTCATCGGTCATTTCAACGATGCTATTTGCTTTCAACAATGTTATTTGCCGTTGACCTGGAGGTTGCCTCAATGGGGTTGGTACGGATACAGCTTTGTATGTTTTTCTCGTAAAGATACGTAGAAGCACTGGCTGCACCGTACAAATCGAGGCTAGATTCCTGATTGAGATGTACTACCAATGAAGAAGTGTAAAGTTGCCTCATCGTTAGCATAACCCCGGCAACATTGGTGCTTTTGCCACGTCTTTGAATATTGATCGCGTTTATTGGCATCACCTCGGTTGACTTAAACGGTTCGCTAACGATAGAGAACTAAGGCTTGGTCTCGCAAAACGCTTAAAAGCGGTCAAGCTGTTGGGTTTCCACGTTTAGGGTACTCCTACCTATCCTCACGACTCTACTGGGAGTAACAAACCTCGATGTCTCAATCAACCCTTTTAAAACAGTCGCTTATCACTGCGATCGGAGTCGTCTGTTTTACATTTACTACAGAAAATGTAAAGCCTGTCAATGCGGCTAGTCTTACCGCAGTTGATTTCAGCACTCCGACAACAAATTTCACCAACGGTTCCTGGAGTCTTGGCTTTCAGTTCACCACAAAAAAAGCAGTGAATGTCACCAAGTTAGGGTTCTACGACGACTTCCAGAACGGTTTAACGCAAACGCATGATGTTGGTATTTTTGACGACGCTGGGAGTCTACTGGTTCAGGGAACGGTTAACCCTGGCGATGCGCTAGAGGGGTTCTTCCGTTACACATCTGTGCGATCGACTTTGCTACAGGCAGGTGGTACGTTCTTTATCGCGGCGGTTACAGGTTCTGAGAGCTACACTTTCAACCCAGAAGGTTTTTCGGTCAACCCTAACATCACGTTTGGGTCGTCTGCTTTTCGCTTTAGTAACACACTCGTTTTTCCGGGTACGCTTTCTGGCAGTGAACCCACTTTAGGCGATAGCAGTATCCAAAACTCTGATAACAACCTGGGTTACTTTGGTCCAAACTTTCAGTTTCAGGCAGATGAAGTGGCGGCCGTGCCAACCCCTGCGCTTTTACCTGGTTTGATTGGGCTGGGCATTGGTGCATGGCGAAAGCGCAAAGCAGAAGCCACGAAAACGAATGATTTGTGACCGGATTGAGGGACTCCAAGACGGCCTGTGTGTCCTCGATGCATAGCAAATGCGTGTAACAAAGAGGACATAACGCAGGGGTATTTCATTCTAAAAAAAAGTCTCGTTGGCAACAGATTTGTAGCGGATGAAGCTTACAAAAGCTGGAAAACCATCTGTTTCATCCGCTTCCATCCGGTGCTCATCAGTCATTGCTGAGGATGAAATAGCCTCAGACACAGCATTCTTAGCAGGTTTTGAGTTGGGTTTTATGATGACAGTCAGGAGCAAAGATCGCGTGTGCTGAACGGCTAGCGATCGCTCATCTTTGATGCCGCCGAAACTTTCTGATTGCAAAGCATTTTGTCTTCTAGAGTGAGCGTGTCATGATAGAGAGGACTGGGAATGCTATGTCAATAGATATCTGGGGCATCTGATATGAGACAGTGGGCAATCAGCATTGGCATTAATCAATATCAATCGTTTCAGCCACTGAGCTACGCCCAGCATGATGCTCAAGCGATTCAACAGTTTTTGGTAGATGCGGTAGGCGTGCCAGCCGAGCAGTGCGTGCTGTTAACCGAAACCTCGCCACCACTGTGGGAAAAATCAACCTATCCCGATCGCGACACGATTCAAAACTGGCTTGACTTCATTACTCAGAAATGCGTGCAGCCAGGAGATGTGTTGTGGTTCTTTTTTAGCGGCTATGGCATGTGCCAGCAGGGGCAAGATTACCTGATCCCGATCGCAGGAAACCCCTCTGCTGTGCAAGGGACGGCGCTACCAATGGAAACCATTTTTCGCAGCTTGAGGCGGATCTCAGATGCGACCGTGCTGGTGCTGCTAGATGTGAACCGCAATGAAAGCAGCTTTTCCTACGAAACGGTTGGCAACCATACGGCGCATTTGGCGAGCATTACAGGCATTCCCACCATTTTGTCGTGTCAGCCAGGGCAGTTTTCCCGCGAAACGTCGGCTCTGGGTCACGGCTTTTTCACGGCAGCGCTGTTAGAAAGTTTGCATAGTCCGCAAGGCACCACGATCGCGGCGCTAGACCAGATGTTGAGTGCTCGCCTACCCGCCTTGAGCGAACACTACTGGCGACCGATTCAGCAGCCGGTGACGGTCTGCCCACCCGAAAAGCGACAGCAGTTTCTTCTGCCAAGGGCTCCGCAGTCAACGCATGCGATGGGCGATCGCGCAACGTCAATAGAGGCTGCTATTGCACACAGCGCGGCATTCCTGGCAATGCAAGTTGCTGGTAATGCAGGCAACCTTCATTCGGCGACGACACCCGGAAACGGTAGCTCTGGAAACGGTAGCTACGTGAATGGTAACGGTCAGGCAAATGGCAATGGTCACGCGAATGGCAATGGTCTTTGGGCACCATCCGTCACAACAGCGGCAACGGCTCCCACGACTGGAGCATACGCGAATGCTACTGCTGGCACCATCGGGAATGAGGTTTCTAAGGCAAATGGAGGTGGCGCAGGCTATACAAATGGGGGAGCGATCGCATCTTCAGGCACATCGCCAGATCCAGGTACCGCGCTCAACTCAACATCGTTTGGTCACGGATCCACACCAGCCTTAGCATTACAAGCATTACAAAATGGCACTGGTAACCATAACCCTATCGACACTGCCGCCCAAAATTACGAGAATGGAGGAACGTCCTCCGATCGAGCAACCACCGTGCCGCAGCCTCATTCTGACTCACCCGAAGACCCCAACGACATTTCGGATGCCCTGTTCTGGCGATCGGTACTTCGCTGGGGTGGTCTTGCCGTAGTTGGGCTGATTTTGGGTGTGCTGCTGCGGAATTGTGCTTCCTTCACACCGAAAGCGCCATCGACAGCACAGCAACCTGTAACCTCTGGTACAACTCCATCCACCACAGGACAGACAGGTGTAGGACAGGTGCCGTTGGCTACCAAGCCGTCTGTGAAGCCTGGAGCGTCTACTGTCCCGTTAGTAGCGCCTGCTGGAAGCTCCCTGCCGCTCAAGCCGATCGCCTCCACTCACCTTGGCGCTTCTGGTGCGAGTCGTCTTAATGTGCCTGCGAATAAGCCTGCAACGACACCATCTCAACCTGCCCAGGCACCGAGACCAGCCAATAGTATCAAGCTAGCGGCTTCGTCTCACCTGGCAAAAGCAAGGGCGATCGCTACGGTCAACAGTAACCAAGCGTCACCTTATTCAGATGCCATCCAGGAAGCGAAGAAGGTGCAACCAGGGCAGCCAGATTACCCTCAGGCAAAGCAAGCGATCGCCGACTGGAGTGGTCAAATTTTGCGGATCGCTCGACAGCGAGGGCGGCAAGGTCGGTTTGATGCTGCTATTGTTGCCGCACGCTTGATCCCTCAAGGGCAACCCGCTCGCGCTGAGGCAAAAAGTGCGATCGAACGCTGGTGCCCCGCTCTGAGAACACAACGAGGCGTAAACCCGGTGCAGCGGCGACAGGCTAAGAGTATTTGCCGGACAGGTCTTGGTTAATCAAGCCATTCCCTCGTTGAACTTAATCCTTTGATAGTGAACTAATGTGTCTGGAGACGCGAGTATACGTTTGTTTCAGTGCTGCCGCTTCTGGTAGAACACCGTCTGACCAGCGTGATGCTGACTAGAGGGAGGAATTCTGTCTACACTGAAACATGTCGTTGCGATCGCTGAATGGATGCTGATAAACCGCTGTTTCGCCCTTCTATGTGCCGCTTTCTTGCTCTTTGGGTTTGCGATCGCGCCCGCATCAGCCCAGACAGTGAGCGGAACGAAATACTCCTCTCAATATGCACCGCCACCGTCTTACAGCAATGCGGAGCTGTCAGGCAAAGATTTCTCCGGTCAAACGCTACGGGTGGCAGAGTTCTCAAACGCCAACCTCAACCGCACAAATTTTGCGAATGCGGATCTGGCAGGTGCGGTGTTCAGCGCCTCCACGATGACGGAGACAAACCTGCACGGTGCCGACCTTACCCAGGCAATGCTCGATCAGGTCAAACTATCCCGCGTTGACCTCAGCGATGCCGTTTTGGTGAATACCATGATGCTGCGAACCGTGTTTGATGATGTGAAAATCACGGGAGCAGACTTCAGCGGTGCTATTTTAGATCGGGTTCAAATTCGCGAACTGTGTACGCTGGCGAGTGGCGTAAATCCCAAAACGGGTATGGAGACGAGAGATTCGCTGGGCTGTCGTTGAGGGGCAGAAGGCAGAAGGCAGAAGGAGTAGGGGGTGGGGAGTAGAGAGTAGGAATAGGGAGTAGGGAAGGTGATGAAGCGTGATGAAGCGTGTAGGGGTTATTGGTGGGGGGCAGCTTGCCTGGATGATGGCAGGTGCAGCCGAAAAGCTGGGCATTGAGTTAATCGTGCAAACGCCGTCTCGTGATGATCCAGCGGTTGGTATTGCGGCGGATGTGGTGTTGGCGGCGATCGATGATGCAACTGCCACAGCACAATTGGCAACTCAGTGCGATGTCATCACGTTTGAAAACGAGTTTGTTGATCTAGAAGCGCTCTCGCTGCTGGCAAACCAGGAAGTCTGTTTTCGTCCCAGTTTGGAGGCTCTGAAACCGTTGCTGGATAAGTATCATCAGCGGTGTTATCTGAGAGATTTGGGTCTGCCGACACCGAAATTTGTGGCGTTAGAAGAAGTCGGGAGTAAAGCATCACCAGATAGGAACGACTCTCCATCTTTTTCATTTCCGATCGTGCTCAAAACGCGGCGACATGGCTATGACGGACAAGGGACGTTTATTGTCAAGAATGCTCAAGAGCTAGATAGTACGCTCAAGCAATTAAGGGAGTGTTCGCTGCTGTTAGAGGAGTTTGTGCCATTTGAGCGAGAACTAGCCGCGATCGCCGCTCGTTCCGTTACAGGCGAAGTCGTCGTTTACCCGATCGTCGAAACGCAGCAGGAAAATCAGGTGTGTCGTCGTGTATTTGCGCCCGCAGACGTGAGTGTAGCGATCGCAGCAGATGTGGAGGCGATCGCCCGTACTCTACTGGATAGCCTGCAAGTCGTGGGTGTGTTTGGCATTGAGTACTTTCTCACGGCTGACGGCAAGGTGCTGGTCAACGAAATCGCACCTCGTACCCATAACTCCGGGCACTTCACGCTGGATGCCTGCGAAACGTCTCAATTTGAACAGCAGCTACGGGCAGTTTGCGGGTTGCCATTGGGAAGCCCTGCCATGAAAGCTCCCGGAGCCGTGATGGTGAACCTTTTGGGCTATGAAGATTCTCACAGCGACTATCAGGAAAAACGCCAGCAGCTTGCACCAACGCCTCACGCGCATGTGTACTGGTATGGCAAAGCAGAATCCCGCGTGGGTCGTAAGTTAGGACACGTCACCGTGTTGTTGGAGAAGGGGCAAGAGAGGAGGGAAGTTGCGAGGGCGATCGAATCCATCTGGTACAGCAGCTAAACCGTTTGTGAGTCTGCTGAGGCATCTACAGGCAAGGGCATCTTGATGTACAGAGTCGTGTTGGCAACAGATTGGGGAACGGATGAAGCGGATATGTGATCTGTAAAAGGTGAAAACGTCATCTGTTTCATCTGCTCCCATCCGTTGACATAGGCAACGATGGCATAAGAGCTTCAGCTTATTCAAAACTCAGGTTGGATTAAATAGCAAGAAAGAAGGGAACCATATAAAGCAGTTGCAGCAGAAGAAGTAGGACTCAATTATGGGTGGAAATCCCTGGCATTACTTTGCTCCCTATGACAAAGACGTTAATTCTACGTTGCAGAAATTGCGTGAGCAAGAATTTCGTGCAGGGCGCTATGGCTTTTTTTCTTGGGTGAATATCAATGGGTTAGCTGACGCCTTAGCAGGGTTTGATCCAGCAGACTTTGATACTCCCACAGCCTCTGCGGAAGAACTGATTGAAGAACATGGCAGTCTTGAAGCAGCCATTGAAGCAGTTTTTGCTGCCTCTGAACCTGATGGTACGACTTCGATTCTAGACATGTTTCAAGTTTCAGAAGAGCCTGAAACCTGTGCCGTGTGTCCTCTATCGAAAGATGATTTGTTAAGGTTGCTTGGTACTGATAAACCAACCCATGAAATCGTTGGAGCAATCCTGATACAAGAACAAAATCCCGATGCTTGCGAAGAGTTCTGGGGCAGCATTGGTCGTGGCGAAGGACGGTATATTCTTCTTTATCAAAATGATAAACCGACAGAGGTTTTCTTCGCAGGTTACTCGTTTGATTAGCGATTGTTGAAATGATTAAAAGCTAGGACGATCGCCGCAGTCGATCGAGTGCCGCAGAGACATCGGGGGATAAGCCAGCAAAGCGAATGGGCATTCCGGTAAAGCGTACTCGCACACAGGTCGGATTCGTTGCAGCTCTATCCAGGACTTTGGCGTAGAGGTCATCCAGTTCATCGGTGTCTTGAGAGGGGGTGAGCAGGTTGAGCTTGAGGTTGCTGAGAGGCGTGAGGACGTGATCCGATCGCAGTTCAGCGCTTTTATCTGACAGGCTGACTAGCGCTCCTTCAAACATCGTACCAACGGCGTGTTTACCTTCTAGCACGGTATAGCGCACAGGAATCTCGGATGTCAGCGTGATGAATTCCTCGTTTTCTTCGGGTAGAAAGAGGTTGTGCCTGCCGCGAATGCCGTTGACGTTATAAAGGGTGATGGGTTCTTTGATGCCCTTCGGTTCGACCTGGATGTGCCCATCGACTTTCACTAGATCTCCTGCATCGCGGTAAGTGTCTTCCGAAACCAGAATTTGTCCGCCGACCGTGTAGGATTCGATGCGTGCTGCCAGATTGACGTGGTTGCCAATGACGGTGTACTTGGCACGACGCTGAGAGCCGATGTTGCCGACGACGACTTCACCCGTGTTGATGCCAATGCCCATCTCGATCGCGGGTAGCCCAAGCTGTTGATTCTGCCGATTCACGTCTGCCATTGCCGATTGCATGGCGATCGCGCAGGCAACCGCCCTTTCCGAGTCATCTTCGCGGAAAATAGGCGCGCCAAACATCACGAAAATGCCATCGCCGATGAACTCATTAATGGTGCCGTTGTAGTACGTAATCGTGTCCGACATTGTGCCCAGGTAGAGGTTCAGAATCGTGACGACCTGTTCGGGCGGCAGTCGTTCTGAAATGGCTGAGAACCCGCGCAGGTCAGAAATCAGGATCGTCACTTTGCGGCGTTCGCCACCGAGCGTTAAGCCACCGGGCGTTTCGAGCAGGCTGGCAACCACTTCATCGGTTAAGTAGCGTCCAAAGGTGCGGCGCATGTCGGCTGCCGATCGCGCGACGTAGCCTGTAATCACGATCGATGATCCCATCAAGGTCAGGAGTGGCGGTACGACCGGAATCCACCAGCCCTGTAAAAAGGCAACATAGCTGCCCGTAACTAGACATCCTGCTGCCAGAAGCACGTTGACCGTATGCCAGGGGTGAAATCCTGCTTTGCCACTGTAGCGTTGCCGCCAACTCATGATGGCTCCCACCACTGCCCAGGCTAGAATCCACAGCCCTTCTAACGGTTCGCTCCAGGTTCTCAATGTGGGTATGCGTCCCTCCAGGGCAGCACTGAGCATCTGGCTGATCAGGTTGGCGTGGATGGTGACACCTGCCATCCGGGTCGGTTCAGTCAAACTGCTGCTGTAGGGCACGTAGAACAAATCTTTCAGGCTTTCGGCGGTGGCACCAATCAGCACAAGGCGATCGCGCATCAGATCGGGGGCAAGCTTTTTGTCTAGCACCTCTGTAAGCGTGACTACCTGGAAGCGCTGTTGCGTGCCCCGATAGTTCAGCAAGACCTGATAGCCACCTGCCTGGTCACCAACATAACTCCCATCATTCGCATTAAAGGCGGGGAAGGTTGCTGCACCGAGCTTTATTGTTTCATCGGCAGTGAGCTCTGGCTCGATGCCTTTTGTCTTCAGGTACAGCTCTGCCAACCGAAAGCTAAAGCTAAAGACCGTTTCACCTGCCTGGTCTTCGAGATAAAACAAGCCCCGGCGCACCTTGCCATCGCCATCCAGCACCAGATCGTTGGCACCGACCTGATCTTGCTGTTTGAGGAGGGGGGGTGGATTGACGGGTGAACTGTCGCTGCTGCTGCCCACTTTTTGCACCCCAATGAGGTTGGGTGTGGTTTTAAATAGTTTGGTCAGCGTTTGACGACCCGGCTCAACGGGCAAATCACGGTACAGATCCAGCCCGATCGCAGCGGGTTTTTGCTGCTTAATGGTTTCTAGCAGCCCTGCAAGCTCGGTATCGGTGAGCGACCAGTGCCCCACCTTTTGCACATCCGCCTCATTGATTTCGACAATGACAATGCGAGGGTCGATCGACTCCTGGGGACGCAGCAGAAAAAACTGATCCAGCACGGGAAACTCTAAGGCTTGCAGCACGCCTGTAGCACGCATGCCCAACACGATCGCGGTGACACTTGGAACGGCAATGATTACACCGCGCCACTGCCAGATTCTATGTCTCAGCGCTTTCCACATACGGTAGCCCTACAGCTTTTGTGCCTTGATCTCGTCATCAACCGTAGGCACGCAGCGGTTGGCTCCAGTTTTTCTAGCCATAAAGTAGCGTTTCACCATCACGGCTTCACCTTACAGCAGTCCACCAGGGGTTCTGAAGCCACGGTTGTCAGCCCAACCGATTGCAGGGCTTCGCGCCAGTCCTTGAGAAACTTAGAATTTTGCGGATATTGGCGCTGGAGGTCTGCCAGCGTTGACAGCGTTTCGTGCCAGATGCCCGCTTCGGCGTAGAGGGCTGGGCGGTTGCCTGGTAGGGTTTTTTGCAGCGCTTTGGTGAGTGAACCATTGGGGGTCGATCGCTCAACCCATCCTTCTACCGTGGGACTGCCGCTTAAGCCGCTGGTCGCATCGCACAGGGTCGTGACAAACCAGTGATATTGCTTCCCTACTTGCAAGGCTGGAGCATTTTCTGGCAGGTCAAAGCGCACAATGCCTGCTTGAGACGGCAACGCAAAGGTGGTTTCGTACACGACTTCGGTATCATCGTCACTGAGCAACAGAAAGCCCGCTGTTTGGGCTGGAGATTGAGGCACGTAAACAAAGAAGCTGGGACGTTCGGCAAAGGTAAGCCCCAGGCGAGTCGATGGCATGACGGCTGTTAAACGTTTACTCGCTGGCTGAATGCCGCCTCGCAAGCAGGAGCCACGACTTGCACCTCCAGCGGTCGATCGCGGTGCGCCCTTTTTTGGCACGGCAAATTTGAGGCTGACCTTCACGGGCGGCGCGATCGTGGAACGCGGTTTAACCGTTTGTGCAGTGGCAGGTAGCATTGACAGCAACATGGACGGTATGAGCAAAGACAGGGAAAGGATGGTGGTATAGCGTGAACGTTTGATCATCATAGTGACCCCTCCCTCGGTTCTCTTGGATAAGCGATGAATAAGACTGACTGTGTGTTAACTCATCGCTGGAGATAAACTTTCCAGACAATTTGTAACAAACCCACGACATTTTACAGCGGCAATTGATTGGGTAAGCCACAGCCCTTTGAATACGGATGTGGGGTGTAGTGAATGCAAATGAAATCGGCTGTAAGCTGGGTGGGTGCGATCAGCGATCGCGCGATTGAGGGGATCAGGTCAGCCGTGGTTCAAACGCTACCCTAGATTACCCGTCCCGTAACGGAAACTCGCGTCATCCCGGCAAAACAAAACACATGTTTATTGCAAGACTTGTTTATTGCAAGACTTCTTCTAGCTTTTGCTGGTTCCACAAAGCTTGATACAGTCCGGGTTGCCCACAGAGTTCGGCATGGGTGCCCGCTTGCACGATTGCGCCCTGATCCATGACAAAGAGGCGATCGGCGCTGGCGGCAGCGGAAAGTTGGTGAGAGATGAAGAGAACGGTTTTGCGGTTGGTGCCTTCAGACAGGTTGCGTAGAATTTGGGTCGCGGTCTGGTTGTCCACGCTAGACAGCGCATCATCCAGAATCAGAATGGGGGCATCCACCAGTAAAGCCCGCGCCAACGCCGTTCGCTGACGTTGCCCACCAGAAAGCGTAATGCCTCGTTCACCGACGATCGTCTCGTACTGGTGCGGAAAGTTCAGAATTTCGCTGTGAATCTGTGCCTGTTTGGCAGCTTGGATCACGAAGGCTGCGTCTGCCCCCGGATCACCGTAGCGAATGTTGTTTTGTATCGTCGTGCTAAAGAGAAAGCTGTCTTGAGGGACGTAAGCGATCGCGCCACGCAAATCCGCCAGCCGTATCTGGGTAATGTCGTGCCCATCGAGAAACAGTTGACCGGGAGCGATATCCAGCAGGCGGGGCAGCGCGTTTGCTAGAGTCGATTTACCAGACCCGATCGGTCCCACAATGGCAACCGTTTCTTGCGGCTGAATGGTAAAGCTCACGGTCTGTAACGCGGGTTTGCTGGTGGTTGGAAATGTGAACGTTAATGCTTGTGCCGTTAGTTCGCCCCGTACCTGCGATCGAGGCAGGGCGATCGCGTCCGGTTGATCCCGAATTTTGGGCTGGACGGTGAGAATGGCTTCAATGCGATCGACGCTCACTTCGCCCCGCTGATAGGCTGTGATAGTGAATCCCAACAGCGCTGCTGGGAATGCCAGTTGCCCCACATACAGCAACAGCGCCACAAAATCGCCGACTGTAATCGCCCCTTCATTGATCGCGCTCACCCCAAGCCGCAGCACTACCAGCAGCCCCACGCTTGCTAGCCCGGGTAATAGTGGCAGTAGAGTACTCCGCGTCAATGCCAGCGACAAATTGGCTTCTAATAGCTCTTGATTCCGCCGCTGAAAGGCTTCTCGCTCATTTTCTTCTTGAGCGTAGATTTTGACCAGCGCAATGCCGCTCATGTCTTCCTGAATCAGTTCGCTCAGGTCAGACAACTGCTCTTGCACGGTGATTTGCTCTTGTCGAAGCCGTGTGCTAAATACCTGCACCAAAATCAGCATCACCGGGTAGACCGACAGCGAGAGCAGCGTCACTTTGACGTTAATCCTGAGCATGGCAGGCAACGTCAGGCTATAGGCAAACAGCGTATTGGCAACGCTCAGTACCGCAAAGCCTAACAGCCGACGAATGTTATCCACGTCGCTGGTGGCGCGGTTGATGAGGTCCCCTACCGTATTGGCGGCAAAATAAGACGGTTCTAGCGTCAGCAAATGGGAAAACAACTTCTGCTTCAGGTCAAACTCAACCTGGCGACCCACCCCAAACAGCAGCGTCCGCGAAATCATCCGCACAACCCACATGATAGATCCCATCGTGAGGATCACGCCAACGTAGTAGGAAACCTGGCTGAAGCTAAACGTCACCTGAAGCTTGTCTACCGCATCCCGAATTTGAAGAGGAATGCGAACCCCTAAAAAGTTGACGACTAAGAGTGCCAGAATACCGAAGGATGCTGCTTTCCAGTGAGGACGAAGGTAGCTCCCCAATTTTTGCAGCCGAGATTGAGCCATTATGCGTGTGCCAGTGCGGAAACTCTCCCATCCTAAACGAATCAGGGAAGCGATCGCGTTCGCATCCAAGTGCCGACGATCTGACAACTATCACCACATATTTCCATTTGGATCAGACGATCGAGTGGGGGCTGACAATGGAGCAGGATTGGGCGTGAAAGGTGGCTGGTTCGTACCAATAGGACGTGATCCCGTGTCAGGCACTCCCTGTCCTTGAGGGTTTTGTGGGACAGCCGTAATCCGAGGCTGCACAGGGTTAAATTCGCCCGTTTGAGCGTTAAACTCGCCCGTCTGCCCGGTTGAAGCAACGGCACCGCAGTCAGTCAAATCGCGGAATTTAATCCAGCCGCGCAGAAAGTAGTAAAGGGCACTAGCGTATTCTTCAACTGCCTGCGAACCGAGAAACAACGCATCAATGCTGGGCAAAAAGTCAGTCGCCTGAAGATTGTATTCAACCAGGTCGCGCTCTGGAGCCAGGTTGTTAAGCTTCGATCGTCGTGGCACTGTGTAGAAATCTGTGGGGCGTGCAATGGGGCAAAACCCAAAGACTTCTCGAAAGGTACGGTATGTCCGTTCTGTATTCATCGCCGTGTTGACGATGGTTAACTGGTTGCCGAAGCCAACGCGATTGTCAGCGAGGATTTTTTTGACGTTCTCAGCCGTTCTGCGAATGCTTGCGCCATCGGGATCGAGAAACCGCATGGCTTCGCAAGGAACATCCAACGATTGGTTGAGAAAGGTTTGAATATCTTTTGCCTCTGAAATATAGTCCTTGGTTTCGCCTTCTTTCTGCTTGCGATCGAGCCTCCGTGGGGCGCTGATCACAATTTGACTGTTGGGGTTTTGCCGATACAGTTGAGCCGCATACAGCACGCGATCGGCTTTATCGGTCAATTGAATGGGAAGCTGAGTGGGAGGCTGGGTCAGCACGCGGTATTGCTCTGCGGTCAGCGGTTCTTCACTATCAGGTGGGGGAGGTGTAGCAGGGCGAGCGGGTGCTGCGGTGGAAGCTGGTCTCAGCGGTGGGCAAGTGGTTCTGGGTCCCAGAAAGGGGCGTGTAGTGCCTTGCCCCAACAGCACAATGACAGGAGTATCGCCTGCGACTTGTGCTGCAACAGGGCGAATCATTTTAATGCCTTCCCATTCCAGCTCTTGAGCTAAAAAATAGGACACAACTGGCAGACAACAGGCTAGTAAGAGCACTAACCCCACGCGGATGATGTTGCCAACAATCTTATTGACTTTGGCTCCAGTGAGCAAAATCAGCAGCAGGATGATGGCTAAACTCAGCGGTCTAAACAGTAACGAAATAATGTACCAGAGCGTTCTGAAGATATCCGAATCGTCAAAAACGGTTGGTCCACTAAAGAAAGACACCGCCAGAATGAGTAGGATCAGCAGCAGCACCAGCAGTCCCAAAAACGCTCTTGGCAGCGCTTTGAGCAGCACAAACCAGGTGACTAGCCCAACAACAATCCACAGCAAGACTTGCGTGAGCAGCAGAAAAACATCTGTGAGCAGTAAAACCATGCTGAGCGTTCCTACCTGCTTGCGACAACGGAGTCTGCTTGATGACCATGCTGGTGCGATCGCATCTTGACCTCAGCCCCATACCTCTTTTACAGACACCATGATGCAGCCAAATCGAGAATTGGCAATAATTCCTTGGCAGGACAAGATTCTGCCAGCGTCTGGTGTGAGGTTTGATGCCTCATGATAGGGTGGCTCCCCAACGCTCTAAAGGACTCAAACCCCTATGTGTATGATACACGACTGTAATACAAATGTTCGCTCAGACAACCGAGCGCAAGGGGTGCTGTTGCCGGGATAAAGCGAACCTTAAAACGATCGTGATAAGTCCTTAAATCATGAGTCCTGGCAGGAGCGATCGTTGCACAATAGTCTGGGTGCTTTATTCGCTATCAAAAGGCGTGCAAACCTGCCCTTAAAAGCATGTCTAGGAGGTTCTGTTTGTGTCCTTGATTCTCGCGCTGATTGTCTTTGGCTTGCTCTTTTTCGTGATTGCTAAAGAGCTGGTTGGCAAGTAGCTGTACCAAACGTCTACCTGCAAAAAGCTGACAAAACGCAAAGAGGGCGCATAGCGCCCTCTTCTCGATCCTTTCAGCAAAAGAGCTACCTTCAGCAAACGCCAGCTCCATTGCCATAAAACGCTTTGCCAAGCCATTGCAATGAAATGCTTTAGAAAGCACCAACCTTCGCCAAGATGACATAGACGGTGCGAGCAATCAGAGCCAAATCGTAAAAGGGGTGCCACTGATCCTGGTAGCGGAGATCAAGCTTCACAATGTCCTCAAAGTCTTTGACGGTCGATCGACCATTGACCTGCCATTCTCCAGTCATACCGGGCTTGACGTTGAGCCGTTGCCAGTGGTGGCTATCGTAACGAGACACTTCATCCGCAGTAGGTGGACGGGTTCCGACCAGGCTCATCTCTCCAATAAGCACGTTCCAAAATTGCGGAAATTCATCCAGACTGCTCCGGCGTAAAAATCGCCCGATCTTGGTTACGCGAGGATCATCCTGGTTTTTGAAAATGAGTCCGCTGGCTTCGTTTTTGACCTGCGCTTTCAGTGCATCCGCATTCTGCACCATCGAACGAAACTTATAGATGCGAAACGGTCTACCTAGCAACCCATACCGCTCCTGTGCATAAAAGATGGGTCCCGGACTATCTAGCTTGATAGCAAGTGCCAGAGGGATGAAGAGAATCCCCAAAATGATGAGACCAATCAGACTACCCGCAATGTCTAAAAGGCGCTTAAAAATAGAATTGACCGATCGATGAGGAACCTGAAGCGTTGGAGGTGCCAGCAGCAAGGGATTCACCGTTGCAGTAGGGAAGGTGGATTGCATAGCTGTCTCAATGAGGTGACGGAAGTCGGTAAAAATAAAGCAGGTACAAATACGTAGAACGTCTTGACCAAACTATAGTTCCTACTTCATGGGGAGCGATCGTATCCGCTAATGTACTGACTCAATCTTTTCTAGAACTTTACATAGCAAAGTGATTGTAAAGTTTGAGTAAAGCTGAGACCGCTTTTGTAGGGTGGAATGCGGTAGAGCATGAACGAGCGGTCGCTTTAACTGTCTCCTGCTTTTTACGACTGTAGTGACCTTCCTCCGGACGATTACTGAGAGGAAAACGTGGTCTAAATCCTTCTGTGAAATGAATGTAGCGGTTTGAGTAGCCAGCAGTTGGCGAGCCGCAAGGTTTATGCGGAGATGGGAAGGGGGAAGAGAGGCAGAAGGCAGAAGGCAGAGGGCAGAGGGCAGAAGGCAAGGGGCAGGAGGGGCTGAGGGCACTGTACATCAGACTTTCAAATACCGCTCCAGGAGAAGACATGAAAATCTGAAGAGGATGTAGAGCCAGCATTGCCCTCTTCGTGTGACTCTACCGCTGTTGGTTCTACGTGAAGATGCTGAACTTCAATCTTTTACGACAACGTTAGCTGGCTCAATTGAGGCACTAAAGCTTCAAAAGCTTTGCCGCGATGGCTAAATAGCCGTTTTTGATCACGAGACATTTCAGCAAAGGTCAGCCGTTGCTCAGGTACATAAAAGATGGGATCGTAGCCAAAACCACCGTCGCCACGGGGACTATGGAGAATTCTACCGGGACAAACGCCTTCTGCTTGTAGGGCGATCGTGCCGTCGGGGCGTGCGATCGCAATGACACAGACAAACTGTGCATCACGATTGAGTTCATTGCCTAGCTCATGCAGCAAGCGTTCAATACGATCGGCATCGGTTTTGCCATAACGAGCAGAATATACACCTGGTGCGCCATCGAGTGCATCGACTGCGAGACCCGAATCATCGGCGATCGCCCATTCTCCAGTTGCCAGGGCAATTTCTGAGGCTTTGAGGCAAGCATTTTCAGCAAACGTGTCGCCGGTTTCTTCAACCTCCAGCGCCTCTGGCTTGAGCGCTAACTCCCACCCTAGACCTGCTAGATGGGCTTGCATTTCTGTGAGCTTGCCCGGATTGCTTGTCGCTACTACTAGCACAGTCATGGGATAAACCTACTTTGTATGGCGTTATCACTGACCAGGATAGGGGGTAACGTGCCTGTATGAAAGGGTGTGGGGTGTGGGGTGTGGGGTGTGATGTGGGGTGTGTGGGGCGAGAGAAGAGGCGGCTGCTGGGAAACAATAGCCACTAGCGTTGACTCTTGGTAAACTGGAGTTTGACGTTCTTTTTTGGATAGGTAACTTCATGCAAAAGCGTGCCGCCTTCGATAGCACTCAATTAATGCGTCGGGCTGACGAGTTAATTTCAGCCGCTTCTAATCGTTATCGGATTACGGTGCAGGTTGCTAATCGGGCAAAACGTCGGCGGTTTGAAGACTTTGACAGCGTGGATGATCCCATGATGAAGCCAGTTATGCGTGCCATCATCGAGATGTCAGACGAACTGACCCAACCTGAAATTATTGGTGAATGATGGTTAAAGGCAATGCTTATTAGTCATGAGCGTTTAGGGATGTGCATTGAAGGCTGAGGGCGATCGCAGCTTTTCTTGCTTGGAACTTTCGTAATGCTGAGCACTTCATATGGCATGACCTGGCAACGAGCCTTGGGATCGTGGATTAAATAACTTCAACAACCTCAGCCTTTTAGTTGTACGGGCGCGGCATGCGGCAGATGCCTCTGGATGAAGGCAAGGACGTTCTACCGCATGCTACGCTCCTACGCAGAGAATGACACCTTCATCAATCCACGATCCGTACCTGACAACTCACTGAGCGATCGCAATGGCTAACAAACGGACGGCTTTTGGGCGTACAAGCATCACTCTGAAGTCTTTTGCGAGTGCTTTCCTCATCGCGGCAATGCTGACAGCATTCCTGCCGATCGTGCTGGAGCGATCGCCTGCTGTTGCTCAACGGGTGAGACCAGAAGATGTCTGGCAGTCTGTTTACGAACGCGTCCCCGATTTACCAAAAGAGAATCAGTACGTCAGCAAAGAAACAGGCAAAGTTGCGTCAGACAACACCCTGGTTGGTCGCTTAATTCGCTATCACCTTTATGTGGCTGGTCGATCGCCGCTTTATCGGTTTGACTGGAAACTCACCATTGCCGATTATCTTGGTTTGGGTCTCAACGGCAGTTTTGATGAGACTGGCTATCCCAGCCGTGCGACCTTGAAGACCAATCCTGCTGACGGCGACCGGGCTGCGATTAATCGGCTCACGCGATCGCAGCGTAATGCACTCGTGCAGGCACTGGTAGATGGATTTACCTCGCCAACGCCTGCAACCCCAGTATCATCCCCAGCTATTCCGCAACCTTCTCCCAGCCAAAAGCCACAGTCCAATTCAACGCCTCCTACACCGGGAGGCGCTTCGCTGCTAAAACCCTAAGTATGACTCGCATGATCAAAAGTGGGGTTGGGTGGCGGTTAGGCTGGGATCCAGATGCCGATGCCTTCAAAGGGCTTGTCGGCTCAGATGATTGGGCGCTGGAGTTAACCGCAGTAGAGCTAGAGGATTTTTGTCGCCTGCTCAACCAGTTGGTCGAAATGGTGGTTCAGATGAGCAGCGAGTTAATGGCTGAGGAAACGATCGCCTGCGAAGCCGAAAGCGATCGCCTCTGGCTGGAAGTTGAAGGCTATCCCCACGCCTATCGATTACACCTGATGCTTCTAACTGGACGACGCAGCGAAGGTCATTGGGCTGCGACCGCCGTACCAGCACTCGCTCAGGCAGCCAAATCGCTCGATGTATTCTGACTGAAGCTTAGACTAAAGAGGAGTGTAGACAGCTCAACCCTTTACAGAGATTGAGTAACACCGAAGTGCCAGGCTCTGCCATTGCCCATCAGCGTAGAGCCTTGGTGCCGAAAGTCTCGAAGTTGGTCAAAATGACTTATGGTCAAGGGGTTTGATCGGTACTTGACCTGCAAGCCCCAAAGCGAGCCTAAACTCCAGTCACATTAATTCAACGCGTTTTTGGCTTTGAAACTGTTGGAGGCGATCGGGTTTTGGTTTGGATCTGGTGGGTTTGGGGCGATCGGGTTCGGGGCGAGGGGCGATCGTTTGCGATACAGCGCACTATGGGGCAGCACGCGCAGCACTTCCTCCACCGTGGTTCTGCCCGTTGTCACTTTTTCGATCGCGGCGAGTTGAAACGATTGAAAGCCGCTCTCATTGAGATATTTGTGCAGGTCAGTCATGCTGCCTTCGTAGATAATTTGCCGCACGATCGTGTCGATATTCAACATCTCGATCAACGCTTCTCTGCCTAAATAACCAGAGTTGAAGCAGCGCCCACAGCCTTTACCACGTTGCCACGCGGTTACATTTGCCTGTTTCAATTCCAACCCCAGCACATTCAAATCACGTTCTGTCGGCGTATAAGGTTCCGCACAGTGCGTACAGACTTTCCTTGCCAACCGCTGTGCCACAATGCCCAACAATGCATCGCTAATCAAGCCCGGATCGGGACCAATATCTTTCAGGCGTGGAATGGCGCTGGTGGCATCGTTGGTATGGAGCGTTGTGAGGACGAGATGTCCCGTCAGTGCTGCACGAATCGCCGTTTCTGCCGTTTCGTGGTCGCGGATTTCGCCCAACATGATGATGTCGGGGTCTTGCCGCAAAATAGCGCGGAGTCCAGCCGCAAAGGTCATGCCTGCGGGTTCATGCACCTGCGTTTGTGTAATGCACGGCAGCACGTACTCGACCGGATCTTCGACCGTGACCACATTCACATGCTCAGTGGCGATCGCCTGCAAACTGGTGTACAGCGTACTGGTTTTACCCGATCCGGTTGGACCCGTAAAAATCACCATGCCCTGGGGTTGCGCCAACCACCCTTTGTAGAGCGCGAGTGCTTTATCGGAGAACCCAAGTTCGTTGATGCTGGAGAATGGATTTTGGCGCGGTAAAAGCCGGATGACTGCCTTTTCGCCGCCCACACACGGCAACGTGCTGACCCGCATATCGAGTCCCACTTCTGCTTCGGTTTCTGAGACGTACTTTTCGCTGATGCGGGCATCTTGAGGGCGACGGCTTTCGGAAATATCCATGTCAGCCATGACTTTGAGAGCAACGACAGCTCGCCGACTGACCTCCAGGGGCAGTGTGGTGATGTTACGCAGAATGCCGTCAATGCGATAACGCACGCGCAGCCCATCTACCGTTGGCTCCATATGGATATCACTGGCGCGGTTCCGCAATGCTCCTGAGATGAGAGCTTTAATACGCCCAATCTGATCCGTTGCTTTTGACAGATGCAGCTCTGTCACGACACCAATATTTTCTGGCTCGATTTCTCCAGTCAACGGGTTCGTCAGGGCATCGGCGCTGATGCGCGTTTGGTCAAACTTTTGTGCCTGAAACCAGGCGCGATAGCTCAGTTCCGCGATCGCAAGCATCTGAATCGTCGTGCCAGTTTGTTCTCTCAGGCTGGCGATCACGGCTTCGGTTAAGGCAATCGGGCTACCCAGGTAGTAGCAGTTGCGCCATAGCAGCAGAGGGATCACAGGTGGCAACGATCGCCGATCGGTCAACTGCTTGAGAAAACGGTACGTAACTTCGCGATCGAGCAACGAAAGATTAACCATGCCCTGCTCATTCACCAGGAGGTTGATGGCTTCCTCACAGGTAATGTCACGGTTTTTAAGCTGCTGCCAAGCCGAAGGTGACGCGTTTGAAGCCTGCATAATGTCCCAATACGGTGAATGCCTGAAGCCAACTCAAGAGAATGCGATGATCTAACGTTAAAAACGGGTTTCGTATTCTACGACGGCGCGGCTGTCTCCCGAAAAGTCGCTGGAACCGCGCAGGAGAAGCTGATCATTCAAACGATACCGTACCCCAAATTGAGTCGGCTGGCTGGAGGTCAAGATTCTCAACACTGAGAATGAGATGCTGGGCGTGATGTCGATCGCCGCTTCTGCACCCAAACCGAGCGTTGAACCGCCACTGCTGGTATCACGGGCGCGATCGGGACGAGTCACCGTGGGGAAGAGTCGAAACTCGCTCAGCCCCAGCGCGTTGCCAATCACTCCCTGAATGTTGCTGAGTAAGGCAGAACCCGCCAGGTTCGCAATGCCCAGAGCAGTATCACCTCGCCCTAACGTGCTGACAAAACTTGCACCCAGAAGGGACACAATCTCGGCTTCTCTGCGGCTGGGGCTACTGGTGAGCTTGAGGTTATTTGCCAACTGGCTCGCAGGACCCTGCACCTGCGCCTGGATACGCACCGTTTGCAGCGATCCGTAGGCAGATGCCGTTGTGAGGCTTGAGTCGTTGATTTCGGAGGAAATCGCTGATGCGGGTAGGCGACTATTCGTGACTTCAGCGACGGAGGCAATCAGGCGCACGTCCAGGTTTGGATCAAGCCCCTGTTTCTCGACAAATTCAGCCGTTTGGGGATAGCCGCGCGCCAGGGTGAATTGTGTGGTGTACAGGTTGACCTGACCTGATTTGAGGCTAATCAGCCCTTTGGGTCGCAAGTCATCTAGGGGTCCGTTAATGGTCAGACCACCTGTGGCAACAAAGCTCAGCAGTGGGGCACTCACTACCTGCACGCCGTTGCCCAGGGTGATGTTGAGATTGTCGAAGCTAATGACATTATTGCCGCCGAAGGTGCCAGTCGAGCCTGCGGCAGCCCCACTCGCTGCGCCACCACTCGTCTCTGTGTTGCCACTCCCTGCGCTGCTGAGCAGCACCTGTCCTCTGGAGAGTTGAATGGTGCCACCAATGATGGGATTGAGTGCTGACCCGACTACTTGAACGTCTCCATCGACTCCACCCTGGTACAGCCCTTTCAGACTGATCCCGACCTTATTCAGGTTGACATTCAGGGGCGTTTGGCGATCGATATCATTCGGAGACAACGCTGCAAAGATGGGCAGTACACCCGCCGCCGTAACACTGCCACGGGTAAACTGTCCGGTGACGTTATCGACTCGCAGCCGATCGCGATCGAACCGAATCTTGCCCGTCACGCCTTTCAAAGGTTCAGGAAGGGCGCGTGCCTGGATGGTGGCATTTTCAAAGCTGGCAGTTCCGGTGGCGATCGGTCGTCGGAGCGTACCCTGCACCTCTGCATTCACCTGTCCCCTGCCATCCACCCACGACACCTGGTCATTGAGTAAATTGAGTAGCGCCAATCCCTCGTTTCGGACATTTACATTTAGCCGAATCTGGTCATTGTCTGGTTTGACCGATGCAAACGGTAGCGTTTGTGGAATGCTGCCTGTGAGGGTAATCGGTTCGTTGCCGCTAATCAACAGTCGGCTACCAAAATTGAGACGGGCATTGCTATAGCCAAAGTTGCCCTGTGCCTGCTGAATGTCGGTGCCGTTCAAGACTCCATCCGTCAGGCTCAAGAGTCCGACTACTTGGGGGTTATTTTGACTGCCCGTGATGGTTGCTGTGGCATTCAGGTTGCCTTGTACATTGAGCGGCAGGTTGAAGAGTTCCACCAGGCGATCGGCGGGAATATTCTCCATGCGGAACTGTCCCGACTGCGTTGCACCCCCCACCTGTCCTGAAAACGTGACCAGCGACTGATCAGATTGAAACCGTAGCGGTAAGAGCGTCACAATGCCCTTCTCAAAGCTGCCTCTTGCGACCACTTGCTTAGCAGACGCACTGCCCCACTGCCAGTCCTGTCCTTGCAGGTTAAATTTGGCACTGATGCCCGATCGCAACGATCCCGACGCGCTAATAGTGCCGTTGAATGCCCCTTTGAGTTCGCTCAACTCAGGCAAGGGGGATGCCTGCTGACGGGCAGCGTTCTGTGCTTTCAGGGCTTTAATTTCAGCGATGCGGCGAATCTGAGTCAATAAGGGGGTGCTTTCCAACTGTACGGGCACCGTCTCCAGATCGGCGGCTGTGCCGTAAGCGGGTAACGCTGCACCCCGCGTAAAGTCAGACAACTGGAAGTATTGCAGCAACTCTAAAACATCTTGAAGCTGACCCTGGGGCACATTCAACTGCGCTTGAAATTGGGGGTCTGCACCTGTGAGTTTGGCGCTGGCATTTAGTTGAAAGAGGCTCTGCCCCCGGCGCAGTTCGGCTCCAGAAAGGCTTGCCACTCCATTCGAGAGGCTGACCCGCCCACCAAATTGATCGGCGCGGTAGGTGCCGATCGTCGGATTCGTCAGGGTAAACTGTCCATTGGCGCTAAGCTGGCTCAAATCGCCCGATCGCAAACGGCTAAGATTCACTGCTACACTGCCATTGAGTTCGCCTGTGAGGGGAAAGAACGCAGCCGTTGCAGGCGTATTCAGGAACGCGAGTGGGAACTTTTCAGCGTTGACCAGCAGCACATCGCCTCGTCGTCTGCCTGTTGCCACTGCCTGACCGCGCCGAATGTCAAAGGTATTAATTTGATACGTTGAATCTAACGACAGCGCGATGCGGTCTTGCCGTCCGACCAGATTTAACGCCACGCCATTTGCGACCCGCAGCGTACCCCGCAACGGCGACTCGAAGGCATTACCATTGACGGCAAACTGGCGCAAGGTCACGCCTCCGTTAATGGTGGGGTTGGTCAAATTTCCGGTTAACCGTCCCGCAAAGTCTACCCGCCCGGAGTAATCGACGCTTTTGGGAATGGGAAGCGCGATCGCCTGCAAGCTGTAGTTCGTCGTGCGAACGTTCAGATCCAGGGCTGTGATGGTTGGTGTACCTGTCACGCTGGCATAGATATTGCCGTTGGCGCTAAAGCCTGGAGCCGTGGCGCGTTGCAAGACCACTTTTTGTCCATCCCAGGCGAACTGCGCGTCCAGTGGTGCTGCAATGACCGAAATTCCCTGCGACAGTCGTGCCCGTCCCTGAGCACGCACGCTAGCCAGATTAACGTTCGTCAGCGATCCTGTCAGAGAGACCGCACCGTTAAACACACCTCGCAATCCGGTAGAAATGCGGCTGAGCTGCACTTGGGAGCCTGTGACTAATGCCTGCCAGCGCCCTCCTGCGGCTCGTGCCTGAGCGCTAACCGTGCCGCCTGCAACGGCAAAGTTCGTGTTCTGAAGTGTGGTTACGCCGTTGGCAATCAGAATTTCGCCTGAGCCAGCATACTGGGCTTCGGGTGCCTGCCAGCGCACAAAAGTACGGGGACTGGTCGCACTGCCTGTCACGATCGCCTGTGCATTCACCCGCCCGATCGCCACTGGTGACGCATTGCCATTGGTATAGACACTGGCGATCGGCTCACCCGGAATGCCAATTGCCTGAGCACTAAACGCCAGTTGCACTGGATTTTTGAGTGTGACTCGTCCCGATCCGGTGACTTGCCCACCTGCTGTTGGAGTCGCCTGTACATCGGCGATGGTCAAGGTTTGATTGGCAGTCGCCAGTTGGAATTTAGCGCTGTATTTGCTGAGGTCAATACGATCGACCTTTCCTGGTTTGGTATTGCGAGCAACGCCAGTGATCACAGGCTGCTGCGTTGTTCCCGTCACCTTGAGGTCTGCCAGCACTTCACCGGATGCGGGTACGGGTAGCTTTAATTGAAAGGTATCCAGCAGTTTTGCAATGGTGACAGGTTTCACGCGTGCGGTCAGATCAAACCCCTGGTCAAAATCCAGTCTACCGCTTGCCTGTAGGGGGATTTTGCGCTTACCAAAGAGTGCTTCCGTGTTTTCCAGTGTCAGCAGCGTGCCCTGGAGTTGCAGTCCGCCCTTCGCCTGGGTGAATCCGTAGGGTACTTTCGGAATCGTCAGCGTTGTACCCGTAAAGGTTGCAGTCCCCGTGATGTAAGGAGTTTTCTGCTTGGGGCGAATCTGTACCGCAAGATTGCCGTTTGCCCGACCCGCTGGCAAGTTGACTGGAAGTTTGATGAGCCGATCGATCTCTGCCAGGGCGAAATTCTGCCCCTGTACCTGCAAGTTTGTTTGTGAGGGCGATCGCAAGGTTTCGCCGTTGATCTTTAGACTACCGCCCGTGTCCGATCGTCCGGCAAGTTCATAGGTAATGCGTTGGTTCTGGTCAAAAAAGTTAGCGCTGCCATTCAGTTGCGAAAGATTGACCGGAGCTGCCTTGCCACCCGTTTTACCCGCTGCCACCAGCACGGCTCTAGCGTCTTTGAAGCGGATTGCTTGCAGTTCTGTTCTAACAGGACCTTTGCTCTCCTCGTCGGAAATCTGTACCGAGATCCAGGTGCCGTCTGCCGCCTGCTCAAGATAAAGCTCTGGCTTATCCAGCGTAATGTCCAGGTTCAAATTGCGGGTCAGCAGCAACCGAATCGGGTTGAACGCGACATCGACGGCTTGCACGGTAGCGCGATCGGGATCGGTTGCTGTGGCGGGTACAGACGACGCACCAAAGCGCAAACTGGTGAGTGAAAAGCGCTCTACCCTGCCCAGTTTCACCGGACGCTTCAACGATTCCGTTAAGTTGGACTCGACCAGCGGAGCCAGCTTTTCGTTGACAAAGACCCAGCCATACCAGGCACCGCCCGCCACGCCAGCTAACGTCACAAGACCCAACGGAATACCGATTCGCCTCAGCAGCGATCGTGAGCGCCTGTTAGAACCTGAACCGGGGTCGCTACCGGGGCTTGGCAAATTCGTCATTTGCGGGGGGTGGGTGACTACTGGAGTCAATATACTGCGTATGCCTACGGATCTCTCATCCTCTGAAAACTTTTAATTTAGAAATTTTGAGGAGAAGGCAAAAGGTAGGGAGGCAGAAGGCAGGAGGCAGAAGGCAGGAGGCAGAAGGCAGAAGGCAGGAGGCAGAAGGCAGGAGGCAGAAGGCAGGAGGTGGGGATGAGAGATGAGGGATGAAGGCTCAAAAGCTCATAGTTGACCGCTGTAGCTTGCTTCTCCGAAGGAGTCCGCTGATAGCTGAACTCAAAACTCTTCTCACTCCTCACTCCTTACCTCTCACCCCCCACCCGTCACTCCTTTAAATCGGTAGAATGATTAAAACCGATCGAGGGCAAATGCCATGATTCCTACCGTCATCGAGCAATCTGGTCGGGGCGAACGCGCCTTTGACATTTACTCGCGGCTGCTGCGGGAGCGGATTGTCTTCTTAGGGCAGCAGATTGATGCTGATCTTGCAAACTTAGTTGTGGCTCAATTGCTCTTTTTGGATGCTGAAGACCCAGAGAAAGATATCTATGTGTATATCAATTCTCCTGGAGGCTCTGTTTCAGCAGGGATGGGGATTTACGACACGCTGCGGCATATTCGCCCAGATGTTTCGACGATTTGTGTTGGGTTGGCGGCTAGCATGGGCGCGTTTCTGCTCAGTGCGGGCACAAAAGGCAAGCGCATGAGCCTGCCCCACTCGCGGATTATGATTCACCAACCGCTGGGGGGCGCTCAGGGGCAAGCAACCGATATTGAGATTCAGGCAAAAGAAATCCTGTATCACAAGCAGCGGTTGAATGAAATGCTGGCAGAGCATACCGGACAACCGATCGAGCGCATTCAAGAAGACACCGAACGCGACTTCTTTATGTCTGCTGAGGAAGCGAAGGACTACGGGTTGGTGGATCAGGTGATCGATCGCCGACCTTCCGCTACCCGCCCAGCCGTTGTGAAATAGCCTTCCCCGTTCTGTAGGGATGTGATCTGTAAGGACGTTATCTGTAGGGCCGTTACACGTAACGTCCCTACAAAGGATGACCGACAGCTAAACGCTTACTGCGATGAACTGGCTGGTGCTTGCCCCTGTCGTTGAGCGCGAGCAGCCTTCATAATGTCCTGAATTTTGGTCTTTTGTTCGGGCGTGAGGTTGAGGCTTGCCATTGCCTCACGCATTCTCACGCCCTGTTGTAGCTTGGTTTGTAATTGCTGCGACTGCTCTGGAGTTAGCACGGCTTCAATTTGTTTCCGCATGGCTTCACGTCGCTGGGCGCGTTCTGGCGACGGTGCCTTGTCACCCTGGGGCGCATCAGACGGCATGGTGCCTGCCTGCGATGGTTCCGACGAGTTGGATTGAGAGCAAGCAGTTACGCCACCAACCAAGAACGTCCCTAAAAGTAGTGTGGTCGCGATCGAACGTTTCATCAAATCACCATCCATTAAGAGTTCTAAGGGCGTTAGACTGCCGCTGAACAATGATGGTTCAGGCAACGGTAGGGAATCATAGCCAGCTTGTTGACGGCGATCGCGTTTGGGCAAAGCCACTCTGCCAGAATGGATTGCACCCAAACGAATTGTGTCAAAATGAGGCAACTGCAAGCTGGGATGCATGTCAAACGTACTAGAGCGAGCTGAGGCTGCATTTGAGCAAGGCAATTGGGGCTTGCTCCACCAGCACCTACAGCAGTTATTGGTCGATCGCACCATCACAGACCTTCCTGATCGCACCGTCGATCGTGCCCTGGATCTGGCGATCGCTATCCTCGAAGCAGGCGACTTTCAAGAGCGGTGGGATGTGGCGAAGTTGCTCCCTGCGTTTGGCGATCGGGCGATTGTTCCCCTCATTGACCTGATGCAGGATGATGACGCTGATCCTGATGCGCGTTGGTTTGCGGCACGGATGCTGGGCAGCTACGGTCAGCCCAACGTGATAACGGCATTGCTCGAACTATTACAAACCGCCGACAACGATGAACTGAGGAGCATCGCGGCTGAAGCGTTAGCAACCATTGGCAGTCCGGTCATTGCAGCATTGACACCGATGTTGGCACAGGACAATACCCGCCTCTTTGCCGTGCGATCGCTAGCGATGATCCGGCGATCAGAAACGATCGATCCCCTTCTAACCGTGGTGGATGATCCCAATCCTACGGTACGGGCGATCGCGCTTGGCGCGCTGGGCAGCTTTCGTGATCCCCGCATCTTGCCTGTACTGGTAGACGCACTTCAAGATGTGGAAGCAATGGTCAGACAAGTTGCTGTTGAAGAACTGGGCTTTTGCACCGATCCAACGTTTCAGCTCGAATTAGTCCCACTATTGTTGGAGCGTCTTCACGATCGGGACTCATCCGTTTGTCAGAAAGCCGCACTCGCATTAGGGCGCTTAGGCATTGATGATGCAGCAGACCCACTTTTTGCCGTTCTAAAAGCACCGCAGAATCCAATGCCGTTGCAAACCGAAATTGTTTGGGCACTCCATCGCTTTGGCACGGTGAAGGCTCTGGACTATTTGCGTCGGGCGTTGCGGTTGTTCAACCAGCCAGCCTTGCTACCGCTCTATCACAGCACCCTCATCGCCATCGGTCGGTGGGAAACGTTGGATGATAAGCCTCAGGCGGCTCAAATTTTGATCGATGCTTTGGCAACCCCGCTGGTAATAGAGCAGACGACACTCAAGCAGGCGATCGCGAATGGTCTGGGCAATTTAGGACAACCAACCGCGATCGAACCCCTGATCCAGCTTTTGGCGGATGAAGAAATGAGTATACGGCTCCATGCGATCGCCGCTCTCAAAGCTCTGGATGCATCCACTGCCCGCCAACGGCTTGAAGGTCTGGGCAGCCGTGCTGATGTGCCCGAAGCCCTCAAGCAGGGAGCCGCGATCGCCCTCCAGGAGTGGTAGCCGTCTGTTACCTCTGGATCACTCCCCTAACAACCAACAACCAACCGTTAACAACTCCTTTCTCCCATACCCTTGCATGGACGCTATACAATGCGGCAAACTGACGCTAGTCGATGCACTGAGTGATGCCGCCCGTATCGATTTGCCTCTGGCACCCTGCTTACTCCTTCAAGACGACGATTCATGCCGCTGCCGAATACCCAACGCCGAACGAAGATTGTTGCCACCATTGGTCCCGCCACCAGTAGCCCGGAGGTTCTCCGTGATCTGATTGAGGCTGGTGCCACCACCTTACGCCTCAACTTCTCTCACGGAACGCATGAGGATCACCAGCGCAGTATTCGCCTGATCCGCCAAACCTCCTTTGAGTTGAATCAGCCTGTGGGAATCTTGCAAGATTTGCAGGGTCCCAAAATTCGGCTAGGGCGGTTTGAGAACGGGTCGATTATTCTCAACAAAGGCGATCGCTTCACCCTCACCAGCAAGCTTCTAGAAGGCACCCAGACCATTAGCTCCATTACTTACGAACCGCTGGCAGACGAGGTGCCCGAAGGATCGGTCATTTCGCTGGATGACGGCAAGGTGGAAATGTTTGTGGAAAAGGTCGATCGAGCCGCTCGCGAACTCCACTGCGTCACGGTGGTCGGCGGCGCACTCTCCAACAACAAGGGCGTGAATTTTCCCGGGGTGTACCTATCGATCAAGGCACTCACGGATAAAGATCGGAAAGACCTCACCTTTGGGCTGGATCAGGGTGTGGATTGGGTGGCGCTAAGCTTTGTTCGCAATCCGCAGGATGTGTTGGAAATCAAAGAACTGATTGCCAGCGCGGGTAAGAACGTTCCAGTGATTGTCAAGATTGAAAAGCACGAAGCGATCGAAGAAATGGAGTCCATTCTCTCCATTAGCGATGGGGTGATGGTGGCGCGGGGCGATTTGGGGGTAGAACTGCCCGCCGAAGATGTTCCTGTGCTGCAAAAGCGGCTCATCGCCACCGCAAATCGCATGGGTATTCCAGTCATCACGGCGACTCAGATGTTGGACAGCATGGTGCATAGCCCTCGCCCCACGCGTGCAGAAATTTCGGACGTGGCAAATGCCATCATCGACGGCACCGATGCGGTCATGCTCTCCAACGAAACGGCTGTGGGGAAGCATCCCGTTGAAGCGGTGGCAACAATGGCGCGCATTGCCGTGCGGATGGAGCAGGAACACTGGAAACAGACGATCGAAGACCGGGGGCGATCGATTCCCAATGCCATCAGCCACGCGGTAAGCCAGATTGCCGATCAGCTTGATGCCGCGGCGATTATGACCCTGACGAAAACCGGAGCCACCGCACGGAATGTCTCTAAGTTTCGCTCTACCAAGCCCATTCTCGCCATTACGCCGCATGTGGATGTAGCGCGACAGCTTCAACTCGTATGGGGGGTCAAGCCGTTGCTGGTGCTCGATCTACCGTCTACAGGGCAAACGTTTCACGCCGCACTCAACGTGGCACAGGAGAAAGAGCTTCTATGCGAGGGCGATCTGGTCGTGATGACGGCTGGCACGCTACAAGGAGTCTCTGGCTCGACCGATTTGATTAAGGTGGAAGTGGTGACCACCGTGCGCGGGAAGGGCGTTGGCATTGGTCAGGGCACAGTCAGCGGCAGGGCACGGGTGATTCACACCAGTGCCGATATCAATCACTTCAGCCCTGGTGAAATTTTGATTGCACAGCATACCGATGCTGAACTGATTGAAGCCATTCGCAAAGCAGCGGGCATTATTGCCGAAGAAGGAAGCTTGACCAGCCATGCGGCTGCGATCGGTCTGCGGCTGGGCATTCCGGCGATCGTCGGGGTGAAAAACGCCACCTCTGCCATTCGCAATGGAGACATCATCACGCTGGACTTGCAGCGAGGTCTGGTCTACTCTGGAGCAGCGATTCCCAATCAGGCAGAGTTAGCCCTACCCGTATAACCAGGTTGTTCTCAGCCGCTGCTGATCAAACTTCTCAGACATCCTCTAAAGTCTGTGTTGACGATAAATCAGCTACTCCATCATGATGGGCAACTGACGGGCAGTTACCAGTTGTGCCACCATTTCTGCGCGCGATGAAACCTCAAGTTTGCGAAACATGCGTTTCAATGCTTGCTTCACGGAGTTTTCAGTAATCCACAATTCCTTGCCAATCTCGGCATTTGTGCGCCCAAGAGCAACTAAGGCAGCAATTTGCAATTCACGGGCGGTAAGACGATCGGCTAAACGGTTCCAGGCTGACTCGGTTTGAACGGGCTGGTGCTGCAATCTTTCCAGGTTTTGCGGCAGGTTTTGTGGCAAGACCATGCCAGCCAGATGATCGGCTTGCATTGGTTGTACCCGCAGCCGCACGGTTGAAACGCAGACCGATACGTGTAAGCAAATCGCGCTCAAATCAGTGAGATCTTGTGTCTTAAAGGCACCCATTGACTGCTCACGAGTGCAGCCGATCGCTCCCACAAGCTGACCACGATCGATGATTGGTCCAGCCATGACGTGCCAGTGATCTGGACGGGGACACATCATTTTCCAGGTTCTTGGCGACATTACCAGGGCTTCGTGAGCAGGTGCATGACGCTCGACTAAATAGCGCGCAATGGGATTACGTTCGATCGACAGTCCCATGTCTACTATTTTCTGAAGCTTCGGATCATTCAACGGCAATTGATCGAAGAAAAAAATCGCCGATCGCGTTGCTCCAAAATAGGTGCCAATCTGGGGTGCAATATGCGATCGCAGCTCTTGTTCCCGTTGAGTTTGGTCAATGGCTTCCAGCAGAGGCTTCAAAGAACGTGTCATAAAAGATGCCCAGGTGTACCCGATCGAGGTCTAGGAGGATTGGCTGTCTCGACTTACATTATCTCTAGTCTCAACAAACATTTGCATATGACCATCAATGTGGAAATCGATCGTAATGCCGCTCCCAGACGCTGGATGCTGGTGAGCTTTTACGTAGCTTCAGTAGTGTTTAACCTCTGCTTAATTGCCCAATTGTTAACCGTTGGCATTGCCTATTTTGTTGATCCTGCCTGGTGGCAGGTGCATGTATGGCTCGTCCGAAGCTACAGCGGGCTGTCAATACTATTATTGATATGGTCATTCATCGCCGCCTACTCACCCCAAATTCAGCGTCTTACCATCAGTTTGGTCGTGCTGCTTGGCTTACAATTTTGCAGCATTCACCTTCAAACGCCGTTACATCTTAACGTTTTACATCCGTTGATTGGCTTTTCGCTCCTCTATATTTCTTCCAGCCTTGTTCATCGAGTCTGGCGCGAGCTATCACCCACTTCTGCCCAGGCTAAGCACGTTTAAGAGGTAGAAACGATGTCGCAAAATGCAATCTTTGAACCCTTCTTTGCAACAATCTTTTTAACTTTTGTTGTGTGGGTATACATGTATATTCGTCGCATCAGCTATATCAAAAGCCACAAGATTCGCCCACAAGACCTGGCAGTACCAAAGGCATCAGTGCAAACCTGGCCATCTACGGTAGTCACTCCGTCTGATAATTTGAAGAATCTCTTTGAGATGCCCATCCTTTTCTATGCGCTGGTACTCTATCTTTTCATGACACAACAGGTCGATAGAATCTACGTCTATGCTGCATGGGTTTTTGTCATCTTCCGCACGTTGCATAGCATTGTTCACTGCACGTTTAATTGCATCATGCTGCGGTTCTACCTTTACTTGGTTGCAACGATCACCGTGTGGTTTATCGCTATCCGCGCCGCTTTTGCTTACTGGAGTACGTAAAATGCCGATGTAGCGTAAAAGCTTGAACGCAGCAGAATGATGAGCACTGCTGGTTTTACCAATCTGCCTTGAATTGTTGTAAACAATGACGTGCTGGGTGTGTCTTTAATGATCCCGGTCAGATTTTCGATCGCGCCCTTTTGATTCATGTTTTGGATGATGGCGTTCATCCGACTCTGAGTGCCGCTCTTTTTTAGCTTCAAACTTTCTGGCAACTTCGGGTTTAGGAGTATCAGGACGATCGCGTTTCGGTGGTTTTGAGAGTGAGCGATCGCGGTTGCCTCTTTCTGCGCGATCGTCATCTGGTTGCTTCTGCTGACGATTCTCAAACTTGGTTTTTTGTAGTTTCTTATCTGCTTTGTCTGCCTTATCTGCTTTATCTAGAATTTGTTTTGCGCGTTTGACCTGCGTGCGATCGCCGTCTTGCTTCTTATCGTCTTGTTTCTTGTCGTCTTGCTTCTTGTGAGCCTGTTTTTTCACTGCTGCGGGTGCTTTGGGGAGGGGTTGTAGCGTTGCCTCTCCCGGTTTAATTTTTTCAATAATCGGCAATGTAGACATTTTTGCTTTTTTAAAGCTGCGTAACAGTGGGTCAGACTGCCGTTTTTGCCGCCATTCTGCCCGACTCATGCGCCGTACCCGTTGACGAATTTGACGCACATCCCGATCGCCCGGTTTGATCCGCACCTCATCGGCTGTTTTAAGCAGCACCGCTTCGGTTTGCCCCGGCAGTCGCACAGCCACAGACCCTTCCCAGGCAAAAAACAGTACGCCTTCCTTAGGGTCTTGCGGAATTTTGACAAACACTGTTGTCCCACGAATGCCCGCGATCGCCACAGGAGTCACGATTTCGGTTGGTAGCTTTTTACCGGGTTGCACCCAGGTAATCATATCGCCTGATGTGAGATTGAGCCGATTGTCTGGTTTGAGCGTCAGCACCGCATCCCCAGCCAGTCGAAACGCCAAGCCATTGTTGAGATCAATCTGAGCCAGTGCTTTTCCCTGTGTCCGAATGGTTTCCCCAGTTTGCAGCCCCATACCTTCTTTCGCCGCTTGCTCTTGAGCCGCATTGAGTAGACGCACAAAAACGGGCAGGTTTTGGATTTCACTAATGGTGGCGATCGGGCTAGAGGCAACAGGCGTTGGAGAGGTCGTCGGTGAATTGAGCGCCGTTGAGGCAAGATCGGAGGCTGGACGAGAGCAGCCGATGAAGGCTCCTGCCAGTAGCGCTACGCCAACGCAATGCCTGTAGGTCAGTTTAATGATCATGCTGAAAGGATGTGGCAAAACGGCAGGTGAAAACAAGCATGGCACCCTTACACCTTACACTGCACACTTTACACCGCCAGGTAAAAGCATCAGCAAACCTGTAACTCTCAGGAACACGAATTTAATCAGGTGTAACTCTTTCTGTAGGGACGTTACATGTAACGTCTCTACAGACGAGAAGTGGTTCAGGTTAATCAATCCACGATCCTCAGCAACCAAAGTGAGTCGCGATACCCGAATCTTTGGTTAAAACCTCCGAGGTTTGCGTCAGTTCCGAATCTGTTTTAGCGAGAAATCTTGCTCAATGTCAGCCAAGTGCAGGCGGCGACGACTCCATCTACTACCAACCCTTGTCGTCGTTGAAACTGTTGCACAGCTACTTCTGTTTGATGGTCAAAGATGCCATTTAAGGCCACAGTTTGCCCGCTTGCTTGCAACGCTTTTTGAAGCAGAATGACGGACTGATCGGTACTACCCCGTTGCAGCACTGGCATCTCGATCGGGGCCCCGGCATAGAGCGATCGCCACGTCAACGCATCCACAGTGCCCGTTTCTGGCAAAAAGACGCGTCGCTGAAACACTTTAACCGCCTGCTCAAGTTGCTCTCCAAAAATGCCATCAACAGCACCCGCATACAAATTCCAATGGGCAAGCAGTTTCTGAATCTCAATAACCCGCACATCCGTTGAGCCAGTTTGTAGCAAGGGTTTATCCAACGATCGATCAAGGGTCACACACATGACACAGCACTCAGTCTGGGAAAGAGGACAGATCACACAGTCTTTAGGACTATGGGATACCTACTAACGTACTGAGTCGCTGGTTGATCGCCCTCATCACGCAGGCTCACCCAATGGGGTGAACACACAACATCAGGCTTCACTTGCCACCAAAGGTTGATTGGCGGTGGCGATCGCCAGCGTTTTGTGGAGCTTGTTGAGCGTGTTGAGGGTTTGCTGATAGTTAGCGGTGTCGCCTTGCTCAGAAAAAAGTTGTGCGGCATGACCGAGATCTTCGATCGCATCCAGCCGATGCCCAATTTTGACGCAGGCAAGCCCCCGATAGAAGTAAGCCGTCGCATCGTTGGGATTGAGCCGAATCACTTCGGAATAGTCCTGAATGGCACCCAGCTTGTTTTGCAGACGGGTGCGTGCCAAGCCCCGGTAGAAATAGGCGGTCGCAAAATCGGGGTTGATTTGAATGGCATAGGTATAGTCTTCGATCGCACCCAGTTTGTCGCCTTGTTCGGAGCGCACAAAGCCCCGATTGCAGTGAGCCATATAGTTTTCGGGATTGTGCTGGATGGCTTGCCCAAAATCTGCCATCGCACCCTGCCGATCGTTTTGGTCATAGCGCGCCAGTCCACGGTTGTTGTACGCCACATCGTCTTGCGAACGAATGCGGATGACTTCGGTATAGTCAGCGATCGCGCCCTGCCGATCGCCCAGATCGTAGCGAGTTGACGCACGGTTAAAATAGGCGATCGCGTCCTTTGCATCCAGAGCGGGATTGTCAAATCGATCCACTAAGCCTTGAATCACATCACCATCTGTCGTGCGTAAACCCACGGCAGCTTGCGGAAAAACAGCGCTGGCAGTGGCAACCGACTCAGCACCCAACACGGCGTAGCTGCGATCGCACACCAAGAAGTTTTCATCCGTCCCCAGCACCTTAAAGCGAAACTGAGCGGGGTACTGTCGTTTCAGTTGAGTTAACTGGTGCAACGTTTTGTGGAGAAACCCTTTCTTGGTGGGATCAAGGGAACGACGACGATCGATCGATCGCGGCGTATAGCCCTGGCTCATGTCGCCCAAATGCCCCCAGCCCAGATCCAAACAGCCGTTGCGATCGAGAAACTCCTTAAATTTTTGGATCAGCGCAGCATCCAGCGTTTGCGTGGGGTAGGGATACACTACAATCAGCCGCGCCTGTGCCGTGTCTAATGCCTGCTCCAGCAAACGGCGGCTGTAGCCTGTGGTGGCTTTCCCCGGCTGTGATTGGGCTTTCACATCAAACACCAGCTCATAAGCAGGAGTTCCTGTCGCCTGAAGCTGCTGGGCGAAGTCCTCAAGATGGCTTTTGACGGCAGCATCGACCTGTGCTTCCACATCCACCGCGTTGCTTTCAGCCCATTCCACCCGTGCGGAAAGGTATTTCACCTGACTTTCGAGCGCTGAGGAATCCAACACCTGGGGTAGCCGATTGACCCAATCTCGTAGGGTCTTCTGCTGATGCTCTAATGTTTGAGTGAACTGGTGCATGCCAGCCAACTGATGCTGAAGTTGACCCACCTGAGTCGTGACCATGCTCTGCACGTCCGATCGCAGATGGGTCAGGTCAGTGGCGATCGGCAACTGGTTCAGACGATGTTCCAGAGCGCTGATAGTGGTTTTGAGTCCTTCTACGATGGAAGGATCAGGTTGCAGCAAGCTACCGTCTAAAATGCCCCCAAAGCCTTCCTCACTCAGGTTTAGCTTCGCCGTCACCGTATCCAACTGTTTCTTGAGAATGGTCGTCGCCATCTTGATCGGCGTAACGGATTGATCCAGCGATTCTTGCTGCTGGCTAATCTGCTCCACCTGTGCCATTAACCGAGCCATCTCGCGCCGCGACACCATCTCGCCCAGCACTTTCACCAGCGAATCCACATCTTGCTTGAGTGAGCTCGCATCAAACGGGGTAGGCAGCGTGTTCAGGCGACGATTGATGTGATTGATTTGATCCTGCATAACGCGAGGATTGTTGTTGCGTTGCTCTTCACTCACGCTCTGAAGATTCGATCGCAGGTTGGATAGTTCGGCTTTGAGCTGGGTGAGCGCGGTTTCTAAGCCATCGACACGATCGATCGTGCACAAGCGCCCCAAGTAGGTCGTTACCGCATTTACAGAATCCGCCAGCTCGGTGTAATTTACCTGCAACTGACGGACTTCTTGTGCCAATAGCCGCCATTCGGGCTTCGCCAGTTCGCGCTTAAGCTGAGTAATATCCTGGGTAAGACCTGCCGTATGCTCTGCCGTTTCGTGTATGACGGATTTCCTTAAACTGGCGAGGTCTAAAAAGTTTGGCAACACCTGAATTTGCTGCCGCAACGAACTCAGATCCTCAGAGAGTTTCTGGTCTAGCCGCGTCACTGCGGTGTCAGTATGCGCCAGTGTGGTTTCTTCTAACCGCCGCCGATTCACCAAATTGACGAGCAGCAACGCCGAAACAGGTGCGGCTGTAAATAAAATCTGTTGTGATGCGACGGATGCCAATGAGCCAATGCCTGCGCCAACAAGTAGTGCGTACTCTGAAAAATTGAGCCAATTACGGGTCTTCACAGCTTCCTCAAACCGCTTGATGTAGGGTTGATTAATGGTTGAAATGGCTGCTGTGGCTGTAGATGCACCAGCAGACGGTAGCGATTTTGTAGCGGGGGCTTGAGCGTCTCTTACGTTCTTCATGCCAAACTGAGTTCGATCAGGAAATCCTTGAGCAAGGAATTTTTGACCCGGCTGGATTCAGGATGGCAACGGCTCAGTTAGCTGGACAGAGCGATCGCATCCAGTTGAGCCATTTGATTATTGAGTTGAAGGGGCGATCGCGCTTACCTTTGTTTACACCCTTCGACTATTAGGATGGAGAGAATTAGAGGAAAGGGCGATCGCTGTATGAACCGCTTACTTCCTTTTTTAGATGAATTGGCTTGCATTACGGGTACAAGAACCTGTAGCAAGAGCGCGATCGCTCCGATGACACTTGCGATCGTTCCAACCACCACTGCTGTCACCAAAATAATCTCAGTTGGACTGGTGCCATACCGCATCCAGGCAGAGGGAGGTTCAATGGAGCCAGAATTCGTAATCACAACCTGGACAGGCTGAGTTTTTGGAGCAGAAGAGTTGGAAGCTATGAGAGAGCTAGCCATCGGTGAATTCCTTTATGAATGTTGTTTGCCGATGGAACTAACTTACCTGGAGTCGTCGTTTGAAGTCGCCTCACAGTTGTTAGCAATCAGTTAGCATTGAGCCAACCCATTGTCCTCTCAATATTTCAAGCTTCTGATGTCACCGCCCTCACCACAATCATCCCTTTTTGAGCAAGCTGGGCAAAGATTTGATCTGGATAGGCTTCGTTCTGACTTGGAAAGAACGGGGAAAATTACACCTAAAAATTGGGAGTATCTAAAGGGCATACTGTGCGGCTTAGATCAAGAGGAAATCGCAGAACAATGCTTTGCTGCTAAAGGCACCGTCAAGACTGCTTTAACCAGGGGTGTTAAAGAACAAATTCTTGAACTTCTTCTAGGTAAGAGTGAGGTCGATTGGAAACGCCTTCCAGCATGGTTGATTGAAGCAGGTTACGGAATTGGAAAAAATCATCACATCAATTGGCAGCAAGTGTGTCGAGGCATGCTCGATCACCAGAAAAAGCTCAGCACGAATGAAGTAATTGCTTCAAAAGCGATGCAGTTTGATTTGCTGGATGACGAAATTTTTGTCTCACTGGCTCTAGTTGAGCGGAAAGAACCAGACCGATTAAGCCAGGATGTACATCCAACACGTTCCTTAGAGCGTTACGAGGAAAAGCCACCGATTGAGTATGAGGCGTTTCGAGAACAGGTCTTACGGCAGGGAGAAAGCGATCGCATTGCTATCATCGGAGAACCCGGAGCAGGAAAGACAACACTTCTACAACACATTGCACTCTGGATTCTAGAGCAACGACTCGGCTTACCGATTTGGATCTCGTTGGGTGACTTGATTAAGAGTGGCGAACTGCAACGTCTGAAGGACTACTTAACACAGGTATGGCTGGAGGATGCGATTCCTAATGTCACTGAAGAAGTTAAGTCTGTTTTTTTGAACCAGTTAAACCATCAAAGAGTATGGCTGTTGCTGGATGGAGCTGACGAAATGGTTGCTTCCTCTGGTATCGCACTCCGAGAGATTCACAAGCAGCTAGGGAGTTGGTTGAGCCAATCATCGATTGTTCTGACTTGCCGAATTAACGTTTGGGATGCAGACATCAATGCTCTAAGAGACTTTCAAACCTATCGTACAAAAGAGTTTTGCTATCCGGCCCAGGTAGAACAGTTCATTAAAAGTGGATTTCGCAAAAGTAATCAGCCGAGTGGCGAACGACTGAAAACTGAATTAGCCAAAACTGAACATGGGCGGCTTCAGCAACTTGTCAGAAACCCATTACGGTTAATGATGCTTTGCACCACATGGCATGAACACAAAAGCCTGCCAGCAACGAAAGCTGAATTATATGGGCGGTTCATTAATGAATTCTATAAATGGAATAAAACTAAGTGGAAGAAGAAAGACCTGAACTATGCTTTCTTTCCGAATACCAAAGCTAAACAAGAGAAGCTTACCCAAGCCCTGGGACGTTTAGCTTGTCGTGCGTTAGATGAGGAAGAAGCACCATTTCGGCTATCCCACAATTTAGTTTTTAATGAACTGGGTGATCCTGAAGATGACGGTTCTGAGTTCTGGTTAGCGCTTAATCTTGGCTGGCTACAGATTGCCAGGAATGCAGACAAATCTTCAGAAAAAGTCTATACATTCTTTCACCCCACATTTCAGGAATATTTTGCAGCATTTTCGATCAATGATTGGGATGATTTCCTACCTCGTGATCATCAAGATAAACCTACGAAAAACCGTAAGGGAAAAGATACATATCGTATTTTTGAACAACATTGGAAAGAAGCTTTTCTACTGTGGTTAGGACGTAAAGAAATCGAGTTAGATTTGAAGGAAAAACTTATTCAAAAATTAATTAGTTTTAGTAGTCATTCTGGTAAATTCTACGAGAGCATCCCAATCTTGCAAGACTCATTTTGAGAACTGCCCATTGAGATAGGCACAGCGATGCTTGAGCACCTGCGGCACATTATCTTTTTGCCCTTGCGCTCCGGCTAGTTTGATGCGCTGACCA
>JAHHHL010000028.1 GCA_019359375.1 Lyngbya sp. HA4199-MV5
TTTCGCAACCCTAAAGTGGATAACAAGAAGTCTGCTTAATCGCTGATGGCGTTGTTCCTGCCATCTCACTCACTTCTTGCAAGGAGTTGAGCCGTTCCCACGTGCCGTTAGTCTAAACTCCAGTAAAAAAACTAATACCCGCAAACCGTAGGGGCTTGGCATTCGGACAAAGACTCTCACGATGGTCAGAGGTGATCTGCCGAATGCTAAGCCCGTACAGGGGTAATATCTTGCTCAGAAAGCTTCTTAGTGGTTGGTACTTTGTGAGTGGCTATGCTCAGGTACATTCAGGCATTGCGGTTAGCTGTTTCTGGCTCCCCTTCATAGGGCTGTCACTTCATTGCCACGATGAATGAATTAGATTGGAAGTAGGCAAAGTCACTTCGCTCTGCTTGCCACCCTATTTTTGTAGAGAACTGCCTGCACACGTATGCCTCTTTCTAACTTTCTCCGCCGTTATGCGATCCCCAGTCTCTTGTTTAGTCTTTGCCTGGGAAGCGTGCTTTTATCTAAGATGCCTGCAATCGGTCAGACGGTATCTGGCACCATCACGGCTCAGGCTAGTCCGTCGTTGACTCAACCATCGGTTGACTTACCTGCGGATGCGCTTTCCGCCACTGTCCGCAAAACGGTTTTAGAGAATGGACTGACTGTTCTCACAAAAGAAGTGAACACCGCTCCGGTGGTTACGGTTCAAGTCTGGTATCGAGTGGGGTCGCGCAACGAAACTCCTGGGATCAACGGTATTGCTCACCAGCTAGAACATCTCATGTTCAAAGGAACCAAGGCTCGCCCCATTCAGTTTGGGCGGTTCTTTAGCGCCTTGGGCAGTGAGTCCAATGCCTTTACGAGCTACGACGAAACCGCTTACTTTGGCACGGTTGAGCAAGACAAGCTGAAAGCTCTGCTGGTATTGGAAGCCGATCGCATGCGAAATGCGCTGATTGATGAAAAGCAGCTTACCAGCGAAAAGCGCGTGGTGATTTCAGAATTGCAGGGCTACGAGAACAATCCTAGCTACCGTTTGGGGCGATCGGTGATGAAGACCGCTTTCCCAAGTAGTCCCTACGGGCTACCTGTTGGGGGCACGAAGGCGGATGTGCAGAAGTTTACAGTGCAGCAGGTACGAGACTACTACCGCAAGTTCTACCGACCAGACAATGCCACGCTGGTCATTGTGGGGAATTTTAAGACGGATCAAACCCTGGCAGCGGTTAAGGAGACGTTTGGCAAAGTGGCTAAAAGCACTGACCCACTGCCAGACTCTAAGACGACAATTCCAGTCGCTGCTGCCACCAGTGTCACTAAACAGCCGATCGTGCTGAAAGAACCAGGCAGTGCAGCGTTACTCAACGAAGTCTATCCCCTGCCAGCGGTGAGCCATCCTGATGTACCCGCATTGCAGATCATGGACTATATCTTGACCGGAGGGCGCAGTTCTCGGCTCTACCAGGCGCTCGTAGAGTCTGGGTTGGCAAGCGATGCCAGTGGTTATGCGGCAAATCTGATTGGTGCTGGCTGGTACGAACTTTCCGTCACCGCCGCCCCAGGAAAGGAACTGTCGCAGATTGATACCGTGCTTCAGAAAACGCTGGCTGATCTGCGAGACCAGAGCGTGACCCAGGAAGAATTAGATCGTGCCAAGGCTCAGTTTAAAGCGTCGGTTGCCTTGCAAAATCGGGACATTACCAGTCAGGCACAGCAGTTGGGTGATGACCAGACCGCTACAGGCGATTATCAGTTTAGCGATCGCCTTCGGGTTGCCATTGCCAGCGTGTCGCCAGCCGATGTGCAGCGAGTGGCAAAAACCTACCTCACGCCAACAAAGCGGACAGTTGGGTTCTTTGAGCCGACTCAATTGAACGGCAAACCAGGCACTAGCTCCGGTAACTTCTCGCAAACTACGGAAAACTTTAGCCCCGGTGCGCCTGTTGACCCTGCTGAAGTGGCGAAATATTTGCCAAAACCGACTTCAGGTGGTCAGAAAATAGCGCAAGCATTGCCTGAAAAGCTGAATTTAGCCAATGGTCTGAGCGTTTTGCTGTTGCCCGATCGCAGCACGCCAACCATTACGCTCAGTGGGTACATCAAAGCAGGGACAGCCTTTGACAAAGCAGATACCGCTGGGCTAGCAAGCTTGACGGCTGCAAACGTGATGAACGGCACAAAAACGAACGACGCGTTGGCGATCGCCAAAACGCTCGAAAACCGGGGCGCTAGTTTGGGCTTTAGCGCTGGTCGAGAGGGGGTCACGATCGGAGGAAACGCATTGTCGGCAGACCTGCCAACGCTCATCCGCGTGCTGGGTGATGTGGTGCAAAACGCCAGCTTCCCCGAAGACGAACTGAACTTAAGCCGCCAACGGGCACTCACCAGTCTGAAGCTGGAACTTGATACGCCCTCTCGGCTGGCACGGCGCACCTTTCAGCAAACCATTTACCCTGAACAGCATCCGTTCCATACTTTTCCAACAGAGGCCAGTCTGAAAAAGATTAGCCGCGCTGATGTCGAGCAGTTCTACAAACAGCACTATCACCCCGATAGCACAGTACTTTCTCTTGTCGGCGATTTTGATACTACTCAAGTCCGTGCCCTGTTAAATCAGGAGCTTGGTTCCTGGCAAGACCCAACCCAGGATGTGACGCTGGAGTTCCCAAACGTGCCTCTGCCACCTACGGTAAAACGCGTGAACCCGGTGTTGCCTGGTAAAACCCAGTCCATTACGTTCATCGGCTACAACGGCATCGATCGCAAAGATCCTCAGTTCTACACAGCGCTGGTGATGAACCAGATTTTAGGCGGCGATACTCTGTCCAGTCGGTTGGGGACTGAAATCCGCGATCGCCAGGGACTAACGTATGGTATCTACAGCGGCTTTCAAGCCGGGATCACCTCTGGACCGTTTCTGATTACCATGCAAACCGCTCCAGAGGATGCCGACAAAGCGATCGCCAGTACGCTTAGCCTCATGAAGCAGTTTCGGGAGGGAGTGACCGAAGCCGAAGTTGCGTCAGCCAAGCGATCGCTGACAAGCATCTACCCAGTCGAACTGGCAGATCCAGAAAATCTCGCCGACACGATTTTGATGGATACGGTATATGGCTTAGGTACCGACGAAATCCGTGAGTACACCAACAAGATCAATGCCATCACCCTGGCACAGGTTAACCAGGCGATCAAGACGCTGGTACGACCCGATCGTGTTGTCGTTGTCACCGCAGGTCCAGGAGATACAGCGGCATCTAAAAAGTAAGATGGCAGCGGCATTTCACAGGTGGGGAAGAGGCTGACGCGGAGATGTGGAGACACGGAGACACGGGGACTTCCAGGTCGCCCTCTGGTTGCCGCTACGGCTGGCTCTCAGTTTCTAAATGCGCCCTCTCCTGGCATGTGGTGATCGCTTGCTAGTGACGTTAAATCAATACCATTTAGACAGACAATTTGAGTTACCTTAGAAAGAGGTCAGGCATACAGATGTTAGTGTCGCTGACCACAAACGAAGCCTTGGTTTTGCCTCCCATTCTGTTGCGATCGCATGAATATTTTTAGTCAACTGCTAAACAAACCTGCTCTACCCTCACCGAGCAATCAGCGCCGTGGCATTGAGCTAAAGTCATCCCGTGAAGTGGAGATCATGCGGCAGGCATCCCGCATCGTTGCCACCGTGCTGAAGGAGATTTCGGAGTTGGTTGAACCGGGCATGACGACAGCAGATCTGGATGCTCATGCCGAAAAGCGGATTCGTGAGATGGATGCCACCCCCAGCTTTAAGGGCTATCACAACTTTCCCGCCTCGATTTGCTCGTCGATCAACCATGAAGTGGTACACGGGATTCCCAGCCGCAAGAAAGTCATTCGCACTGGTGATGTCCTGAAGGTGGATACAGGAGCCTACTACCAGGGGTTTCACGGCGATTCTTGCATCACGATCGCGGTTGGTCGCGTCACCCCCGACGCTGCACGACTAATCCGCGTGGCTGAAGAAGCGCTCTACAAAGGCATTGAGCAAGTCAAAGCAGGTGCTCATCTGCTGGATCTGGCAGGCGCGATTGAAGATCACGTCAAGTCAAATGGTTTCACCGTAGTCGAAGACTTCACGGGACATGGAGTTGGGCGCAATCTGCACGAAGAACCGTCTGTCTTCAATTTCCGTACCCACAGTATGCCAAACGTCAAACTACGGGCAGGCATGACCCTGGCAATCGAACCCATCCTTAATGCGGGATCACGATTTACGCGAACTCTTGCCGATCGCTGGACAGCCGTAACGGTTGACAACGCCCTTTCTGCCCAGTTTGAGCATACTGTTCTAGTCACGGAAGACGGCTACGAAATTTTGACCGATCGGTCAAAGATTTAACGACTGGAGCAAAACGGTTGAAACGCCTGTGGAACAGCAAAGCTTCCACTGGCACATCACAGAGCGTGCAGAGGACTTGAGCTTCCTACTGTGCGCTCCCTCGCTGACATTAGGCTTGCCTTGTAAAAGCTAACCCACTCCTCACCCCTCTCTCCTCTCTCCTCACCGTTCTAACCAGCGCCAATTAGGGCGATTCCAGTCATAGATGCCCTGGATTTCATATTCCGTCCCGTCTTCAAAGCGAATCATACAGCTAGTGTCGTCATTCTCTGGTGCTTCAGCTACGGTTTCGCTTTGAGGTGAGTCAGCGGTATGAGGCTTAGACGCTGGCTTGACGTTAACGACGGTGCAGGGAAACCACTCTCGGCTACAAGGACCTGTCTCTTGTACCCACTCCCACAGCCCGTTCGTGACCTCAATGCGATCGCCCACTTTCAGCTTTACCAGATCGTCGCACTCTAAGTTAATGTAGCGTGCGAGATGCATGGGCGTAATCTGCTCTACCCATTGCAGTCCGTAGCGTTCACGGATAAATTGCACAGCGCCAGAGCTTCTACCGCTCAACCAATCATTCAGTAACGTCACTTTCCAGGGCTGATTTTGGCGTTCTTGCAAGGCGACGAAGGCTAAAAACGTCTGCCGTTCCTCAGCCGACAGTTGCCCTATCGGATTGTTTGCGTCAGCTTCATCCGCGAGTGGAGCAGGAGTGATTGGGCGATCGCCCTCCTGTTGCTTGCTGTCCAACTCAAACTCCATCGCCGACCGCATCGCTTGTAGCAAGGTATGCTTTTGGCGATCACTGAGTGGGTGCAGAGCGGCTTCACACTGGTCGAATGCCGCGCTTAGGGCTGCTTCTATCTCAGAGGGGGTCATGCACTGATGCTTAGAGTTTAGGCAGAAAGCTAAACGTTCAGGGGATCGTGAGTCAGAATATTTTGCTGTCAGAGCGGCTTTTAGGTGGAGCGATCGTCGAAAATTGATGTCTTATTATGACAAAAGTTTCCCAAAGCGTCTTCGAGCCTATTTGCCTTCGATTCAGGCTAAGCTGGAGAGTGGCTTCTGAGTGCTGCCTCTAAGTCATCCACGTTGTCTCGCTATCCACAACCTATGCCCTTCCGAGTTGTTGCGACCATTCTTGCTACAGGGTTTCTGTGGCTGTTGACTACCTGGAGCACACCACCTGCTCTGGCATTAACTCAAATCAGGCTGTTTGATCTGGCGTATCACGAATGTCCAGTCGAACGCGCCGATGTGCCCACGACTGGCGAAGTTGCCAGCATTTTTCCAAACTGCTTCCTCATTACGGGAAAAACCGAAAACAAATCGGGTAAGCCTGTGGTGAACGCCGATATTTTTGGTCGTATCTACGACGCAAACAATGATTCAGTGATGCAAAACCGCACTCGCCTGGGCGCAATTGACGAAGTACCGCCGGGGCTTGGCACGTTTGAGCTGAGGATTTCGGTGCCTGCGAGTCAGCCAACCCCACTCAAACTAGAGCAGTTTAAGGCAGCGGGTTTCACAGGCACGGTGCGTCGTTAGCCATGACTGCCGTTGACGAGCTCACTGCTCCTACTTGCTGATGTCAAACGGCATGAGCCTCCAGGCTTACATGGGCAAACCCGCTTGAACGCTTACCAGTAGTTGTGCGACAGAAGGCAAGACCGCAGACTGCACCACTTGCAGCAGCAGCAGCGCCAGGATGGGAGAAAAGTCGAGTCCACCTAGGGGCGGAATAATTGACCGAAAGATATTGAGATAGGGGTCTGTCAACTGACTCAAAATCGAAAAGGGTGGGTCAAACCAGTTGATGTTGGGAAACCAGCTCAAAAGAATGCGAATAAACAGCAGAGCGGTGTAGATATTAATGAACGTTACGATTGTTTGAAACAGGAGAGGAATCAGAGAACTCATACGGTATTGCTTCCTTAAACGGCGAAGTTCATCAGCACCTAGACTAGACTAATCTAACGAATATTAGTGGCTTTCGAGTGTTCAGGTTAGTTTATCATTTCGCTTTGAATACCATTTCAATCTGACTGGCACTCTCAGGCAACAGCTTTAGGAATCTTTGAACGTCGATCGCCCCCCAGATTCTGCCCCGTTGACTCCCCCAAGCTGTTGGCGAACGTCATCGATCGCATCGTTAAGCTGGGCGATTTTATCTTCCAGGCTGCGGCGAGAGGCTTCCATATCGGCTTGACCATTTGCAGTCTTGAGCGATCGACGCTTTGGCTTCTGACTCAGGCGAGGATCAGCCTGACTGTCATTTAACAATGGTTCCTCAGATTGGGGATTGAGGACTCTAGCCGCAACAACGGCACCCAATGTACCGCCCACGATGCTGCCAAAAACAGCGCCCAAGAAAAACCCACTTGCAAAATTGTCTTGCTGGCTCATTGCTGATCAAACTCTCGCTTGTATCGTTGAAATCACTTGCATTGTCGAATCAATGGTTGCTCTGTCTTCCTCAGTGTCTTTCCCCAGTGTATCGCTACGCTTTCAGACTGCGAAATTTCAAACTGCCGAAACAGGGCTGCTAAGGCTTTAGGTTAGCATCTCATGTACCAAACGTGCGATCGCCTGCATCCCCCAATCCCGGCACGATAAAGCCCTGTGCGTTTAGCCCTTCATCGATCGCGGCGGCATAGATGTTGAGGCTTGGATATGCCGCACTCAGCTTTTGTAACGCGGTTGGCGCTACAACAACCGAAATGATGCGTACCAGGGCTGGATCGACTCCTCGCTGGGTCAATTCTGCCATCGCTGCAATGCTGGTTCCACCCGTTGCTAACATCGGCTCCGTAATTAAAACACGGGTCTGCGGCGCAAACTTCTCTGGCAATTTGTTGAGATAACAACTTGGCTCCAGGGTTGCTTCATCTCTCACAAAGCCAATATGGTAAATCGATGCCAGTGGCAATAAGGACTGGGCACCATCCAATAACGCCAGCCCCGCTCGTAAAATGGGCATCACGACTACCGGAACGGTCGGATCAATAAAGGTCACTGGGCAGGGTGCTAAGGGTGTATCGATGCTGGTTTCTTGAATGGGCAACCAATCACGAATGGCTTCATAGGTTAACCAGCGACCGAGTTCGGACATGGCACTACGGAACAGCGTGGAAGGGGTTGATACATCGCGAGCTACCGCCAACCAATGTTGGATGAGTGGATGGGGTGGGACGTAGACGCGCAGTTGGAGAGTCATAGCTTTCAGGAGATCAGAATGGGGGAAGTCGTGAACCGAAAAGGGTCTAAATCTGACCTATCATACTCTCTTACTACATCTTGGTTTGGTTCCTTCAGGACTTAACCCGCTACGTCCTGCAAACGGCGATTCCTTTTTATGTTTATGCCAGTTGTACCAGCGGCAAGCTCGTTTTGGCTGATACTCTAGAGTTGACATAAATTCTCAATAAGCTATAGTTGTTTTAGTGTTCTCCTCTCTGAAGGATCGGCAGAGGGATTGGTCAGCCATCAAAGACCAGTCCCTTTTTCTTTGGCGCTACAGTTGCCTGGTCACTGTGCGATTATTTGCCTGCATTGAACGCAAGATGGCGATTCGTAGGGACGTTACATGTAACGTCCCTACAGAAGTCGTGAACTCCGATAAACTGGTGAAAGTCTTGTCTGTGTGGCTTTCATGTCTTTATCTTCCCAGTCTGCTGAAACATCTGCCTTAACGCGATCGCCCCTCCCATCATCAACTAGTACCGAGTTTGACGCGATCGTCATTGGTTCGGGTATTGGTGGACTGGTGACCGCTACTCAGTTGGTAGCCAAGGGAGCCAGCGTTTTAGTGCTGGAGCGGTATCTCATTCCCGGTGGCAGTGCGGGTTATTTTGAGCGGCAGGGCTACCGCTTTGATGTAGGCGCTTCCATGATTTTCGGTTTTGGTCAGCAAGGCACGACTAATTTGCTCACCCGTGCGTTGCAAGCCGTAAAGGTCAGCCTGGAAACCATTCCCGATCCTGTGCAGATTCATTACCATCTGCCTGATGATCTGGAGCTAAAGGTACATCGGGACTATGAGAATTTTTTGCAAGAGTTGATTGCATGTTTTCCCCACGAAGCGATCGGCATTCGACGCTTCTACGATGAATGTTGGCGTGTCTTTAACTGCCTTAACGCGATGGAATTGCTGTCGCTAGAAGAGCCGCGTTACCTCATGCGAGTCTTCTTTCAGCACCCTCTAGCCTGTTTGGGACTGGTAAAGTATCTGCCGCAAAACGCTGGAGACATTGCCCGTCGCTACATTCATGACCCAGCGTTGCTGAAATTTATTGATATGGAGTGCTACTGCTGGTCGGTTGTGCCTGCCGATCGCACTCCCATGATTAACGCGGGCATGGTCTTTAGCGATCGACATTATGGCGGGATCAACTATCCCAAAGGAGGGGTAGGGCAGATCGCGCAGAAATTGGTCGAAGGGTTAGAAAAATGCGGTGGGCAGATTCAGTACAAAGCTAGAGTCACCAAAATTCTGCAAAACAACGGACGCGCTGTGGGGGTTGAGTTAGCGTCTGGCAAGGTTTATTACGCGAAACGAATCATCTCAAACGCAACCCGCTGGGATACCTTTGAGAAGCTGATTCCAGCCGAAGCGATGCCGCCTACCGAACACAGATGGCAACGACGCTATCAAAAATCGCCTAGCTTCCTGAGCCTCCATTTAGGAGTCAAAGCAGATGCATTGCCAGCAGGAACTGAATGCCATCACATTTTGCTCGAAGACTGGGGACAAATGGAAACTGCTGAAGGCACCATTTTCGTCTCCATTCCAACCCTGCTTGATCCGACCTTAGCGCCGCCCGGTCATCACATCATCCATACCTTTACGCCCAGTTGGATCGAGTCCTGGCAACACCTCACCCCTACCGAGTACGAAACTCGCAAAAAAGATGCCGCTGCTCATCTGATCCAGCGACTGGAGCGCATCTTTCCAAACCTCTCTGCCTACGTGGATTACCAGGAAATTGGCACTCCACGTACCCATCGGCGCTTTCTGGGTCGTGATGATGGCACCTATGGTCCCATTCCTCGACGCAAATTAGCAGGTCTGCTGGGGATGCCCTTCAACCGCACCAGTATCTCCGGGCTTTACTGCGTGGGAGACAGTACGTTTCCAGGACAAGGGCTGAACGCGGTTGCCTTTTCGGGGTTTGCCTGCGCTCATCGGGTCGCTACGGATTTGGGCTTCTAGATTCAGTCTACAACCCGTAAACGCCCAGACCGTAGTAGCTCAAACACTTGATTAATCAACGCTTGCTCTGTCTGACTGATGGTCTTTTGAGATAACAGTGCGGACATAAACTGCTGCTGATCTTTGCGGCTAATTCTTCCGCAAGCCCTAATGCGACTTACCATCTGTTCGATATCCGGACGGTGTAGATGAACGTCTTTAGTCATTGATGCACCCAAAACAATCGCACATTGAGTGTATCAAAACTTCATGTCGTGTTGAACACAAAATGTCGATCGCCATCAGTCCCGAATTGTGATTAAAATCACAGTCTGCAAACTGCAAACCGCACAGATTGATTTGCGGTAGCAATCAAAGTGATAAGAAATTGGTTTTATGCGAGACTTCCCAATCGTGCCAGTCAGGAATTATGTTTTTGATAGAAACGATCGCACCTGAGCTTTGCTAATAATAGTCATGACAGTTTAATTAGCAGGTTTGTTCCGCTCATCTGGTTTACTGTTTGACATCGCTGAGGTTTGAAAGCCTTGCTTAGAAGCCTATACAGTGATTTTCTGTAGCCTGTGATACGGATGCCTGGAGGTGATTACCGTTGTCGAAGATCATTGTCTTGAGCAAGTTTATTTTAATCTCAACCCTACTCTAAATATTGAGGTTTTATGGCGTTATTCTCTGCTCAAAGCCGTCGTGATTGGTGTTAAGCCATCTCATCTCTGCCCACCAAATTCATTGGAAATTCATCAGAGATCTTACAGAGCTATTCTTAGCTTTACGGAAAAAACGATCCTGATTTGTATCTTGTAATGAGGAACAATCAAGTAGTCACCGCATCAAAGCTTCTAAAGGTTGCGTTGATGCTTGAGACCATACAGACAACAGGGAGTCACACCATGTCTGATTCAGACCTACTCTTTCATACCAATTTGCACGCTGGGCAGACCACCACATCCCACCCCCTTCGCCTTGATGTGTTGCAGCCTGTCCGCCAGTGGCTTGATAACGTCTCCGTCAACAATCCCACGATCGCCAAACTTTTGTACAAGGCGATTCCTGGTCAATGCCCGTTTGAGCGAGACATCATTGTCCTGGGTCGCAAATTGGCTCACATTCCTCCACTCTGCAAGCTCAATCCACTTTACGATCAGTTAGTGGGCTTACGGTTTCGCTCCATGTGCTACCTGGTTGATGTCTGTGGAGAAGCCCTTTAGAAAGGGTGGGGTCTCAGGAGAGAGACGCAGGACAAAAGTTGATACTGATGATCTTTCCGACTTCACTCTTTTTAAGCGGGTAACGCGGCTAGCTGAGTTTTGATCTGAGCCGCATCTAATGCGCGACCAATGAAGACAAGACGAGTTTGTTGTGGTTCTTCGGCACGCCAGGGGCGATCGTAAAATTGGTCAAAGCGCTTGCCAACGCCCTGCATCACAAGACGCATGGGTTTCTGCGGTACGGCAACAAACCCTTTAATACGGTAGATTTCTTGCTCTTGCACCAGGGCTTCGAGTTGCCGTCTTAGAAGGGCGGGATCGAAGGCGCGATCGAATACCACATGGGCAGATGTAATCTCCTCATCGTGATCGTGGTCTTCCTCCTCATCATGATGGCTCGGTCGGGAGCTTAAATGCTCTTCTACGGCAGCTTGAAAACCCAGCAGAAGATTGGAATCAAGCTGTCCATGCTGGCTGGAGATAATTTTGACGGCTCTGGGCAACTCTTGCTGAACGAGTTGTTCAACCTGCGCTTGAGTTTGGGCATCCACCAGATCGGCTTTATTAAGAATAACCAGATCCGCACAGGCGAGTTGATCTTCAAACAACTCCTGGATGGGAGTCTCATGATCCAGATTGGGATCGGCTTGACGCTGGGCTTCTAGTGCCTGGAGGTCAGTGGCGATCGTGCCTGTTGAAACGGCTTCACAATCGACAACTGTGATCACGCCGTCTACCGTTACTGCATGGCTCAGCTCGTGCCAGCGAAACGCTTTGACTAACGGCTTGGGGAGCGCTAACCCAGACGTTTCAATGAGAATGCAGTCCAGGCTGTCTCGACGCTTGAGTAGCTCTAGCATGACGGGTAAAAATTCTTCCTGTACCGTGCAGCAGAGACAGCCATTGGTTAACTCCACAATATTGAGCAGGCGCTCAGGTGAAGGTGTGACTCCAGCAGAAGGTTCGTCGTCGCACACCTGGCACGACCGCAGCAAATCGCCATCAATACCCAGTTCGCCAAATTCGTTCACCAGAACGGCAATGCGTCTGCCTTGATTGTTCTGAAGCAAGTGACGGATGAGCGTTGTTTTGCCGCTGCCAAGAAAGCCTGTGATGATGGTGACGGGAATTTTTGCTGCCATGTGGGGAGAGGGGAGGGGAGAGGAGGGCGGGGGAGCAGAGGGAGAAAGGGGGCAGGGAGAAAGGGGGATGAGGGAGAGTGATGTCTTCTGCCTCATCTTTACAAACTGTGAATCCTGAAGACTTGATAGCGCTTTAACCACCAAGCCCTCAGGATTCGAGGGGAGACGTTAGAGATGGAAGATGATGTAACCAGATGCCATTAATCAGCGGTTGCCAATTCGGTGCTGCCACGAGTGCGGCGGCGGGTCAAGGTGTTGAACAGCATGGAGCCGATCGCCTTGATCAGATTTCCTTCTAGCTCCTGGAACAGCTTCATGTTCATGCCAAAGGCTGCATTGGCTTCGTCCACGATGCGATCGGCGGTGGCATCGTCAATGGGCAGGTCGTTCATTGCCTGACGATAGGTTGCCTTAAACTGCTTCTCATCGGGAATGTTATTGAACTCATAGAAAGCTGTGCCGTTGCCGTCTGTGAGGTTCATGCCGCGCTGGGCAATCCCTTTCAGAATTTGACCACCGGAGAGGTCGCCGAGATAGCGAGTATAGGAGTGAGCGACCAGCAGTTCGGGATCTGTTTTAGAGATCTCGTGAATGCGCTGTACGTAAGCTTCAGCCGCTGGGGAGGGAGTGATTTGCTCTCGCCAGTTGCTGCCGTAGTAGTAGTACAGATCTTTCTCTAACGCTGCCTTGCGGTTTAGCTCTGGAAAATAGATTTTGGAGAGAATGGGATGGTGCTGATGCTGATCCATCTCTTCTTCCATGGCTGAGTAGACAAAGTAGAGATTGGATACCAGCTTGCGGTAGGAGTTTTTCTCAACTACTCCTTTTAAGAAACATTTGACAAACCCGACATTTTCAGCCATTGAGTGAGACTTTTTCGTGCCCTCACGTAGCTTTGCTGCTAAATTACTGCTCATGCTAAATCTTCTAAATCTAACGTTGACGGGGTGGTGCGTTGACTAGGCGATGAATGACGTACGATCGGCTGGTGCAATGTAACCGCATCAAAAGCCACCAATTGTTACGGTAGACTGATTTGATGAGAGTTTTTATTAAAAAATCTAAAGCAAGCCTTTGCTGTTAACTCTTCCCAGATGAAAAATGAGAGGCACGATCGCGCCGACTGCACGCTTTGCAAGCCTAACTTATGTAATTAGTTGTTGCTAGTAAACCTATTTCACTTAAACGCTGATCGTTTGTGGTGAGTGCAATGGCACGACCGTTGATCGTGATCTTGAATGGGAAAAACTTAACGATCGCTCAAAACTAACTAATTTTCGCTGGCAACGACGCGTGGTAAACCCATGCTGTAGTTCAAAACGCGGCTGCTGAGGTTGTAGGAGATATCACCTTTTTGGAGGAGCGATCGCACAAAATGCTCTAAGTCAGAGCCAATGCGACGAATGTTGTAGTCGGTCAGATCTGCTCCGCCATAGGATTCAACCAATTCATCAAACTTGCGGTACACCTTTTGCAGGGATTCTTCACTCCAGTTGAACTCATTGTCTGGATCGATGTCTAGAGTCAGCACGCTGTCGCTGGGGACTAACTCATTATTTTCAACGGCAGCGGTAAAAATATGGATATGGCGAGTGGTTGACTTTAGCAGCATGACATAAGACTCCGCTGGACTATTGATTGAGCACAGTGCTGCTCTTTATTGTAGGGGTCGCTCTTCCTTTTTGCACGTCGTCTCAGGTCAACAATGAAGATTACCTGTTTAGGGGGACTGATTTGGGCTTTGCTTCTAGACTGGGCTTCTAGACTGGTAAACCGAAATGTTTAGCCTGACTTGAGCATCGTTGAGGACTCATGCAACAGTGTTGATGGGTGCTTTGAGTATCATCGTCCAGATTGGATGAGTTTAAAACGGCAACAATCTCTAGTTTTAGACGCTCTTAGACGTTAAGAGGCATCCTTGCATCGATCGCTCATTTTGCCAAATTTTGGTGCGTCATCTCAAAAACTGGCAAAATCAAGACATTGCGTCAGTGACAGTTGCTCCAGGGTTATCTCGAAGCTTCTACGAGTTCCTCTTCTACCAAAACTGCCTTCTTAACGACTCTACTCTCGTAATTCTCGCCGCTTGACCCAGAACATTCTTGCTGGCAGATCACCTCAAAATTTTCAGGTGTCTACTATGAACACTCGCAGTCAGTCACATCCTTTCCATCGCATCATCGGCCTGACGGGTGGTATTGGAATGGGCAAGACGACCGTTTCTAACTACTTAGCAACGAGCCACAAATTGCCCGTTCTAGACGCTGATATACATGCGCGTGAAGCTGTTGAGCCTGGGTCACCTGTGCTGACAGAAATTGCAGAACGGTATGGTTCTGGGCTGCTGCTGCCGGATGGTACGCTCGATCGTCATCGGTTGGGCGATATTGTTTTTAGCAGTCCGCCAGAGCGCTTGTGGTTGGAGCAACAGATTCATCCCCATGTCCGCGATCGCTTAATCCAAGCCATCCAGGCATTGTCGATGAAAGATACACAACCGCTGATTGTGGTGCTGGTCATTCCGTTGCTGTTTGAAGCGCGTATGACTGATTTGGTGACTGAGACCTGGGTGGTGCGCTGCCCTAAAGAGAAACAAATGGAACGCCTGGTCAAGCGCGATCGCCTCAGCGCTCAGCAGGCTCGTCTTCGCATTGGTAGCCAAATGTCGATTCAAAAGAAGGCTGCTCATGCTGATCTGGTGCTAGATAACACTTCGACGTTAGACCATCTTTTTCAGCAAGTAGATGCTGGACTGGCGCGACAGCCAATCCGGCTAACTGCTCCTCGTGGGTAATGTGAGAGTCTGAAGCAGAGAAGATGGTGGGCGATCGATCAACCAGAGGTTGATCCATGGAGACACCACAATGGTTCTGCTTTCGGTTGAACTTAGACGATAATTGGTTGAGGGTAAACCGCTAAGGGTAATGCCTTACCTGAGCCTAAATTCACAATCAGTCACCTGAAACGCCAAGTGCTTTCAGAGCTTTAGCGAGACTTTTTTATGGGCGCGACGCTGCAACAGATTGCTGGCTATCTGGATAACAAAGGATGGAAGTATAAGCTTGACGAAGATGAATGCCGCATTCTCACAGGCGTGTATGCCGAAAATATTCAAGAATTTCTGATTGTGATTCAGCTTGAGGAAGATGGTGAATTCTTTGAGCTGTTTGCACCACGAGTGCTTTCTGGGGTGAACAACCATCCTCACAAAGCCGCTATTCTGCAAGCAATGCTGTGCATTTCCTGGGAGACCAAAATGCTGCAATGGGAGTATGACCCATCCGATGGTGAAATTCGCGCCATTATTGAATTTCCGTTAGAGGATGCCACGCTGACAGAGCGGCAGTTCAATCGCTGCCTGTTCAGTTTGGTGGAACTGGTAGATGAAATCGCGCTCCCTCGACTGCAAACCGTGATGGAAACGGGCGAAGATCCAGGCGATGTCGCTGAAGGCGAACGGTTGCTGCTGAAGCTACAAGAAGAAGCCCCTGGTCTACTGGACGTGCTAGAGCGTGCGATGGAAGCTCGAAAACGGCGCGGACGCTTGCCGCCTTCGACTGAAGACCCCACTGAAGAGTAGACGGTGAAGCTAGAGGCTGTCATCAATTAATACTACACATTGCTTGCAGCAAGGGTGCCAGCCCCTAGCCTGGTGTGGTGGGACGGGCGTGACACTGCTGATATTGCAAGGTTTCGGAGCTAATTGATGACACGCCTTAGAAGACCGGCACAACTTTTGTCGATCGCGTTCCTCCTGTCTTTAATTTGCACTGAGGACTTACGCAAACCTCGGAGGTTTGAACCAAGCATCATGCATTGTAACCAATATAGTCGCTTAAGCCTCCGAGGTTTTGGTCAGAATGCGTAATGCCTGTCTTGATGACTCAACCTGCATCGTAACGAAGGCATGAACTGCCGCTAAAGGACTTTCCTGCCTCACTCTTCTAAGGCTTCTCCACCGACAACAACATTGCGAATGCGTAAGCTAGGTCCGCCACAGCCAACAGGTAAGCCGCTTTGCCCACCTTTGCCACAGCCGCCAGATTCATCCCAAAAGAAATCGTCGCCGATCGCTTCAATATCGCCCAGCGTTTTAAACGCGTTGCCCGATAGCGTCACATCCCGGACTGGCTCGGCGATTTTACCATTGCGAATCATCCAGGCTTCACCGGCTGTAAAGGTAAACATTTCGCCATTGGTCATGCCGCCTAACCAGTTACGAGCGTAAACCCCCTCCTGAATCCCGCTATACAGGTCGGCAACAGGCGTTTTGCCTCGTTCGATCCAGGTGTTGGTCATGCGGACGATCGGGGGGTAGTGGTAATTTAGACAGCGCGCATTGCCCGTCGCCGTCTCGCCAAGCTTGCCTGCGGTTTCGCGGGAGTGTAGCCGCCCCACTAGCACACCATCCTTCATCAACTGGGTGGTAGTGGCTGGCGTGCCTTCATCGTCGTAGAAATAGCTGCCACGATGTCCTTCGGGAGCGGCTCCATCAAAAATTTGTAGATCAGAGGGTCCAAATTGCCGACCAAGGCTCATGACCTCCATCAAATCCGGGTTTTCGTAGGTCATGTCGGCTTCAGACAAGTGCCCAAAGGATTCATGGACAAATAGCCCGGTGAGAATGGGGTCAATTACGACCGTGTAAGTATTGCCCCGCACAGAGGGTAGTGCTAGCGAATCAACCGCTCGTTGGGCAGCATGACGAACCTGAGTATCTAAGCCCAATAGATCTTCATAGGCTTTGCGAGAGCCAGTGGTTTCGCGCCCGGTTTGCACGGTTTCCCCGTTACGAGCGGTTGCTGCAAACCGCATTTCCATGTCCACCCAGGATTGTTCCAGCAGCGTGCCTTCGGAGGTTGCTAGAATGACGTGCTGAGCGCTGTCGCCGTAACGCACTGACACGGTAGCAATTTGGGGGCTGACGCTACGCAGAATATCGCTGTAGTGCTGACAGAGCGCTTTTTTCTGAGCCAGGGGAATTTGGCGCGGATCGGTGCCTGTGAGGGGCAGCGTGCAAGTTGCCTGAATCGGCGTAATGGGTGCCAGCAGGGTTTCTTCTTCGCCAACCAGACGAGCCGCGACGATCGCCTCTTCAATGCGATCGCTCAACGTGGCAAGCTGGTTAAAGCTGGCAAACCCCCATCCACCTTTGTGGCAAGCTCTCACCTGTCCACCGATCGAGATGCCTTCGGTCAGGGTTTCCGTTTTGTCGCCGCGCAAAAAAATATCTGCCCCTTCTGCCGCTTCCAGGCGTACTGCCAGGTAGTCTACGCGCGATCGGTAGCGTGCCATCAGATCAGACAGCACATCTTTGAGGTGAGCGGGCAGTATAGCCATGTCAGATTTTTCTAAGAGTTGTGAGAGTAACTGCCTTCATTCTGCAATGAATTGACGGTGCTTGGCAGAGGTAAGGGATTTTGACAGCAGACGGCAAAGGAAGTTGTTGGTTGTTGGTTGTTGGTTGTTAGAGGAAGAGAGGCAGACGGCAGGAGGCAGACGGCAGAAGGTAGGGAGTGGGGAGTAGGGAGTGGGGAGTAGGGAGTCGTTTTACTAACTGTTGTCTGTTACTACATCGCTTCGGAACTGAAAAAGCCTTACGTTAGACAATCCTTAAGATTTAGGCGTTTTGGCTGTAACTTTGTGCCGAAAACTGAAGATTATAGAGTATTAATGAACTAATAGTGATGGCAGCTCTTACTGAAGCTACGGTAGAGGGCTGTTGGTTGAGGTGTGATGCGGCAGAGAGTGAGGTTGGATATTTATGGTTTATACAGATAATTTTCGTCAGCCATCGTTGGTGGAATTGGCGCGGGCAGGAAATTTTCAGGCGATCGCGCACTGGCTGAACCACGTACTAATGCCACATGGTATTCGCGCTCATGTAGGTGGTATCCGTCCAGGCTGCTTGAAGGTGCTGGTAGAACTGCCTCTATCACCAGAGCAGCCAGATTTACCAGAAGAAGCCCGTAGCCAACTGATTCGTTTTATCTGCCACCGGATCTGGACGCTCAACTCTGCCCAAATCGAAGGTATTCGCATTGCTGGCAAGCCGATGCAAGAGCAGGCTGTACTTTGGGAGCAAAGCGTGCGGGTGATTTCGCCAGCGCGCCGTGCCCGAAAGCAGCGATCGCAGCAACTCCGGACTCAACTACGCCACACCGCGCAACAGCGATCGCAGCTCAAAACGATGCGTTCGATGCTCATTAGCGGACCACCGATTTTTGCGTTTGTGTTCGGCTGTATGCTGGGCTTCTCGAAAGCGCCCTCTGACCAAACGAATGCGATCGCCTCGTCTTCAGGTCCTAAAGCACCTCCTAGCCCCACTCCCTCGCTTCGCCCTACCACAGTGCAGGCTGCGTTAGAAACCGTGTCAGTGGTTAAGCACGATCAAGTGCCTGACCCCAACGACCCCACGGTGACGCTGGCGTTTGCAGGGGATGTCACCCTCTCTGACCATTTTGCCGATGCGATCGGGCAAGACTATGAGCGCACCTTCGCCAACATGGACGAATACCGTAAGGCGGATCTGGGCATGGTGAACCTGGAAAATCCGATGACGCATGCAACAACCCCGCTTCCCGACAAAAAGTTTAACTTCAAAGCGAATCCGGATGCGGTGAAAGTGTTGACCAGTGGCGGTATCAGCTTAGTTAACCTGGCAAACAACCACGCGATGGATTATCAGGAGCAGGGTCTTCTGGATACCCTGGAAACGCTTGACAAGGCAGGGATTGAACGCGTTGGTGCAGGACGAGACGTGAAGGAAGCGCGTCGTCCCGAAATTATTGACGTGAAAGGTCAGCGGGTCGCTTACTTTGGCTACTACGGGGCTGATTTTGAGAGTGCTGGCGAAACCAGGGCAGGCACCAACTACGCAGACGAACAGCGCATTGCAGAAGACATTAAAGCCGTGCGTAGTCAGGTTGATTGGGTGATTGTGAACTACCACTGGGGCGAAGAACTGGCAATCCATCCCGCCGACTGGCAGGTGAATCTAGCTCACTATACGATCGACCAGGGTGCAGATGTCGTCGTCGGGCACCATCCTCATGTGTTGCAGGGAGCCGAAATCTACAAAGGTCGCCCGATCGCCTACTCAATGGGCAATTTCATCTTCGGTGGCAATCCACGCAGCGATTACGACACCGCGATTTTGAAGGTTGCCCTCAAAAACAAGCAGATGAAGGTGGAATTTGTACCCGTGGAAGTACGAGGCTACCAGCCCAGGGTTGCGAGCGATCGCGGTGCCCAAATCCTAAATCATATTGCTGATCTTTCCAGTGGCTTTCAGAAACCGATGCGATCGCCTGTTGCGTTGGATGCGCGTCCAGAAAGCTCGACAACTGCTGCCACTGCTATCGAGCCATCAACTCAGCCTTCTGGTGTCATCACCAGTCCAGAGGCAGCACCTGTAGCGCCTCTGCCGACTGAAACCGCAAGCCCTGCCCCTGAAGCGCAAGAGAGTGTGCAACCAGCTTCTGTGCAGAAGCAAAAGCAGACCGGCTTTGCCAATCCAACGGATTCGTTTATTACGTCACCGAGCCGAACACCCCTGGATGCGGTACAGCCTGATACGCCTGTTCAGAGCACCAGTCCCTCGTCTGACCCAATGGTGCCTGCAACGGAACCCACTCAACCGGAACCTGCTCCAGTGGAGAATGCTCCAACTGATCATTCCGCTCGACCCAGCGATCGGGTGTTGAGTTATGTGCCCTCTGTTAGCCCAGCGTCGGCAGCAGTCAAGGTCTCTCACCCGTCTTCGCCCAAGACAAACGCGCAGCCTGTAACAAACAGACATCCTCAGCGTCGTACAAGTTGGACTGCCTCAGAGCATGTGGGTGCAGAACTGATTCCCGATGTGTCATTATTGGCAGCGATGGCATGGTGAGGTAAATAGATGTTTGCGATCGCGGTTGAACAAGGTCAGTACAAAGCGTATACACTCTCAAACCCGACTACCAACACATCACTACAAATCATTCCAGAACGGGGTGGCATTGTCACTCGCTGGCGCGTGCAGGGGCAGGAAATTTTCTACCTGGACGAAGCCCGCCTGACTGATCCAACACTCACGGTGCGAGGTGGCATTCCCGTTCTGTTTCCCATTTGTGGCAATTTGCCAGACAATACCTACACCTACAATGGGCAGAGCTACACGCTGAAGCAGCACGGCTTTGCCCGCGAATTGCCCTGGGAAGTGATAGATCAGGCGACGGGCGATCGCGGTAGCCTCACCCTCTCGCTCACCAGCAACGACCAGACTCGCGCTGTATATCCCTTTGACTTCAAGCTTTTCTTCACCTATACGCTGGATGGCAACACGCTCACGGTTCATCAACGGTATGAAAACCATTCGGATGTACCCATGCCATTCAGCGCTGGCTTTCATCCTTATTTCTCGGTGTTAGACAAAACGCAGCTAGAGGTGGAGATTCCAGCCACCCACCTGCTAGACCAACCCACAAAAAATACGCGCCCTTTTAATGGGATTTTTGACTTCGAGCAGGAGGAAATCGACGTAGCGTTTACCGAGCTATCCAGCCAAACGGCAAGTGTGACCGATCGCGCTCAAGGCTTGCGGCTCACCCTGACTCAAGATGATGAGTTCTCCATCATGGTCTTCTGGACAGTCAAGGGCAAGCCATTTTACTGCCTGGAACCCTGGACAGCCGGACGCAATGCCATGAATACGGGCGATCGACTCCTTCATCTCGCTCCGGGCGCTAGTTTAGAAATAACCTTTACCCTTGCTGTGGGACCTGTATAACGTCCTGGGCCACCTGCTAAATGGTTTGGTTTCGCTAGCTCTTACAAAGCCTTAGCTTTGCGACAAAAGCGCTTATTTGAGATTTTTCAGCCATTGAATTGCTTGTGGGATTCCTTTTTGGATCATGGCATCGTAGTGATCGCCCTTTTTCACATGGACAAATGTCACAGACGAATTGACTTTTTTCACCCGTTCAATAAAGTCAAGATTCTTTGAGATGGGAATAACGGAATCATCTTCAGCTTGAAAGATAAAAAGTGGATGCGTTAGCTTTTGCAATTCAGTATGCGGTGAACTGCGTGTGATGAATTCGCGGAAATCAGGAATGAGTTTCGACATAGACGTGATGAAAGGTTCACCGAGCCTATCAACCACATTGGTCGCGGGTGCATAGGCTATACTTGCCCTTACTCTTGGCTCATGCTCAGCAACCAATAGAGAAAGGGTTGCAGCCGAACTATGACCAGCCGTATAGAGTTGCTTAGTATCTATTTGTGGGATTTTTGCAAAGACATAATCGATCGCCAAGCGTGCATTCACAAGTCCAGCCTCAGCCGCTTGATAGGCTTTAATGGCTTCTATCGTCTCTTGATCGCTGGCGTTATTTGACAAAGCACCGTCAATTTCATAAGCGACGACCGCAAATCCTGCCCGAACATAAGGAAGATGCTCAGCCTGGTCAGATGCCGCTAAGTTCATCCCATCGATCAACCTGCTTCCTGCGGGCGCAATCATCACGCACGGCAGCTTTTTTCTGGTTGGATGTTCAGGTAAATAAACCCATAGCTTTGTTGGTTGCTTTCTAGGCAAAATAACTTCATAGAAAAGCACACCAGCTTGAAGTTTTTTGACTGACCCAAGGCTAGGGAATGTAACTGTATTTGTAGCGTAGTTCGCTTCAGAAACGGGTTTAGAATGACTCGGCTTAGAAGCATTCCCCGGCGTTTTGTTAGCACAACCTGCTAATAACAAACATAAGAATAAAGCGCTTGCTAGTTTCATACCTTAGTTGTTGGGGTGAAGGTTTGCAGTGTTCCGGTTACTCGCATCACCGATTCGACGGAGTTGCTGACTACCAGCACTGTTAAATATTCCCCAACTAGCTGACGATCGCTCTAGCCCCTGCTGAATTGCGCTCTGTTTAAACTTTTTGGCGAGGACGTATTAGGCAGTTAGCTTCAATGACACGGATACTCAAACGGTCTTAGGTGTTAGTAGTGCCCACAGTTCAGGTGCGGCAAAATCAGGGACGACTAGCGTGGCTCCTAGTGAGTAGAGCGTTTGAGCGTCGTGGGTAGAAGCGATCCCCACCGTGGGAATGCCTGCGCTGACGGCAGAGCGCATACCAGAGGGCGAGTCTTCAAACGCGATCGCATGTTCCGGTATCACATCAAACATTTTGAGCGCATGGAGGTAGGGTGCTGGATCGGGCTTGCCAACGCCAAGTTCATCAGCAATCACGACCTGATCAAATGTGCTTTCGAGGTGCAGCGCTTTCAAGACGTGATGCACATTTTCAGGTGGGGCATTGGTGACAACTCCCTGCTTCATGCCCTGCTCTTTTGCCCATTGAATGATCTCTCCCAGCCCTGCTAATGGGGTCAGTTGAGGAGCCTGTTCCCGGAACTGGGCTTCTTTCTGAGCAATGAATGTTTGCTGTTCAGCGATCGACAGGTGCGGCAGCAAATCTTGCACGATCGCCGGATTTAACCGCCCGCTAATTTTAGTCTGGTAAAAGGGCTCATCAATCTCTAGCCCAAACGCTTGCAGCATGGCTTGCCACACCTGAAAGTGCAGCGGGTCGGTGTTGACCAGGGTGCCATCTAAGTCGTAAAGAATTGCGGCTAAATTAGTGCGGGCAACAGCCGTGGCAATCTGAATCGATGGTAGAGACATGGGAGCGATCGCAACGAAATGTTTCACTCAACCTAGCACCTCTAGGCGATGACAGCGGGGTATGGCTCAGCTACCTACTTGTAGCCCCGTTGCCAGAGATTTAACTGATCTTTGTGGCTTTCAATGTGTTTAAACCCAGCCTGTTGCAGTTTTGCTTGCAGGCTCTCTGCTGTAAATGCCGTCCGGTGAGCCATAAAATGGTTGCCATCCGCGATCGCCGATCTCTGCCCGTAGAGAATATCGATCGCGGCGATCGGACCTTCGGGCGACACATAGAGAATGTCTTCTAACTTGCCCTGGGCAACGTACTCAGCCACCGCTTGAATATCGGGGAGCGTGATGAGCGCAAAGCCGCCCGGTTTCAGTACCCGATAAAACTCCGCAAGGGCGATCGGCACTTCATGGGCGTAGAGATGCTCCAGGTTGTGTGACGAAAAAACCGCATCAACTGACTCATTTGCAACCGCGCTCATGTCCGTGATGGAACCAATGATGTCTGGCTTGACCGCCGGATTCAGATCAAGCCTGATCTCCCGCCATTCGGGTGGGCGTAAGGCTTCTGGCAGCGCTCCGGGATCATCTTGACCACAGCCGACGTGCAGAATCAACTTTGTGGCAGGCTGCTCTGCTGGCATCATGAACGCGTTGACGGGTTGCGCCAACCTATCAGCAACGACGTTCTGGTAAAACTGCTCCAGTCCTTTCACACAGTCGGTGTCATCGAAGAGGAACGAATGCCGTTCACTCATGCGCTGGACGATCGCCCGTTTCCAATCTGGCTCCAGTCCCAGTCGCGCTGCGATGTCAACATATTCAGTTTCCGTGTGGGCAACGGTTTCCGGTACACCCAGCATGGTTAGCATCCCGCTGGACTGGCGACCACGCATAAATTCTCCCGCATGGGTGACAACGGGCAAATTGCAGGCGATCGCATCAAAGGTAGTGTGCCCACCCGAAAACCCAGGCGTATCGAGAAATGCGTCAGCATCCAACAGTAGGCTCGTATAGTCTTGCCAATTCTGACCGGGCAAAAAAACACAGTAATCGGCACTGTTCAATCCTGCCGCTGCGAACGATCGCTGGAGCCGTTCCCGAAACTGACGCTCCAGGGTTGGACTCGATCGATTCGTCATCGTCGATCGCACGATAAAAACGAACTGGGCTTGCGGCACCTGTCGCGCAATTTTGACAAACAAATAATCGTGTTGGGGCAAATATTTGATGATTAACTGGCAGGAAACATAAAGGATTGCATCGGCTTTTAATCCAAATGCAGTCCGCGTTTTTGTGGGTGCAGGAATTGAGGGCTGGGGATAGCTAATGCCTAAGTTAGGTAGCCGAATGAGTTGCTCGGTGTAGTGTTCCTGAGCATTGGCTGGCTCCATCAATTCACTTGACAAGAAATAATCGATCGTTGACAAACCAGACGTAACCGGATGCCCCCAGGCTGCACACTGCACAGGCGCTAATCGGAAGCAGCCCGTCATGGCGGTGGGTGTATGTACCCCGATCGCCAGAAAAACCAGCACATGCAAATCATCCGCCAGAATTTGCTGACAAACCCCCTGCAAATCGTTGGGAATGTAATGATAAACATCGCTCAACGCTTTGAATTGCTCAGTGCGTCGATCGATCGCTGAACCTGTGTTGTAACAGTAGATTTCAAACTGACTGCGATCGTGGTTTTTGAGCCAGCCAAACGTCCACAGCGACATACTATTGGTGCCAATCGAATCTGCCAGATAGCCAATCCGAATTTTGCCTGCCTTGCTCTTTCCTGCGTTGCTTACAGAGGGCATTGAGAGCGGCTGCATCCAATCAGGTTGGTATGCCTGCATCGCACGCTGGAGCATTTGCCCATAGAGTGACTGTGGCTCTCGCACGTCGATCGCCTGAAACGCCAAATAAAATAATCTCAAGCAAGAAATATTGCTGAAATCAATTGATTTCTGCTGCGCTTCTGCTAGTTCAACCTGATGGTAAAGATTGCTTAATCCTTGCTTAAACCGTTGCCCATATGCTGCTATTTCCTCTGTCGTTTGGTAAAGCAATGGCAGAAGCAAGTGCGGTAAAGCAGCTAAGAATAAATCATCTGGTTTCAAGTTTGCTGCTGCATGAAGGCAGTCGATCGCGGCTTCCATTTGCCCACAAAGTTGATAACAATCTGCCAACGTGAGATAGTCCTGCACAGTTCCGGTCTGTCCCGTTGCAAAGAAGGCTTGAAAGGCTCCGATCGCGGCTTCAGGATTACCATCTCGGTTGTAAGCATAGGCAAAATAGTTCTGCGCGGTTGCGCTATCATTCGCTGCGGTATAGGCTTCACCCAGTTTCCACAAAATCTCCGGATCGCGTTGCTTTAGTTTCAAGGCTTGATGATAGGTGGCGATCGCAGGTTCCGCCTGCTCTTGTGCCATGAGCGCATTGCCCAGACCCAGATGCCCGGTAAAGTCCTTTGGCTGTAGCGCGATCGCCCGTTGATACAACGCTTCTGCTTGCTTAGAGTCACCTTTTTGAAGCAACAGATTGCCCAGATGATTGAGCGTTTCAACGTGATGTTTATCTAGCGCGATTGCTTGTTGAAAGGCTGCGATCGCGTCATCAAGATGAGTCATGCGCTCCAATGCCAGCCCATGAATGTAATGCGCTAGTGCAGTATGAGGGTTAAGTGCTAGAGACTGCTGGACTGCCTCAACCACCGCTGCATCGTTTTCAGCCAGATAGTAAAGCATCCCTAAATTCAGCCAGATCTCTGCATTTTGAGGCTCAAACTGTAGCAACGTTCGGTACTTTTCCTCTGCCTCAGAAAGCTGACCTTTCACATGGAGATCTACCGCTTCTTGCCGTAATGTTTCTAAATTGATTTTGGGATACACAGGCAACCGATAGATGGCATCTAGCACCTCACGATCGCGGTAGGTATGCCAGTCGCACGTCGTATCGGCTGGTTTCTCCGCATCCCAGCTGAGCACCAGGAACTGATGATCTCCCTCTATCGCAGCCTGTTGAGCCAACCCATCAAGCTGTAAAGCTGCCTGAGCATAGGCGGCTAAAAAATCCCACGTTGCCTGTCGCACCGTCCTGAGATGCCCTTGACTGACCACGATCAACGCCTGCTCAGCTAGAAATGGAGCCGCCAGCATTAGCCCCAAAATGACCGATCGATAATCGCTCTTGCCGTTATAGACATAGACCCCAAGGCGATCGTCGGTCGCCATTTCCCGCAGATCGTGAAAAAACGCCTCAAAGGGCTGATCGCAAAAAAAGACCTGCTCCTCCATGCCAGCCGCCGCTAACTGCTCGGTGAGTTGTGCGATCGCCGCACGCTTACTACCAAACCGATCGTCCTCCTCAACCGCATACGCCATACAGTCTGGGTGGTGCCGCAATGCTGCCATCAGGTTCGTTCCCGGCAGACCGCCGACTTCGCAATACACGTCTCCCGGTGCCATACAGCCAACAGCCGTATGGATTAGCTGTTCGACCGGGCTTAAGGGGGTAGAGTCCTGGGAAGAGGCGAGGTGGGCAACGAACCGTTGAATGTCCATGATGCGTTAGGGATGGCGGGGCAAAGCGGCGATCGTAGAAGCGGCACCCATCAAAAAGGAAACCGCTACGCTTCCATATTGCCCAAACAGGCGCGATCGCACAAAATTTGACAAGAGAAAAAGCTTGCCAGGGTGACGGTTGCCCTAAAAGTTCCTCATTTTGACAAATTTTCTCTTGGCTATAAGTCTTTCCCTGTGCGGGTTAGAGACATTTTCGCAACGGCTCGCAAACGCAAACGCAAACTTTTTTTAGAGCAGAGTGATATGAAAGCAGGGAGAGAGGGGTACGTTACGTTCAGGAGTTAGAACCACATACCCCGCACCTAAAAGGAGACCCTCTCATGAAGTCTGATTTCAAAGCTAAGTTCCTGCAACACATGATCGCCAAGAAGCAAGAAAAAGGCTTCACCCTGATTGAACTGCTGGTTGTCATCATCATCATCGGTATTCTGTCTGCAATCGCACTGCCTTCCTTCTTGAACCAGGCAAACAAGGCAAAAGAGTCGGAGTCCAAGCAGTACGTTGGTTCCATGAACCGTTCACAGCAGGCTTACTACCTGGAGAAAAACACCTTCGGTAGCGATGTTAGCCTCCTGGGTCTTGGTATCAAAACCGACACCACCAACTACACCTACCAGATCGACTCTCCCACCAGCTCTGGCGTGAAGAACGTTTCCAACCCCAAATTCACCAACACCTTGAGAGCACACCTTGGTGGCGTAAGCACCGGTTTCACCACAGGTGCTACAACGGGTGAAGCAACGACCCTGGCTGTTCTTTGCCAAACTGCAAAACCAGGCGCAACCACCTTGTCTGGTGTCACGCTCAACTCCTTGACTGGTCCTTCCTGCGACGGCACCAACTATCAAGATTTGGGCAAGTAATTCCGCTCTTAGCAAGCCTGCTACTGTAGCATTTGCTGACAGTCTTGTATAAATACTAAAAGAGTGAGTAGAGCGTCTACCCACTCTTTTTTTTGCGTGGTTACTGATGGCAACATGCCGCTTATAAGGGCTATAGGTTGGGTTAAGCCACAGCTCGGTGAATATGGGTGTGGGGTGTAGGGCTGGTTGACTAACAAATCTTGGAGCGAGTACTTGAACCCGCCCTGCACTGAAAGTGCGGGCTAATGGAGGGAAGTCCTCTTAAGAGGACTAGGAGCGCCTGACAACCCGTTTTAACGGGTTTCGCACCATTAGCCCGGATTTTGATCACGGGCGGATGAGCAACGAAGCGACCAGCCTTGCAAGACTTTTGTCAGTCAATCAGCTTCCCGTCTGTAGGGACGTTACATGTAACGTCCCTACAGACAGAATTACACCTTATTAAATTCGCGTTCCTTCGCTGCTGAGGATCTGGTTGATGGGGAACGATCGCCCAAGACCAAATTGCTTTCCCCGCTTGCTGTTGTTGAACGACCGCGTTAGTCTTTGCTTTAATCAGTTTTTTGCTTTGTAAGGAAGTTTGTATGGCGTTTCCTGGTCAAGTGAAGAGCGATTGCGAAAAGGCAGAAGGCAGAGGGCAGAGGGCAGAAGTGAAGAGAACAACGGGTTTCCTTCTGCCTCCTGTCTCCTGCCCTCTGCCTCAAACAGACGATTGTTGCGTGGGGATAGACAATGAACCGTAATGCGTCCAATGCAGTAACGCAAACGTTTTTGGTGGTCGATGACCACGAGGCGATTCTTGAGGGTACGGTGCCTGCTCTGAAACGAACGTATCCGACGGCTGAGATCTTTACGGCGCAGGATATTCAGACGGCTCAAACCCAAATTGGGTATTATCGCCCCACGCTGGTTGTGTTGGATCTGAGCGTGCCGCAGCAGCCGTATGCGATCGCCAGTGCAGAGGTGGGGATTCAGTTTCTCAAGACGCTGATCGAAAGTCAGCTTGCACCGAATATCGTGGTGCTGAGTACCAATATTCGACCGTTGGTGCAGTTGAAGCCGATGATTAACGCCTATGAAGGGGGCTTTGCTGCGATGGATAAGTCGCTGCCCATTCGGGAGATGCTGCGACTGGTCGATTTTGCACTACGCGGGTCGATTTATCTACCACCAGAACTGCGATCGCGCTCGGAGTTTGACCGGAAGTGGTTGGAGGTGCTCACGCTGAAATTTCAGGAGGGGCTGACAGATCGGGCGATCGCAGACCGGATGCAAGTGAGCGATCGCACGGTGCGAAATTACTGGGTGCGTTTGCAGGATGCGTTGGGGATTTATGATGAACCTGACAAAGACTTGCGGATTCAAATTGCGATCGCGGCGCGTAAGCTCGGTTTGCTGAGCTGAAGCCAGCAGAGAGATTCTGCTTGAAAGCGGCTGTCCTGTGGTGCATTGGGTTAAAGCAGTCCTGCCAGTAAAATCCAAGTCTCAAGAACCCAAGTTTTACGCAAGAGTCGTTGGAGCCAAACTTCACTGAGTCTTTATGGCTCAAGGCTATATCCTGACTCAAAAATCATCTCTTTGGGGGAGAGAAGCCCTTGTCGTAGTGTGCCCTTTACCGATAACGTCTTTACACCCGCATTTGTAACAAGCAACGTGTTTGTCTATCTGGTTCGGTTACGCTAGAGCGCGCAGACTGATCAGGATCAGGAAGGAGTAAAAAATGCTTATCCTTTTCAGGGTCAGTTCATTTTAAGGATCGCTGATTGAATAAGATCGAACATTTAGTCTTCTGGAGGGGCGAACGGTCGTTTGTCCGTACAAAAAAGTAGCGAAATGATTTAATTCTCATTCCCAAGTATCGAGTTCTGCTGAGAAAGCTTTGCTACCGGATGCAGCGGGTAAGTAATCGACAAAAGGTGAAAAAAGCATTCGTTTCACCCGTTTCTATCCGCTGCTTACCTGGCATTCGACAGAACGAAACAGCCCTGATCCTTTTATCTAAAGTAGCCACGCTTTAAATTTCTCTTTTTCCTTTTTTCATCTTACAGTTCCTTTTAACCAAACAATTTAGCCACGTTAGACGGAGCAGATCAGCGCTCAAACAAGAACGCGATCGCGTCTCTACCAGCCATCTACCATCCGCTACAGTACGTTGTTGAAGCATAGCCACTGTTGACTTAAATGAAAATCAAAGTGAATGCTGAATTTTGGACGCAAATTGAGCAGCAAGCAAAGGTTTGGCGAGTTGGAGTACTGCCAGGGTTGGTCGTCGTTGGTTTGGTCGTCGCCGCACGTCTGACGGGTTCGCTGCAAAATTTGGAGTGGAGCGCGTTCGATCGCTTTCTGCGATCGCGCCCCTTAGAAGCGCCCGATACACGGGTTGTGATTGTCGGCATTGACGAAGAAGATATTCGTCTGGTGGGGAAATATCCGATTCCCGATCGAGAGCTGGCTACCTTACTCAAAACGCTCCAGAGCTATCGTCCGACCGCGATCGGGCTGGATTTGTTTCGTGACCTGACGACCGATCCAAATCGAGAAGAACTCGCGCATGTGTTTAGAACCAGTCCCAATCTGATTGGCATTGAGGCGGATGTTGGTTCGGCAGCAACGCTCAAAGTCAAACCGCCACCAGAATTGCCACCAGAACAGGTGGGGCTGGCTAACATTTTTTTTGACCCAGACGGCAAATTGCGTCGTTGTCTGCTGGCAAGTAAGGTTGACTCTGGTGCGGTGAAGTATTCGTTATCCCTACTGCTGGCAGCACGTTATTTACAAACCAAGGGCATCCCGTTTGAACCAGGACGGCGTGCCAGTGATCCAATTCGCTTTGGGTCGCTGGTGCTGCCACGCTTTCAAGCCAATACAGGCGGCTATGTGCAAGCTCAAGCGGGGGGAAACCAAATCTTACTGAACTTTCGCAGCCACCCAAAGCCGTTTCCAGTCGTTTCCATGACTGACGTGGTGCAGGGAAGAGTTAAGCCAGAGCAAATTCGCGATCGCATCGTACTGGTTGGCGTGACGGCTTCTAACAGTCAGAACGATACCGTCATGACTGATGCGATTAAAGGTAGCTTACTCACTGATGCCACCGGAACAATGGATGAATATCGCCTACTTTACGGCGTTGAGAATCATGCCCATGCGATTAGCCAAATGATCAGTGCTGTTCTGGATCGCCGCTCGCTGCTGCATACCTGGGCAAAAGGCTGGGAGTATGGCTGGATTGTCCTTTGGGGACTGTTGGGTATCACGCTGGGACTGTTGTTGCAATCACCCTGGAAAACGCTGTTGGGTCTCGCAGTGGGCAGTGCATGTCTGGTCAGCATCAGCTTTGGGCTGCTCACCTTAAGTTGGTGGGTTCCAGTCATACCAGCGTTGTTAGCGTTAAGTGCCGCAGGGTTAACGACAGCATTCTTCGATCGCGATTCTCGACTTTTGCTGGAGCAACGTAGTCTGACTCTCAAACGGACATACGACTCGGTACATAACGGTCCTTTGCAAACGCTAGCCGCCATGTTGCGGAGTCTGGACGATTTGCCTCCAGAGAAATTGCGATCGCAGCTACAAAATCTAAATCAGGAACTGCGATCGGTCTACGATTCCATGCAGCAAGCGATTGTGACGGGCGACCAGCACTATGCCCAGACCCCCATTCACGAATTGCTGTACCAAATCTACGAACAGACTCTAGAGCGGGAACTGCCTGGATTTAAGACCATTCTCACCTTCATTGCACCCGACTTTACAGCGCTGAAAGAGTGTTCCTTGTCTCCTGATCAAAAACAGGCGCTGTGTTTATTTTTGCAGGAAGCGTTGTGTAATGTTGGCAATCATGCTGTCAATGCAAGCTGTCTGGATGTTATCTGTCAGCGGGATAAAAATTGGTATACTTTACAAGTGATTGACAATGGGGTGTGCTATCTGGCTCAAGTTGTTGCCAGAGAAGGGCAGGCTAGAGAAGGGCAGGGAACGGCTCAGGCAAGAGACCTGGCGCGATCGCTGAGAGGCAGCTTTCAGCGTCGTCCCAACACGCCTCATGGCATCGTCTGTGAGTTGACATGGCGTAGCCCAAGACCCTGGTGGCAGTTTTCTCACCCTTTCCAGTCAACGCAGCACGTACTCAACAGGCTTTAATAGTCTTAGGGCGTGTCACCCACTCAGCTCTGAAACCTTTCGGTATCAGCCTGATCGCGCCCATCTCAACACACGAGGCTGGGGTCTGGAACCCTTGCCGTAAAAAACGTGTAGTCGTCATTGATGACAGCCCCTAGCGTTTTCGGAGAGCCATGAGTTATCCAGTTGCATCGCGCTACAAGCAACAAATCGTTACAAAATTAGCGACAGGAGTGATCTTGGGGCTGTGGCTTTTACCTGCTATGAGTCTGGCAGACGAAGATCGAGCGCCCACGAATGGCAGATCATCGGGTGGGCGAGGGTGCGGTAATACGCAGGCGATCGCCTCCACTGTGCCTGCCCTCATTTTGCTAACGCCGAATGGGCAAGCGGGGCAGACAGTCTCTACGCGCCCTACGTTTGCCTGGTTTGTGCGCGATGCGGTGTCTCGTCCGATCGAGTTCAGGCTCTATGAGCAGGAGGGTGATCGATTCAAGCTGGTGAAAGAAATTAAGGACGATCGCCTGAAAAGCACTCCTGGCATTATGGTGATGTCGTCTGGGGGAGCGATCCCTGAACTAACGGTGGGCAAGCGCTATCGCTGGCAGGTAGAGTTGGTGTGCGATCCCAGTCGCCCGTCTGGCAACCCTTTCGCCGCAGCGACGTTGGACGTTATCCCACTGCAAGCAGGCTTAAAGCATCAGTTGGCGCAAACTCGCGATCGCCTGACGATCGCAAAACTTTACGCCAAGGAAAATCTCTGGTACGACGTGCTAAAAACGGCGTTTACACCGCCCACCAGTGCGACCCAACTACAGGCTCTGCGACAAACCGTGCTCGATCGAGTGGCGATTGATCCTGCTGAGCGTCAGTTGTTGCAGGCTAGCTCCATTCACGCCATCCAGCGCTAGAGTTGCAGTAGGCAACAAGGCGGCACCTGACGATGCTGGGATGGAACGATTGAGCGAAGTGCTACCAGACGAATTTTGGCATGGGGTGGAGCAATTCAACCAGGGGGAATTCTATGCGTGCCATGACACGCTAGAGGCGTTGTGGATTGAAGCAACCGAACCAGATAAGAAGTTTTATCAAGGCATTCTACAAGTCGCGGTGGCGCTGTATCACCTGGGCAACCAGAACTGGCGGGGTGCCGTTATTTTAATGGGCGAAGGGATGAATCGGCTGCGCGGTTATCAGCCGAGCTATGCAGGCATTGATGTCGAACAGTTTTTGGCCCAAACCGTGCTGGTGTTTACTATCCTTCAACAAACAGGACCAGAGCAGGTTATAACGGTTATCGAGCAGCTTGGTTTAGAGCCGTTGCCTGAAGGTGTTGCGGACGATCGCTCCAATCTGTCTGCCGATGCAACTACAGCACAAAGCTCCGCAGACCATGCTAGCCTTCGGTTGCCTACCCTGCAAACCGTGAGTTCTGAGCAAACGCATTTTTGAGCTAGGCGATCGAGCAGCAACTTCTCACACAGATACCAGTCATAGAAGCAAGAGGGTTACCCGATTCAATGCTTAAATGGAAGCTGAATTGAGTGTCCACTTTGTCCGCAAACTTGCCTCTCTACAGAGTTGGCTTCAGGTTCAGTAGGATTGGGTAAACTACCTAACGCATCGGTCAGCGCTATCTTGCGTTTGGTTTCATCATTGTTTTTGCTATCACGCTGAGTTATCCGCCCCATGATGTCTTCTCTCTGCCCACTTCATGCCCCTTTCAAGCGACTGAGACTGGCTGCGATCGTGCCACCTCTCCTGGTAACCATCCTGCTGTTAGAGGGTGTGGCATCTTTGCTGCTGTCTAGCCGCCTTGCTAACGCGCAAACCGAACCCAGTCGATCGCTCACCCTGCGATCGGACATTCAGGAAGCAAACTCCAAAACAGGTGTGATCACAGCGCGGGGCAACGTGCAAATTAACTATCCCGCTCGTCAAATTCAGGCAACATCCGCCCAGGCACAGTACTTTAGCCGTGAACGCCGGATTGTACTAAGCGGCAATGTGTACGTCTTGCAGCAAGGCAATAGCCTTCGTGGTGAAACGGTTACTTATTTAATTGATGAAGGTAAATTTGTCGCATTGCCAGATGCACCCAAGCAAGTCGAGTCGATTTATCTGGTGCCAGATGCAACGGCGACTCCAACCCCAACGCCGAATGCGGCACCGTTTAGCCCTCAGTCAGAGTTTACGCCTGCGGTTCCGCCATTGCCACGACAGACAGATCTGGCTCCACCGCTTACTAACCCGTCGTCTCCTGGCTCCCGCTGAGACAGCGACTGCTGATACACGATAAGATCGTCGTCAGCTTTGTGTTTCTTGCCCAGCACAGCCAGGAGTGGACGGTTGAAGATCGCGCTTGAAAACGTTCATAAGTCGTATGGTGCGCGGAGTGTGGTTAGCCGCGTTAGCCTTTCTGTCTCTCAGGGCGAGGTCGTTGGGCTGCTGGGTCCCAATGGTGCGGGTAAAACGACGACGTTTTATATCGCCACTGGCTTAGAGAAGCCCAACCAAGGGAGAGTCTGGCTGAACGATACCGAAATTACGACCCTGCCGCTACATCGACGCGCACGGTTGGGGATCGGCTACTTAGCACAAGAAGCCAGCATTTTTCGCTATTTGACCGTGCAGGAGAATATTCTGCTGGTCATGGAGCAGTCGAACGTGCCCCGACAAGAGTGGCGCGATCGCCTCAGCTATTTGCTGAAGGAGTTTCGGCTCGAAAAAGTTGCCCATACGCTGGGTGCCCAAGTTTCGGGCGGAGAACGACGACGAACAGAACTCGCAAGATCGCTGGCGGCTGGTCGCGATGGTCCTAAGTTTCTGCTCTTGGATGAACCTTTCGCGGGGGTTGACCCGATCGCCGTTGCCGAAATTCAGCAAATTGTCGCTGTCCTGCGCGATCGACAGATTGGCATTCTGATTACCGATCACAACGTCCGGGAAACGCTGGCAATTACCGATCGGGCTTACATCATGCGCGATGGACAAATCTTAGCCTCTGGTAGCTCTGAAGAACTCTACAGCAACCCGTTAGTACGGCAATATTATCTGGGTGATGCCTTTCAGCCGTAGAAGAGAGGAGTGAGGGGTGAGGAGAAAGTTATGAATTATGAGTTGTGAGTTATGAGTTTTCAGCAGTCAACTTTTAGCCTACTGCTCCACAGAAGCAAGCTATAGCCTTCTGCCTCCTGCCCTCTGCCTTCTGCCTTTTTAGCCTTCACCCCTCTGCCTTTAGCTCTACTCTTATCTAACAACTAACAACTAACAACTCTCTCTGCTTTCCCTACTCCCCACTCCCCACTCCCTTCCCTATGGCTTCTATCACTCCTGCAAATCCACCGCCCTTAAAGTCGCTTAGTTTGCTCATCCCTGGGGTTTCGGTGATGGATCGGTACATCGCCAGCGAGTTGGTGATGCCATTTTTGTTTGGGGTAGTGGCGTTTTCGTCGATCGGCGTGGCGATCGGTGTGCTGTTTGATCTGGTGCGGCGGGTGACGGAGGCAGGGTTGCCTGTATCGATCGCGGCGCAGGTCTTTTTCCTCAAATTGCCCTATTTCGTGGGCTTGTCGTTTCCCATGTCGATGCTGCTGTCGTGCCTGACGGTCTACGGTCGGCTGTCGAGCGATAGCGAACTCATTGCGCTACGAAGCTGTGGTGTGAGCATTTATCGGCTGATTGCCCCCGCGATTTTGATGGGCTTGCTCGTGACGGGCATTACCTTTGCCTTTAACGAGGCGATCGTGCCTGCTGCCAATCGTCAAGCATCCGAAACGCTTGATGCAGCGTTGAACAAGAAGGAGCCGTCGTTTCGAGAAAACAATATCCTTTATCAGGAATTTCGAGACTTCAAACAGCCGGATGGCAGTCGAGATAAAGCCCTGTCTCGCATCTTTTATGCCAAGCAGTTTGACGGCAAGCGGATGAAAGGCTTGACGATTCTCGACTTTTCGCAAGATGGCTTGAACCAGATTGTGGCATCGGAAGCGGCGCTCTGGAACACCGACCAGAAAACCTGGGATTTTTTCAACGGCACCATTTACGTCGTTGCGCCAGATGGTTCGTATCGCAATATCATCCGCTTCGAGCAGCAACAGATCCAACTACCGCGCACACCGCTCGACATTGCTCAAACGTCTCTCGACCCTGGCGAAATGAACATCGCCCAAATTCAGGAATACTTAAGCCTCATTAATCAAACCGGGAACCAAAAGGAAATTCGTAAGCTCACGTTGCGGGTCGATCAAAAAATGGCGTTTCCCTTCGCCTGTCTGGTGTTTGGGCTAGTGGGAGCAACGTTAGGCACCCAGCCTCGTCGCGGCGTTGGACGCGGCACCAGCTTTGGCATCAGCCTGGTGCTGATTGTGTCCTATTACCTCTTCATCAGCATTTGTGAGGCACTGTATCAGTTCGATATCCTGTCCTCCTTTTTAGCAGGATGGCTACCCACACTGATTGGGTTGGTGTTTGGCGGTGCGCTATTGGTAAGGATTAGTCGATGAAGTGGGCAGGGAAAGGCTAAAGGCTAAAGGATGAAGGCTAAAAGGGAGGGATGAGAGATGAATGCTAAAGGCTAAAAAGCTAACCGTTCAACCAATGCAAAACTCAAAGCTCTTCTACCCCTCACCCCTTACTCCTCACTCCTCTCTTCTACCTCACTCCTCTCTTCTACCTCACTCCTCCCCTAAAAGTGCTTGATGATCGCCTCGGCAAACTCTGAACACTTCAAGGGTGGTTCGACGGGTGGTTCCATCATCCGGGCAAGGTCGTAGGTGACTTCGCGGTTGGCGATCGCCGCACTAATGCCCTTCGTAATCAGATCGGCGGCTTCTTGCCAGCCCATGTATTCCAGCATCATGACTCCAGAGAGGATGAGGGAACCGGGGTTGACGCGATCGAGTCCAGCGTGCTTTGGTGCTGTGCCGTGAGTAGCTTCAAAAACGGCGCATTCATCACCGATGTTGGCTCCAGGTCCCATGCCTAAGCCACCGACGATAGCGGCGGCGGCATCGGATAGGTAGTCGCCGTTTAGGTTCATGGTTGCCAGAATGGAGTATTCATCCGGGCGCGTCTGGATTTGCTGAAAGATGCTGTCGGCAATGCGATCGTTCACCATTACCTTCTCTTTCCATTGCCCCTTGCCGTGAGAGTCCCAGATAGTCTCTAGCACCTCTTTGACTTCGGCGCAAATTTTTTCTTTTTTATCAGCCGTCAGCGCATCGTAGCCGGGATCAATCTGGCGGGCGTTATCTTCCAGGGAAAGGTCGGGCTTGCGTTCCTTGTTGCTTAAAATCCACGATTCCCGCTCAGTGACACATTCGGCGCGAAATTCTGTCGTTACCAGTTCGTAGCCCCAGTCACGAAAGGCTCCTTCGGTGTATTTCATGATGTTGCCCTTGTGGACAAGCGTGACCATTTGCTTGGCTTTGGGCAGACGTAGAGCGTGCTTCATGGCGCGACGCACCAACCGTTGGGAGCCTTTTTTGCTGATAGGCTTAATGCCAATGCCTGCATCCAGGGGAATCTGCTTTTTACCGTGTTCGGGCGTGGCGGGAATCAGGTCTTCGTTGAGGAGCTTGATCAGCCGATCGGCGCTTTCACTACCCTGTTTCCACTCAATGCCGAGGTAAATATCCTCCGTATTTTCTCGATAGATAATGACATCCAGCTTTTCGGGCGTGCGGTGGGGTGAAGGCGTACCCGCGTAGTATTTGCAGGGACGCACGCAGGCGTAGAGATCAAAAATTTGGCGGAGAGCCACGTTGAGCGATCGAATCCCTCCCCCAATCGGGGTTGTCAATGGTCCCTTAATCGCTACACCGTACTCTTTAATCGCTGCCAGCGAATCCTCTGGCAAATACTGGTAGGTGCCGTAGACATCACAGGCTTCATCGCCTACAAAAATTTTGAACCAGCTAATTTGACGCTTGCCGCCATACGCTTTTTCTACGGCTGCATCAAACACGCGCTGAGAGGCAGGCCAGAGATCGATACCCGTACCGTCTCCACGAATATAAGGAATGATGGGGTTATCTGGAACGCTGGGTTCACCGTTTGCGAAGGTAATTTTGGCTCCTGTTGTTGGAGGAGAAATTTTTGCATACGTCATGGGCAGTCACTCCTATACGCGTCCGGCACAGCTTTAACTTTACTTATCAACAACCTAACGTGGTACGAGCAGCACCGTTCAGATCACCCATTGTGGTTAGATCCGTTGTGGTTAGAATAGCCCAATGGCTGAACATGTTTGTAGTGCATCTGACTGCGATGTGACGATCGCGCCCGATCGCGCCTTCTGGTTCAGGTAAGGATACCAAAGCAGAACGGCTGATCGTCCTCATGTGTTTCTCATCAATTTTGGCGCAATTGATTTGTTCAGAAATCTCCGGGAACTCTAAGATAGGAACGAAGGAATTGCTGAATTTAGATCAGCAATCTGGCTTGCTTGATCTTGCCAGGTAAAGCTAAAGACCATCAACTGTCTAGAAACACAGTGTACAGAGACACAGCCGATCGCGACATAGCCAGTTCATCCTGTGAGATGGGAAAGCTACGATACACCATGATTACCCGTTGGATGGCGACATAAAGCAAACGCCCCCTCTCAACCCTACTGACTTCAAGGCTTAACCATGCTCTCAATTGCGTGCCTCGCTAAAGCGTATCGGAACCATTGGTGTCTAGACTACAGAGCGCGATGTTCAATGTATCTTGTACTATTGCCACAGGAAGCTAGATGAAAAAAGTTCTGGTGGTTGATGATGACGCAACACTCCGGATGGCTTTAACGCGCTATCTAGAGAAACGAGGCTACCTGACGCAAGATGTCGCGTCGGGCATTGAAGCGCTTCAGTTATTTGAGCAAGACCCTCCAGACCTGGTTGTTTCAGATGTGATGATGCCTGAGATGGATGGCTTTGAATTTTGCCGTCGTCTTCGATCGATTCGCTCTGGACAACTGGTACCCTTTATTTTTCTCTCTAGTAAGGGAGAAGTGGAAGCCCGGATTCAGGGTCACTCCATTGGAGCAGATGATTATTTGATTAAGCCGTTTGAACCCAGAGAGTTGCTGGCAAAGATTGAATCGCAGCTAGAGCGATCGCGCCGCATTCATAGCGAAATTGTACTACTGATGCAGCGCGAAACTGCTAACCCATCCTCCAACGGGCATGGAGCAGCCCCACCAAGCCCACTACCGCTCACTCCAGCCGAAGAAAAAGTGTTCTGGGAGGTGATTCAAGGGTTTACTAATAAGCAAATTGGCGATCGTCTGTTTGTCAGCCCCCGTACCGTCCAAACGCACTTGAGCAATATTCTGAGCAAATTGCAGCTAGAAAACCGATCGCAGCTTGTTCGTTTTGCCTTTGAGCGTGGCTACAAGCTGCCCATAGAGAGCGTGCCAGGAGAAGACTGACAGCGATAAGCTAGAGCAAAGGACTGAAGGCTAATGGTCAAAAGGCTTGGGAAATTTTAGCCTTCATCCTTCATCCTTTATCCTTGCCTTTTCTCCATGATTCCTGGTCTTTACACGCTAGATACTCTGACGCAGACGATCGCGGCTGATCCTCAGCGCTGGCGACCGCTGGTGTTTACAAATGGTTGTTTTGACCTCCTTCATGCGGGGCATGTGCGCTACCTGCAAGTCGCCAAAAGCCTTGGCAAGGCGTTGGTCGTGGGAGTGAATAGCGATCGCTCAGTGCAGACCATCAAGCCTCAGGCGGCGGGATTGCCACCCCGACCCATTGTGCCTGAGCAGCAACGGGCAGAAGTACTCGCTGCACTCAGGTCTGTGGACGGGGTGGTGCTTTTTTCCGAGACAACTGCCAGTGACGTGATTGCAACCTTGCAACCAGACATTTATGCCAAGGGTGGCGATTACACGTTAGAAACGCTCCCAGAAGCGGCGATCGTGCAGTCCTATGGCGGTCGGGTCGAGTTCATTCAGATCGAAGTACCCAGCTCTACGTCTGCGATCGTGCATCGCATTCTAAGCGCTGGTCAGGCGTAGGCTTTCAGCGGGTAGGCTTTCAAGACGTGCTTCAGACCTGCTAACGTTAATATCTAGTGCGTTTGTGGACTTGATAGATAGGATGGTTGATTCTACTGGCAACCTCATCGCTACGCCGTTGAGTGGTGATGCAGAGGCGATCGAAACGCTCTACCTCCAATTGAAAGCGACCCCTGCCAAAAATCAGGTTCAGGCGATTCAGACCCTGGCTACTACTGCAAAGGAAGCAGGACTGGCAGCCCTGATGCGGTTCTTGGCTGATTATCAGTCGTCTGTGACGGCTTCCACGTTAAGCGAAGAGGCTAGCGTGCCAACGGCAGAAAGTACTGTCTCTCTAGCGATCGCAGGCACCGCGTATCAGGTGCTGTTTCATTCTGACTCTCCCGACGCGATCGCCTTTCTGCAAACTCATTTTCCTCAAGGCATTGTGCCACTGCACTCTGACGCAGGCGTTGATTATGCTCCCTTACAGCGATTGCTGGCGGAACAGAAGTTTCAAGCGGCGGATCAGCTCACCCTACAAAAAATGTGTGAAGCCGTCGGTACTGCCGCTGTACAGCGTAAGTGGCTGTATTTCACAGAAGTGGATCAGTTTCCAGTAGCCGATTTACACACGTTGAATGCGCTTTGGTTAGCCCACTCTGAGGGTAAGTTTGGCTTCTCTGTGCAGCGCGACATCTGGTTGAGTGTGGGCAAAAACTGGGATCAGCTCTGGTCAAAGATTGGTTGGCGCACGGGCAACCTCTGGACTCGCTATCCCCAGGAGTTTACGTGGGAGCTATCGGCCCCAAGAGGACATCTACCTTTGTCGAACCAACTGCGAGGAGTCCGGGTGATTGCGTCGCTGCTTGCCCATCCTGCCTGGTCTAAGGGGTGAATTGGCTGTTGGTTTTTAGTTGTTGGTCGTTAGAAGGAGCCACCGTCAGTATTTAGGATGTGCTTTAAATCACATCGAAAAGCCACCGTAGAAGTGCAAAGAATGCCAAAGATTTCTCCCCGCACTCTGCGTCTCGGTGGTTAAGCAACGGTTGGAAACTAATTGAATCCACAATCCTCAGTGGTCACAGCTAGACTTCTTTCGATGAAGACTGTCGATCGCGAAATTTCTGCACCACCTGATCAAGCCCGACCGCCCGTGAGGCTTTGAAGAGGACACGATCGCCTGGTTGTATCAGGGCTAACAGCCGTTCGACGACCGCTGCATGGCTGGCAAAGCATTCTGAAACGAGGGGAGATGCGCCCGTGGCGATCGCTTCGGCTTCGGCTGGATCAGCCAGAATGAGCAGATGATCAATGCGTAGTTCCCTTGCCGCCACTCCGACGCGCTGATGGAATTCGGGCGATCGGTCTCCCAGTTCCTTCATGGTGCCCAGGACAGCAATCCGGCGAGTTCCTGGCGTTTGAGCAAGCAAGTGAAGGGCTGCCAGCATTGATTCCAGCCCCGCATTGTAAGTTTCATCCAGCAATGTGATGTCGTTAGGCAACTCGTAGCGTTTGGCACGACCACTGGGCAACTCAACGCGAATGCCGTCCTTCAAGGGCGACCAGTCGAGACCAAGGGCTTTTGCTACGGCTAGAGCCGCCAGGTAGTTGAGAGCATTATGCCGACCGCTCAGCGGCAGTGGAAACGTCCATCCGTCTACTGCCAAACGGTCAGAATCAAGCGCTTGCCCATGCAGGTTGCCGCCCTCTAACCCATAAGTGAGGGTTTTGCCGTCCCAAACCGTAGCAGCCGTTTGCATGAGCAGTGGTAGATCCTGGTTGAGAATGGCGGTGCTGGTGGAGGGCATTTCGGCTAAAAGCTCACACTTTGCCTGCGCGATCGCCAATTCAGAGCCTAAGCGCCCAATATGGGCAATCCCAACATTCGTAATCACGCCAATGTCAGGGCGGGCGATTTGGGTTAGCAGCGCAATTTCACCTCGCGCCCGCATCCCCATCTCGATCACGGCAAAGTCATGTTCTGTTCCTAACTCCAACAGTGTCTTGGGTACCCCAATTTCGTTGTTGTAATTTGCCTGGGTCTTAAGCACCGTGCCGTGAAGCGACAAAACGGCAGCGAGAAGTTCTTTAGTGGTGGTTTTTCCCACCGACCCCGTGATCGCAATGATAGGAATGGCGAACTGATTGCGCCACCAATGGGCGATCGCCTGATACGCCTGTAACGTATCGGCAACTGGCAGTAAGAAAATGTTCAGCGTGGAGGCTATTACGCCCTGTTCCTCAGCAAGGAAGCGATCGTCCACAATAGCGGCGATCGCGCCTTTTTCAGCCGCCTGCGAGACAAACTCATGCCCATCAAAGGTTTCACCCCGTAGCGCCAAAAAGACTTCGCCTGCCTGAATCGTGCGAGTATCGGTGGTTAACCCTGATGCGACAGATGCCAGCGTTGTAGCCGTCTGGTTCAGTGGTGCGACCTTTAGAACTGCGCTGATTTGAGCGATCGTTGCCCGAAAAGACATGCCAAAAGTGTTGTAGAGAGCCTAGCTGTCATTGAACGGCTAAGCGTACCCACTTGGCAAGCTTTGAAACGATTGGTTTCACCAAATCATGCCCATTCAAGTTCTGAGCGATGGCTTGCTAAAGTCTCTGCTTTAGAGATTAGAGACCGCTAGCAGGCTGGTCATCTGGTTGCACTTCATCCTTCACCAGTTCCTTCACCTTGCGTGATTCCAGCCAGAGGGGCACCACAATCCAGGCGATCGCAATAAACAACGTCACGAAGGCAAATTGCCCAGCCCAGGCGACCATCTTTTCTAACGGCACAAACTGCCCCGCAAAGTACGAGAGCGTCACCATCACCGAAGCCCAGGTCAGAGCGCCCAGCGTGTTGTAAATGCTGAACTGCCAATAGGGCATTTGCACAATACCTGCCAGGGGACTTGCAAACGTACGCAAGAGGGCAATAAAGCGACCCAAGAAGACCGTCTTAGCGGCATTTTCACTAAATTGGCGCTTCAGCCCGTCTAAACGCTCTTCGCCGATGCGGAAAACCTGCCCCACCTTGAGCAAAAGTGGCCAACCACCGCGCCTGCCGATCCAATAGCCAGCATTGCCGCCGATCGTCGCACCCAAAGCCGCATCTGCCAACACATACCAATAGTTCAACTGGTCATTGCCAGCCAAGAACCCACCTGCCAAAGTCACAGTTTCTCCGGGAATTGGCAGTCCTAAGCTTTCCAGAAAGATTCCTAGAAAAACCGCCCAGTAGCCGTACTGCTGTGCAATTGCTTCAATCTTCTCTACCGAGACAAAATCTAGTGACATGCAACGCGGCTGTAAACGTCATTCTGTATCAATCTTGACGCGTTTTCTGGAAATCTGTCAATGACGGCGTTTTAACCCTAAAGAGCTATAAGCCCGCTTGCTCTGCACACTTGTCTAAAAGCCGAGTATGGCACCATACCATTTGCTGCCCAACTTCAAAACTTGATGGAATGTCGGCTTAAACTGCCAGACTCATGAAGTCTTGATGAAGTGATGTCATCTGAAGCAGGCAGGAGCCGTTTGATTTTCTATATTGAGCAAATAAAGAGGGATAAGTAAATAAACTCAGGCAGAGGTCGCTTCGCGAGGCGTTTTCTGAAATTTGCCTGAAGCGGCGTTTCCCCTAGCGATAAATGATGGGGGTCGCCAGATGTTCTATCGCCTTTACTCTTGAAGCGCAGATTTGCAAGGTCTGATCACGTTCTTAATCACTCTACATTGCCAGGTTGTAACGCTATGACACCGGATCATGAGACGCTTGTTCATCAGAAAAAGGTTGTGCGACTTCAACCGCCGCATCGTCTAGATTTACTGGGAGGCGTTGGTTTTCAGCGGCAGATTGCGGCGATCGAACCTGAGCGCGGTAGCCTCTGGCTGGTTGATATGGCTCACGTAGAATTTATTGACAGCGCCGGACGTTTGGCTTTAGTGAAGACGTTGCGTTTGGCACAGACGCATGATTGCCGTCTCCTGATCTGCAACCTGCCTCCATCGATCAAGATCATCTTTGAACTGACTCAACTGGATCAGATTTTCGAGTTGGTTGATAGCACCGAGCTTGCTGATGTGAACCGATCGTCTTCTGACGCACTGTCCAAAACGGCTGCACCGATCGCGGCATGATGGTCTGACTGTGGGCTGACTGTGACCAGGGCGATCGTGCTAGCTACTTAGCGCTGAGTGCCGCGTTGTAGACTTTCTCATTAGCGGCGGCAGATTGAAACAGATCCACAACAGGATTGGGGTAGTCCACACCAAGCCTGATGCCAAAGCGCTGCTGCTCTACGGGGAGCAGTTTCCAGGGTTCATGGACTTTGCTGGCAGGAACCTGGCTTAACGCTGGCAGCCAATGTTTCACATACAGCCCCCGGGGATCGTAGTCCTTCGACTGTTTAAGGATGTTAAAAAACCGGAAGCCACGGGCATCGTTCCCTACGCCTGCGGTGTAGTTCCAGTTGCCCCAATTGCTGCACACGTCATAGTCGATTAGCAGGGACTCAACCCACTCTGCGCCCATACGCCAGTCGATGCCTAGATTTTTGGTGAGGAAGCTGGCAACGTTTTGCCGTCCCCGGTTAGACATAAAGCCTGTGGCGGCAAGTTCGCGCATGTTGGCATCCACCAACGGAAAACCTGTTGTACCCTCACGCCAGCGATCGAACCGTTGCCAATCCTCTTTCCAGGCAATTTCAATGCCCTGCAAGCCTGATCGTCGAAAGAGGCGATCGCCGTGCTTGGTGCAGATGAAGCGAAAATAGTCTCGCCACAGCAATTCAAAGATCAGCCAGTACGTTGAGTCATTTCGCACCCGTTCCGCTTCATACTGCTGCACCTGCTCGTAGAGGTAGCGCGGCGAAAGACATCCTAATGACAGCCAGGGAGAGAATTTAGACGAGTAATCGGCTCCCAACATGCCATTGCGCGTTTCTTTGTAGGTTTTCAGGCAATCCTTTTGCCAGAGGTAATGGTTTACTCTAGCGAGTCCCGCTGTTTCGCCCCCCTGAAACACTAAAACGGCACGATCGTCCAGCGCGGGCGGTTCCAACCCCAGATCTGCCAGGGTGAGCAATGTTCCCGCCTCAATATCTGGTAAGGCAGGAAGGTGCGTGGGCGATCGTCGGGCAGGTCTCACCGTAAACGGCTGCTCAACCTGCTTGCGAAAGTGCGTAAACAGCTCTGGTAGCTTGCCCACCTCAAAGGGGAGATCGTCGGGATGCAAGAGGGTGTGCCCCCAGAAAGAGACGCACTCCACGCCGATCGACTGCAATGCTTGACGCAGTGCCATTTCAACAGTTGTTTCTTCAGAAGTCACCTCGCGATAATAGTAGACCGCTGTGATCCCCAGTTGCTGTGCTAGTGCCGGGATCACAGCCTCCGGTGACCCTTGCCGCACGATCAGGTCGCTATTGATTGCCTGGAGCGATCGACGTAAATCAGCAAGGCTTTCCAGCAAAAACTGGGCACGAAAGGCTCCCGTCTTGGAAAAACCAAAGGACGTTTGTCCAAACTGCCGTGGATCAAAACAATAGAACGGTACAAGTTGCGATCCTGCTGTCTGGACTTGCTTCAATGCCTGATCTAACGGTTCGTGGTCATGCAGCCGCAGATCATTGCGATACCAGATGAGAATCTTCGCTTCAGCCATAGGTTCTACAACGAGATTTACATACAGTTGGGACAGACTGATTCCAGGAATCAGAGGAGGCAGAAGGCAGGAAGCAGAAGGTTTGAGACACGAAAAAAGCCTCTACGCAAGCAGAGGCAATGTTCCATCACAAAGGCTTCTATGTTTAGTGTATGGCTGTCAAACAAGCAACAGTCGCCTGTCGCGTCGAATTTAGGAGATTTCTAGCAAACAAAACACCCGTAGGGGCAGGTTTGATACAAACGCGATCAGTGAGAAGCAACAAGGCTGGCAAAACCTGCCCCCTACCAAGCGGTACATTCTTTCTTGGAAATCTCCTTAGTATGCGCGGCTGGAGAATTGGTAGTACAGGAAGATGGCAATGATTGCACCCAGTACAGCCACAATTACGCCAGGGATGCTAAGGCTTGCACCTGCTAGCGATAACGTCCCTGTCGTGAGCAGGCTGACCACTACGCCACCGATGAAGGCACCAACGATACCCAAAACCATCGTGGACAGAAGACCACCGCCTTGAGCGCCAGGGTAGATCGCTTTTGCGATCGCGCCTGCAATCAAACCTAAAACGATCCAAGCAAGAATGTTCATTTTTTAGCTCCTATAGCTTGATGATGTAACCGTAACCAATGCTCCTAACTGATCGGCTCGACAACTTTAGCCCTCAATGCTAAATCCACCCCTGTATAAATGCTCTTTATAGAGGCAACCCAGCATTCCAAACTGATGAACGAGCAAATGAGTTTTACCTAGCCACACTAAGCCTCGGACTTGAGACTGCAATTTTTCAGAAAAACGGCTAGCTCTATGCGAACTCCACATAAGACGCGAAAGGCTTGCGGATGAACCACTCAACTGTCGCTGTAGCCGTATCAAAAAGATACTCAGTCCCCTAACTCTAACTGAACTACCGAGAGTAAGATCCGGTTATCTAACGGAGGGAAGAGCTTTGACATTACGCTCTGAGTCTGTCTGTAGAGAAAACTTTCACAGAGAAAGGCAAGGGCAGGAGTGCAGACGCTACCAGACAATGCGATCGCGCCCGTAGTCATGCTTCTACCTACAAATTCTGGTTCAACGCGCTATCCCTTCTTGACGACTGTATCAAAAGGTTCTGAGCCAAGGGGACTGGGTACCCAACCGTCGATCGTTTTCCGTTTTGCCAGCAATGGTTGAGAATGAACGATCGGCAGACGCAGCACTTCTTGATGCAGGATGGCATCGACTTGAGCGTAGAGTTTGCCTCTCGCGCTTTGGTCGCTGGTTTTCCGTGCCTGATCGAGCAGTTGAAACAGGCGATCGTTCTTCCAATTGCCTAAATCAGCCGTACTGTTTGCCCCAAAGTGATAGTAGAGAAAATTATCGGGATCGCCATAGTCGCCTGTCCAGCCCAACATAAACGATTGGTAGCCAGGGGGTTTGAGGCGATCTGCTTGATACGCTGCCCAATCTTTTGTTTGTAGCGACACTCGAATGCCGATCGCGCTGAGGTCAGCCGCAAAGGATTCTGCAATCGGTTTAGGGGTTGGGTAATAAGGTCGAGAAACGGGCATATACCACAGGTCAAGATTAAAGCCGTTAGGATACCCCGCTTCGGTGAGGAGCTGCTTCGCTTTGGCGGGATCGAAGGGGTAGGGAGTCAGCGTTGCATCTTGCGACCAGGCAAGGATGGGTGGCGTAAAGTGAGCATCCTGCTGACCCAGATCGCCCCAAAACGCTTTGACGATCGCGGGGCGGTTGATGCCGTAGGCGATCGCTTGTCGCACACGCACATCAGACAACGGCTTGTAGCTGGGATTGAGCGCCAAAAAACCAACGTTGAAGGATGGACGCAGCACCGCATCCAGATTGGGATCGCGTTCGACCTCTTGCTTCTGGTCTGGAGCCAGGTCCGCCGTGAAGTCGATTTGTCCGGCTCGCAGTTGTGCCAAGCGTGCAGCGGGATCGGTGATAAAGCGAATGACGAGCTGGTTCACTTTGGGAAAGCCCGCGCGCCAGTAGGTGGGATTTTTCTCTAGCACAATCCGATCGCCCGTCCGCCATTCTTTAAACACAAAAGCACCTGTCCCGACTGCCAGCGAACCGGGTGTACCGTAGCTTGCGCCTGCTTTCTTGATGGCTGTAGGACTGGCGATGCCGAAAAACCCAGCGGCGATCGCGTTTGGGAAACCTGCAAACGGCTGCTTGAGCTTAAATTGCACGGTTGCCGGATCAACCACCGTAACGCTTTGCAAGAGCGAATTTGGAGTGCCTTTGAACCCGCCAAATAAAGCTCCCCAGATTTCGTAGAGCTTACCTGCATTGCGATATCCCTGCGGATGCTGAGGATCCCACCAGCGCTCGACGTTAAACTTCACGGCTTCAGCATCAAAGGCGGTTCCATCGTGGAATTTCACGCCCGATCGTAGCTTAAAGGTCCAGGTTGTACCGTCTGCAACCGACCATGCCGTTGACAACGATGGCTCTAACTCTGTAGTGCCGGGTTTGAAGGTGATGAGGCGATCGTACAACTGGTCTTGCACGATGATGGAATTGCCATCGGTGATGTTGCCCGGTTCCAGGTTGACGGGTTGCCCCACTGAGCCATAGACTAATGCACCTGTTGGCGCTGTTGACGTACCATCAGGCGTTGAGGGAGCGTTCTGGTTGTTATTTGTACAATTTGTCAGCACGATCGCACTCACAAACGCCACGACCAACCACAGCGATCGCCACCGACGCAATACCATCCACTGCCCCATGATCGTCGTCCTCTTATTTCCCGCCTTGCCGCGCTTGCTTCACCATGTCAATCAACGTATGGTGGGCATCCTCTGCATCTTGTAGAACGTGATCAAACCCAACGCGAATAGGGGTTGGCGTACCCTCTACCTGCGTCATCAAATCCATACCGTGTGCGTCGATCGCCACCATTTCGGCAGCCGTTGCCGTTGTTGTTGCACCAAAGACTTTGGCATAAAGCAAGACTGCTTCTGCGTGGTCTTCGTTCATGTGGCGGCAGATGCGATCGCTAATTTGGGGTGAAAATGACTCAGACATAGTGCCTATGTTTTGAACTCCAATGATTTATTTGAACTCCAATGACTTAGGAATGGAAATTAAATAACTTCGATCACCTCAGCCTTTTCATTGTACGGGCGCGGCATGCGGCAGATTACTCTGGGCAAAGGCAAGGACTTTCTACCGCATGCCACGCCCCTACGCACAGAATGACACCTTCATAAATCCACGATCCTTAGCTTTTCGTGCGGATGAAATACTCGGATGTATTTTCAGTGGGCGTCCGATACAAAAAGAGTTCATTACCGCTAGGCAAAGTGTAGATCCGATAAACCGCCTCGACGACTGTTAGTTGACGTTCGCGGGGAATGTTGCGATTTTCAGGGAAGTAGCCGCCCCGATTGACCACGGTGTAGTTAGCCAGAATGGTGGCGGCATCGTCTACGATCGCCTCAAACGATGCGCCTGCAAAGTTGGGATCGGTTTGCAAGTCTGCCAGTTTACCACCCGAAAGCGTAGTGGAGCGCGTCGATAGTTCTCTGACCTGATTGAGCAGCAGTACACCACTTCGAGTTTTCGTTTGGGCAACAGTCTGTTGATGAAGCGAAAGAAGCAAGGCTACGGCGATCGCACCGCTAGTAAGCCAACGAAATCGCATCATTTGATTTATTCTCCTTACACGCATGATCCCGTTCCTGTACTCATGCCCTACTGTAAGCTGAATCCAAACCAGACTGATTGGCGCAGCATTGTCTGCATAGACTCAGTTCAGTAGGGAGGTTTAGCTCGGCAAATGCTCCACTGCCAGTTTCCTCTGTAAGGGGCACAATCAACAAGTAGCGCCACCAACAAAACCTGGACTGCCGCTGCTAGTCTAGGGTGATAGCGATCAGAATAAAGGGTCGATCGGCTTGCAATCCATCCTTACATTAGCAGTACAATTAAACTATTCTGGCATGTAACCAGGGAAAGACGATGGGCGATCATGATTACGGTTACAAAGAGCGGTATGGTGCAGGCGGTATCGTCCGTAGCGTCGGCTGGATGCTCACCGGAGGTATCACGGTGGCAGCGCTAGTGGTTGGGTTTGGTGCGTGGCGTATGGGCGATCGGGTCTTCTCTACCGTACAGTCCTTCCTAAACCCAACCCAGCCAGCACCCAAGGTCGATGTGCAGTCAGTGGTGATCCAGCAAGTGCAAGGGGTTAGTGAGCTAACCACAGCCGTATTCACCATGCAAGCCGTCGTACCCACAAGCCAAAACGCCACCTTTAATGGCTTTGTCATTGGTACAACGAAACTCCTGTATATTGCCTACGGTGAGGTAAGAGCAGGGGTTGACTTGCGCGCGCTCACTCCTGACCGCGTACAGGTGTCCAATAACACGATTCAAATTCAACTGCGAGCACCGCAACTGCTCGATCGCAAAATTGATGTCAGCCGCTCTACTGTCTATGATTACAATCGAGGCACACTTGGGCTTGGACCGGATGTCGCTCCAGAACTGCAAGCCCTGGCTCAACAAGAAGCGTTGAAGAAAATCGTAGAAGCAGCCTGTGCGGATGGAGTGCTAGAGAAAGCGAACGATCGCGCCAAGCTGGCTGTGACTCAACTGCTGACAACCGCAGGCTACCAAAACGTCACCGTAGAAACGCAATCACCGCCACCAGACTCCTGTACCGTTGTGCAACCCAAGTAAAAAGTAAAAAGTTCGTCATAATTGCTGATGTTGCCAATGGGGTGGTGCGCTTATGAGTATTTCTAAAGATTAAATTAATTTTATTGATTGTGAACAAACGATCGTAACCCGTTTCACCTTTTTGGGTACTCTATATTGACGTTTGAAGCTTCGCCTTAAAACGAAGCCTCAATAGGCTCATACAGTTCAATTAACGGGTGTCTGTCAGCGCTGAAAAGGAGAAATACAAGAGATGCATGGCTTGATGAAGTAGCACGACGCTGATTAAATCAACGAAGCTTGCTCACCCATTGTGGTGCTTACACAAGAAAACTGAGGAGTCAGCGTTCGCTTTTTATTCATCAGTAAAAGGTGCTTCTTTCTTACTCAATCTTCATATGACAAGAAGCTTTGTTGTTTGCTCTGTGATTGTTTTTAGGGATGCTGTTTTAGGTACTACCATAATCCTAATTGCTTTGTATCTTCAAAAGCAAGGCGTGATAATAGGGTGCTCTCAACGGTAGGACTATCGCTTTAGCTTCTGCTAAACGATCGGTTGCATATACCTGGATCATAGCGTTCTCGCTGCTCCGAACGATCGCGCTCACCTATAATGTCAAAACTCGGTACCGAAGCGCTGCCACAAAGTTAAATCTTAATTTAAACTTTGCAATTTATGCTTCAAGCTACCATTGACTGGAGCGTGCCTTGATCGTTCATTGTGTTGATCATGTTCAAACCATTAAAGTCTGGTGCTTTCAAAGGTTTGGATACAGTCATGATCGCGTTAGCTGCAAGCGTCAACCAGAGTTGATAGTGCTAAGTTGACTTCAACGCTTACATTAGTTGGTTGACTGTCTCAACTCTCCTTTCCTTCTCAATTTTTGCCCGATTGAAAAGCGAAGTGTACTCGTTCTGAAGCTATTCAGTTAAGCCCCCTACTGCACTGGCTGCTTCCTTAGAAAGGAAGAAGTGAATCGGCAAGTAATCGGTGATCCCATCATTGAGTCAAAGTAATTGCAATTTTAGAGCTATTGCAAACCCGCGCAGCTTATGGTTGCAAACCAGTTGTACATTCAACGTCTTCTGGTTTTCGGCTCATGAGACTGACTTGAGAAAATGGGTTTTACCAAGCTCTGACAAGCTACTACTTTATGGTCTTATCACCTGCTTGCCATCAATCCCTTACGATGGCGAAAGGAGCCAACCAATGCAACTTCGGGCAATTCCCTTCAGCAACTCACTCCCACGGCATATTTTTGAGCAAATTGAGCAAGAACTTGGGGTAGACACTCTACCAAAAGTCTTTAAACGGTTAGAATCTCAACCGGCACTGCTAACCCACCTTTGGGGGCAGTTTCATGCGCTAGTGTTGCAAGGTGATTTGCCTAGAGTACTCAAAGAAATGGTAGGGCTGGTTGTCGCGACAGCCGCTCATTGTGACCATCTTTGCGCGATGTTGTTGCATAGCTTGACCGAGCAACAGGCTGAACAGCAAACGTTAGCCGCGATCGTGCGAGGAGACTATGAGTTAGCGGAGGTAAGCCATGCAACTCTTGCTGTACTGCGGTTTACAGAGATGGCAGTCATTCATCGGAGAGCAGGCGCAACACCCGCCAATCAACAGTGGGAGAGCTTACAACATCAAACTAGGCAAGCGCTACACGATACGGGGCTAGAAGAAGGCGAACAGTTGGAATTAGTCGCCACGATCGCACTGTTTGAGCAACTCTGCCTGGTGACTAATCTGCTCTAGTTCGATTCCGCTTGCCCCTGAACTGATTTTTCTAAAGCCTTTCGACTCATTTGAGCCTTCTTTGCGACCGAAGGCTGCTCCACAAACGGGTATGCTTCTGTTTAGTCTCTACGATTTAGTCTCTACGATTTGGCTAGAACGTATTCTAACAGCGTGCTAGACGGCACAAAGCTGCTCTAGAGTGTTCACAAAACCGGGATACGAAACGGCGACCGCTTCCGCTCGGTGGATGGTTGTAGAACCAGTTGCCGCAAGTGCCGCGATCGCCAAACTCATGGCAATGCGGTGATCGGTATAACTATCGACTTCGGTGCCAGCAAGTGGTGTACCGCCTACAATTTCCATGCCGTCTGGCTGTTCGGTAACGCGAGCACCCATTTGATTGAGCTGATGCGCCATCACGGCAATGCGATCGCTTTCTTTTACGCGCAACTCTGCCGCATCGCGAATGACGGTCGTGCCCTGAGCTACGGTAGCTGCGACTGCCAGGATGGGAATTTCATCAATGAGGCGAGGAATCAAGTCTCCGGCAAGAGTGCAGGCGGAAAGAGGAGGACGATCGCCCGTGCCCGCGTAACGCACATGCAGATCCGCTACAGGTTCTCCAGCGACCATCCGAGCGTTTTCCTGGGAAATGTCTGCACCCATTGACAGCAGCGCCTCTAGCACCCCAGTCCGAGTCGGGTTCACACCCACATTCTCGATCGTGAGATCAGCACCGGGAACGATCGCACCCGCTACCAGCCAAAAAGCCGCCGAGCTAATGTCTCCTGGTACAACCACTGACTGACCCCTCAGTTGGGTGGGACCTGTGACAGTGACGCTACAGGTTTCCGGATCGACCGTTAAATGAGCTCCAAAGGCTTTGAGCATCCGTTCGCTATGATCCCGCGAGAGAGCAGGCTCAGTAACGGTTGTTTGCCCATCGGTCATCAGCCCTGCAAGCAACAAGCATGATTTAACCTGGGCGGACGCGATCGGCGAGTGATAGTGAAAGGGCTTGAGGGCTTGTCCCTGAACCGCTAAGGGTGCAAATGCGCCCCCTTTTCGTCCCCAAAGTGCGGCTCCCATTTGCCTGAGCGGTTCTACAACCCGCGACATGGGGCGCGATCGCAACGAATGATCTCCTGTCACGGCAAAAAAGCGTCCAGGATGTGACGCTAGAATCCCCAGCATGAGCCGTAATGTCGTCCCAGAGTTGCCCGCATTGAGAATATCAGGTGGCTCTAACAGATGCCCTAACCCAATGCCCCGCACCGTTACCTGTTTTGTGTTGAGTGTGGAAATATCTGCCCCCATCGCTCGAAAGCAAGCAGCCGTGCTCAGGGGATCTTCTCCAAGCAACAGCCCAGCGATCGTCGTTTCTCCTTCGGCTAAAGCACCTAACATCAAGGCTCGATGAGAGATCGACTTGTCTCCTGGCACTTGAGTCCTTCCGTTAACCGTCAAACCTATGGTGGGGGGCACAATGGTGAGATCGTGGTGATGTTCGGTAGCGTTCAGGGAAATCACGTTCGGCGACATGGGGATCAGATAAACTATGTGAGCATTGCGCTAGCGATCGTACCGCCTTTTATGCCTACCCATCATCACAAACCCGTTTGCCTCTTACTCACTTCAACAGATTTACCCGTCTGGTCAGGCATTGAGACTGTTGGCACGCTCGATCAGCAAGATCATGAACGCTTTCACCTGTTGCTAACGGAACCAAGTGTGAGCGATCGTGAAGACCTTCTGGGCAGTCACGATGCGACACTAGCGCCACAGATCGCGACACCACGCTTACTGTGGCTGGAGTTTTCCCCCTATCAAGTGACATTGACCATGCAGGGGGGACCCTATAGCTATCGGCATGTTTGGCGGCAGGGACTCTACGGTACGAGCCGCTACTGGTTGCAGGCTGACACAATGAAACCAGAAGACGGACACTTTCAATTACGCAACTTTACCCGCAGCTTAACGTTAGAAGCGCGCCCGCTACCCACTTTTCTACGCGTTGAGTATGAGCTGTGGACAGCCAACATGCAGTTTGGGCACTACGTCCTGAATCTAGATATTCGCCACTGAGGATTATGGCTTTACCAAAAGAGACGGAACACAGGGTTCCGTCTCTTTTGTCTTAGAACTCTGACTTTTGGCTGTAACCACATTGCTTGCGGACTCATTAGGCTAACAATACATATTGTTACCTTTAAGTGAGTGGCAATGTATGACCGACGATTACGACCTGTTGATCATTGGGGCAGGTCCAGGAGGGCTTGCGGCAGCAAAGCAAGCGGCGCAGTATGGTGCAACCGTGGCGATCGCCGAGCAAGCACAGGCAGGTGGCGGGTGCGTGAATCGAGGCTGCATTCCCAAAAAGCTGATGGTTTACGCGGCTGCATTTGCACGGTTAGATCAGGATGCGATCGCCTACGGGTGGAATGCGTGCGATCGTCAGTTCGACTGGCAGCGCTTTGTTCATGCTAGAAACCAGGAGATCGAGCGGTTACAGCAGATCCAGGTCCAGGCATTGCAGGATGCAGGTATTGCTTTCATCAACCAGCACGCCAGTTTTGTGGATGACCACACGTTAGAGGTCGGCGATCGCAAAATCACGGCTAAGAACATTCTGATTGCTGTAGGTGGTCAGCCCATCAGACCCAACATTGACGGCATTGAACACGCCCTCGTTTCGGATGATCTGTTTCATCTGGAAGCCTTGCCTAAGCACATTGCCATTTTGGGGGGTGGCTACATCGGCGTTGAGTTTGCCAGCATTTTGCGTGGGTTCGGCTGTCGCGTCACGTTGATGAACCGTGAAGCGTGCATCCTGTCTGGGTTTGATGATGATTTGGCAGCTACCGTCCGTCAGGGATTGATCGATCGCGGCATTGAGAGCCTATGCAGCACTACCATTACAGCAATCGCGCCAACCAATGGAGGGTTCAATCTGACATTGGATGGTGATTGTCCAGAAACACTGTTGGTTGATACCATTCTTTGCGCGACGGGTCGTGCCCCACGGCTTGACGGGTTGAAGCTAGAAAACGCAGGAGTTGAAGCGGATAAAACGGCGATCGCTGTCGATGATAACAGCCGTACCAATCAGCCCCATATCTTTGCGGTGGGTGACTGTACCAATCGCCTGCAACTAACTCCAGTAGCACGCGCAGAAGGGAAGGCGGTTGCCAAAACCATTTTTGGTCAAACCCCTCAACCGTTGAACTATGATCTGGTGCCCTCTGCGGTGTGTAGTTATCCAGAGGCGGCATCGGTCGGCATGAGCGAAGCAACGGCTCGCAAAACGCATGGTGATCAGGTGCGCCTCTACCGGACGGAATTTCAACCCTTGTTCTATAGCCTCACCGATCGCCACCAAACAAATTTCATGAAACTGGTGGTACAGGGCGATACCGATCGTGTCTTAGGCGTTCACATGGTGGGCGATCATGCAGGAGAAATTGTCCAGAGTTTAGCGATCGCCCTACGGCTCGGCGTGACGAAGGAAGACTTAGATCGGGCGATTGGTATTCATCCTTCTTCGGCTGAGGAAATAACTTCTTTGAAATGAATACCCTTCTGCCTTACTCAAGTTGCTAAACCGACATCCCCCATATGAATCGTCTGCTCTGGCACCCCAGCGCGTCGGATTAACGGATAGCTATCGGCATTCAACCCCATCAGGGTTACTTGCGTATCGAATTGATGGTATTTTGCCACCACTTTGGCAATCGCGGCGGCGGCGGCGTGATCCCACACATGCGACTGGCTAAAGTCAATGACGACCCGAGGAGAATCGGCGCTGTACGCAAAGAGATTGACAAAGTTGGTAGCAGAGCCAAAAAACAGTTGTCCCGACAGAACATAAAGCTTGGCGTTGTCCCGATCGACCGACAGCGCTGCCCGCACCTGAGCTAATCGCCAGCTAAACAGCAGCGTGCTGAGAATGACTCCAGCCAGTACGCCCTGCGCCAGATCATGAGTGAATAACGCGATCGTTGCTGTAAACGGCATGACGATCGCCTCACCCAGAGGCATCGTTCGCAGCGTTTTGAGTGAACGAAAATCAAACGTTTCAAACGATACCATGATCATCACACCCACCAGCGCTGCCATCGGAATTTGCTGCACCACGTCTCGCAGGATAAAGATGGCAAACAGCAAGAACGCTCCTGCAACAGCGGTTGAGAAGCGATGACGACCACCCGATCGCACATTAATCAACGACTGCCCAACCATGCCACAACCCGCCATGCCACCCAAAAAGCCTGTCACCATGTTGGCAATGCCCTGACCGCGCACCTCTTTGTCTTTAGAACTGCGCGTATCGGTTAAGTCGTCTAGCAGTGCAGCCGTCAGCAGCGACTCCAGCAAGCCCACGATCGCCAGCGTCAGTGAGTACGGCAAAATAATCGCCAGCGTTTCCAACGAAAAGCTCACATGCGGCAGATGAAACATCGGTAGATTGCGGGTAATCTCACCGATATCGCCCACGCGACGAATGGGAAGATGCGCTGCGATCGCCACAACAGTCATCGCCACGATCGCCACTAAGGGGGACGGCACACGCTTTGTGATGTAGGGAAACAGGTAAACGATGGCAAGTGTAGCAGCAACCATGACATACGCGTGCCACGGCTCTCCTGGCAACTGCTGAATTTGTGCCACAAAAATCAAAATGCCCAACGCATTCACAAAGCCTGAAATGACTGACTGAGGGATGAAACTGAAAAAGCGCCCCAGCTTAAACACACCCATCAACAGTTGAATAATGCCAGTCAAAATAGTCGCAGCAAACAGGTATTCAACCCCATGCTTGGCGACCAATGTGGTCATGAGCAATGCCATTGACCCGGTAGCGGCTGAGATCATCGCTGGGCGACCACCTGCCAGAGCAATGACGACCGCCATGCTGAAGGAGGTATACAGCGCCACCATTGGGTTGACCCCGGCGATCGCTGCAAACGCTAATGATTCTGGAATTAATGCCAGTGCCACCGTAATGCCTGCGAGCGTTTCAACAGGAATGCTGGACAACGGTAGCTGGTGTGCGAAGGACGCTCTGAGCGATCGTACGCGCCCAAAAGCCGTTCTGCCAGCTCTATTTCTAAACGAAAGCATACAGTTGAAGAAAGATTAATGGTGGCTTGCAGCAGTGATTGAAGGGAAGCCAGGTGAATGAGTAAGATTAACCGGATGTTAACTTGTCTACCGCTAGAACCAACGGGTTAAGCTGTTTTTCGGTAAGATTTAACACCAGCTTTACGAGGAAAGGCGCTGGCATAAAGTTTTGGCGAGACTGTCCTCGATCGAGGTTCCATCCCTCGTAGAAACAAAGCACATCGGTCAAAGCGCACCAAAATGTTGCATCCTAGTAGGCATGCAATCGCAATCTTCGACCACACCTTCAGTTGGCAAACCGCCCCAGTTTTACACCTGGCAAAGCTATCGCTGTGCCTACGATCGACTTGCTCCAGATAAATCTGTTCATGGGCTACCGCTGCTGCTGATCCATCCGATCGGGGTGGGGCTGTCGCGCACGTTTTGGCAACGGTTCTGCGACGAGTGGTATCGTGCAGGGCAGCAAAATCTGATCTACAATCCCGATTTGCTAGGCTGTGGTGAAAGCGCCATGCCGTCACTTGCCTACTACCCCTCAGACTGGGCAATGCAGCTACAGCACTTTTTGCAAACTGTCATTCAAACACCTGTGGTAGTTGTTGTGCAAGGGGCACTGCTCCCAGTGGCGATCGAGCTTGTGCATCGACAACCGGATCTTATTCGCGGCTTGGTGATGAGTGGTCCGCCTGCCCGCACGCTCATTGCCAACCCAACGCCAAACTGGCAACAGCGGATAAGCTGGAATCTGTTCGATTCGCCTTTGGGCACGGGCTTTTATCGCTACGCACGGCGATCGCAGTTTCTGCGATCGTTCTCCACGCGCCAACTTTTTGCTACGGCTGATGGCGTGGATGCAGAGTGGTTAGCCATGCTCCAGCAGGGTGCGGCTGATCTGGATAGTCGTCATGCCGTGTTCTCGTTTCTGGCAGGTTTCTGGCGGCAGGATTATACAAGCAAACTGAAAGCGATCGCCCAGCCAACCTTCATTGTTATGGGTGAGCAAGCCTCCAGCATCAGCCGCCAAGGAAAAGCAGAGACTCCAGACGAACGGCTACAAGATTACCTCGCCTGCTTGCCCAACAGCGAAGGAACAAAGCTGCCGGGACGCAACGTGTTGCCTTATGAATCGACCACTGCCTTTGTTCAGGCGATCGCGCCATTCATTCAACGATTAGAAGCCGTTGGAGCCAAAGAATGACGGCGATCGAAACCCGGATTGTAACAGAGAGCAATTTTGACTCTATTAGTTGATCTGCATCGGCAGACCTTTGGGGGTGACGTTGAGCAGAATTGGTGTTGGGATGACAGTTACAGAATACCGACCAAGGCAGCTTGTAAAAATAAGTTATTCCAAAACGATTTCTGCGTCAGCAGGCATTCCCGGTTTCGCGTAGCCGCCTGGGTCGGTGATCGTGATTTTGATGCCGACGACTTGCTTCACGCGATCGTCGCGAGAGTAGGTGTTTCCTGGCGTGAATGAAGCCTGAGGATCGATCGCCCCTACTTTGGCATCCAACGGACGGTTAGGATCGGAATCGATGAACACGCGTGCTTTTTGACCGACGCGAATTCTGCCAACATCGCTTTCGGGCACAAAGCCTCGCAGGTACACCGTGTTGAAATCCAGCAGTGATAGCAATGTTTGCCCATTGATGACAACGGCTCCTGGTTCTTTGCTGCGTGCCGTCACTACCCCGTTAATGGGACTGGTAATGTTAAGGTAATCAGCGGTTTGCATTTGCTTTGCCGCTTCTTCAGCATTTTTGATCTCAGCTTCAGCGGTTTTTAGTTGTGCCAGGGCACTTTGCCGTTGGCGTAACAGCGCACCCAATTGGGCATCTCGAATGCTGGGATTGATGTTGTAGCTGCGAGCGAGAGCCAGACCACCGATCGCCGCATCAATTTGTTTCTGAGCCGATTCGACCGTAGCGACTGCGTTTCGATAGCTGGTTTCTTTCTCATCGGCTTGTGCTTGGGTAATCGCGCCTTCTTGCAGAAGTTGGGCGTAGCGATCGCGCGTCACCCGTGCCAGATCGAGTTGCGCCCTTGCTTGCTTTAATTGTGCTTCCAGGGATGCCACATTCGAGGCTGCCTGGTAGATGCGTCCCTGGCTATCCTGCTGTGATTGCAGCACATTCAACTGCGATTCACGAATCTGGCTTTCCACCACCGCAATTTGGAGTTGTGCCTGCTGTGCCTGCTGTCGTGCGGCAGAAACTTTGGCAGCAGCGCCTCGCAGTTGTGCCTGCACGTCTGTAGCGCTCATGCGCGCCAGCAATTGACCTTGTTTGACCTGATCGCCTTCCTGCACCAGGATGGTATCGACCCGCCCACCCGTTTTTGCACCGACATCGGTTTCGTACCCTTCAATGCGACCACTGAGGCGCAAATCATGACTGGATGGGCGCGCTAAGAAATACCAGATCGCAGCGCTAATACCCGCGATCGCCAAGACCCCCATAAAAATAAGCAACTGTCGGTTACGTTTGCCGTCTTGTTTGGCTGGCAGTGCTGACGACTCTGACGATCGATCACTTGATCCTGGATGGCTTTGAGCCATGATGAACCTCAGACGGTATGGTAGTAACGGTCATGCCCACCGTCATAACACGTTTCTCTTTAAGGGTTGCAATCGCTTTTCATGATTCAGCCGATCGAGTGGCTGAACGTTATAAATCACACTAGACAGTCTAGTATGGTGATGCAATGAAGAAACTGACAAAATTGGTCGTGTAGATACCATTGTCTCAACAGATAGGACTGCCTCAGGGTGAATCAGGCATTAGGGCGTGTCATCAATTAGCTCCGAAACCTTGCAATATCAGCAGTGTCACGCCCGTCCCAACACACTAGGCTAGGGGCTGGAACCCTTAGTGCAAGCAATGTGTAGAGTAATTGATGACAGCCCCTAGAATGTTGAGACTTCATTGTCATTTATCCTGCGTTTTTGCAGCGTCGCTTCTTGGGGATGTTGGTCTCATTCGCGTTAATCCAAGCAGTGCTTTACGGCAAGAAAATGAAGCCAATGGCACTCGATCGCGGAGTCAATGGCTTGATCGACCTGATTCTCCAAAAAAATTAAGGTCAATCTCAGACTCCTGATAGCCAACTTATTCTTCTCATCTGTGGTGATCTGAGAGATTTGCTTGTCATAATGCCAAAAGCGTATGCTGTCGAGACATGTAATGAGGTTGGACTGTGGATGCAATTTTGGCGCGATCGCGGCAGCTCAAACAAGACCTGGTTGATTTTGTGCTGGATGCCGAAGGCGAGTTGGCAACAGCGTTAGAACAGTATTCTGCTGAACAGCTCGCTCGATCGCAACAGCCCGATCAGCACCAGCAAGCACTCGTCGTCGATCGCTTTGTCATCGAAGGCAGAGTGGGCACCCAAACGCCGATCGATCTGTTTCTCGCCGCCACATCCGATCTTTCAGCCAGCGATCGACAATTGCTTCAAAGCTGGCAGCGCAGTTTTATCGGGCTGTTTGCCGTTACTAAGAGCCTGCCCGATGGTCTAGAGCTGATGAACTGGCTCACGGCGAAGCTCTATACGGTCAAACCTAATGACCCCGCCACCTTAGAAGAAATGCAGCGGTTCCGGTTAGGTGAAATTTTGCTCACCCAAATTGCGCCGATCGCAGAGGAAGTCTGGACGTTTACGGCTCCCTTGAAGGTGATGGGGAACTTGGGTAAGCCAAAGCTAGCCGTGGCGATCGGCAACTTCAAGCAAAACTACAAAGAATCCCTTTACAGCGATGCGCCCGAATTGCTCGAAGAAGCGTGGCGATCGGTCGAGCATTACCATCAGGACTTTGTGGACTTTTTTGGCAGTGATGCCATCACGCTACCGGGGTATCAGCTCGGCAAAAAAATCGTCGAATTCCAGGATGTGCTGACCAAAAAGCAGTTGGCGAAGGCTGGCATTGACGAGTCCAAATCGTTAGCTGATTTAGCCGCAGAGGCAGGCATGGACGAAGCCGAAATCGAAGCCGCTGCCGAAGCGATGGGTGCGGATGCCAAAACTGTTTCCACAATGCTGAAGAGCAAAGAGACCGCTGCCAAAATGGTCGCGCCCAAAATTGATCTTCCACCCGAACTGAAAAAAGCCGAAGTGGTGACAGTGCTGGCGCATCCACGCTGGGGGCAGATGTTTCTGCCCACCTACACCCAAATGGAATCTGTACTGCAAGCAGACGACTGGCAGAGCGTCCCCGGTGCAGCAAAGCTTGTGGGTAAGTACCTGGATGATCCTGCGATCAATGCCTTTGTCTGGCAGCGCTTAGCAACCGGCTACCCAGACTCTCTGGAAACTGTGCTGCGATCGCTCCTGGAACGCCCCGACTTTAACCTCAAAAAAGACTTGGAGCCGCTACTGGAACAACACAAAAAGCCCCTACAGCCCGACTTACCAGAAATTGCCAGCGTCCCCATCCATCTGCACGATCTGTTTCAGGAAGCCCTCAAAGAGGTGAGCAAGTCACGACCAAAAGATAAGGATGGACAAAAGCCTAAAAAAGGGTTTCAACGGTAGAAAATGACGAGCACAGAGCCGATTAGCGGTCAGCTTTTTAGCCTTTTGTTTAGCGGTCAGCCGTCAGCGGTCAGCTTTTTAGCCTTTAGCCTTCACCCCTCATCCCTCATCCCTCCGCCACCCTACTCACGCATAGCCGCCAGCGCCGCCTTATTAATCCGTGCATTGCACTTGCGAGGGTTATAGATGCTGGTGTACCAGGTACAGCGCTTGCATACATCGGGAAAGTCACCGCGTTCATGGCGATCGATCAACTCATCAATAGCATGTCCCGTCCAGATCTCTGCCAGCGACGATTCGTTCAGATCTCCAATAATTAACTCAGCTTCAACATCTCGACACGCACAAGCATTCACCTTCCCATTAGCAAGCACAACTGGTTTTCTAAACAGCAGTTCGCAGGCTCCTCGTTTGTACGGTGGCAAAACGGCTTCTAAACCGACGTTTTTTAACGCCTCTCCGTCAACTTTGCCTGCCCAAGAATCAAACATCACAACTTTTTGCAGATCAAGCAGACCTTCTTGAATATAGTGCTGGCACTGCTCCCAAAAATCCCCCACCCAATTTGACGGTGGGCAACGCAAGGCAAGGCTAAACCGCATAGAGGAACCAGCTTTGCGCTTTGCTTCAATAAACGCCTCAATGTTACGACGGACTAAATCAAAGTAATCAACGCCCATAATGGCGTGATAAGTCTGCCTGTCGAACCCACCCCACGACACTTGAATGTGCAGTTTATCGCCATATCTTAGAAGCTTCTCGCTTAGCTGCCGCTTCATCAAAATGCCATTAGTGTAGAAATCAAAGCCTTCAATTTGAGGACGTTGATAGAGGTCGTCAAGGCGCTGGAAAAGATCGCGATCGACAAACGGATCCCCCACAATGGGTGTGAGAGAGACATACTTGCCGCCCATTGCTACATACTCATCAACAATGCGTCGAAATTGCTCCATCGGCATCGTTTCTTTTGCCCGCTCCATTTGGGGGTAAGCACAGAAAACACATTTGGCGTTACAAATGTTCGTCCCCTCAAGATGAAGGTTTTGCGGTAACTGACGGGTCGCTTCCAAAATCTGCCGAATCGATCGTCGCTGTAGGCGAAAACAGTATTCAGTCGCTACCAGATCAAGCAACCAACCCAAATAATGCCTGCTAGGGCGAAGAAGATGCGTATTCACCCAGCTCAAAGCGGTTTGAGATCTCTGACCGAAAGAATAGTTCATAACGCGTCTATCGCCACCAAGGAATGACATTCAGAGAAGAAAAAATTCTTCTACAAAGAAATTTATGCTTGAAGGCTGACAGCACCATCAACCATTCGTAGTCTTTCTATGTGTATCGTGCTGCAAAATCGGTACACGCTCCAAAGCCTTTGCCTGAATGGTAATGCCGCTATGAGGTACTACAGCCGCCTACTATTATACCTATCCCCTTAAAACGCCGTTTCTTTGAATGCAATGCCGTTCGATCTTTAAGCAAGCTTTAACTTTTTCTTAATTCAGCTAGACAGATTAAAGAGTCAATGAAATTTAGCGATCGACGGTCTTCATCTGCTAAGCGATCGTGGATTTATTAAGGTGTCATTCTCTTCTGCCAGTTGATAGGGCTGTGCCTAAAAGCATGAGCATGGGTGAAGTGAAACCGGGACAGTAAAAAACGGCATAATAGATATGTAGGGTGGTTTGCTGAAGCCGCGTACAATTCAGCTCACCCGATTACACGTTGAGGAATAGCACAGGCATGACAACCACAGATCGTGAATTTGAAGTCAAAAAAACTGAAGACGAATGGCGGAGCATTTTAACGCCAGAACAGTTCCGTGTATTGCGCCAGCACGGTACAGAGCGTGCCCGTACCAGCCCCTTAGATAAGCAGTACGGTAAGGGACTCTACGTTTGTGCGGGATGTGACCTCCCCCTCTTTTCATCCGACACTAAATTTGACAGTGGTACAGGGTGGCCCAGCTTTTTTCAGCCGATCGATGGTGCCATTGATACGACGATCGATCGATCGCTGTTTATGACCCGTGTTGAGACTCATTGCCACCGTTGTGGTGGGCACCTGGGGCATGTGTTCGAGGATGGTCCTAAGCCAACGGGGCAGCGTTACTGCATGAATGGAGTGTCACTGAAGTTCATTCCTAGCTAAGAGAGGTGTCATCATCATGCTCAGAGAACAGCCATGATTACATGACTGCTCTTGCTGCCATCGTCAAAACGATGAGCATCAACTGACCTGTAAGAAACACCCTGGTCTGCTATATTTTTCTCTCGACGGGGCTGAAATTCTCTAGATCGCTGATCTTCGGTAGGTTCACTGCCCTAGGGGCTGTCATCAATTACTACTACACATGATTTTCAGCAAGGGTTCCAGCCCCTAGCTTGGTGTGCCGGGACGGGCGTGACACTGCTGATATTGCAAGGTTTCGGAGCTAATTGATGACACGCCCTAATGTGACACAACTGATTGCGCCATCCGTCCAGCTACCTCTGGGGCTGGCTTCAGCGTCTGTTGAGCGATCGCCTCTTCAAACACCTCTACAACCCGGTCTACCTTAGCATCCCAGTCAAGGTAATTCGTTCTCACTCGATGTTTGCTCGCTTCACCCATTTGCTCACGCAAGTCTGGCGATTGTGCTAACCGAATCATTGCCTCAGCCAGACCGTTGACGAACGCCTCCTCTGTGTCTAAATCAACCAGGATCCCACAGCTTGCGTCGGCATATTGCCCTGGTCCTGCCCAATTGGCGGCAATAACAGGCATGCCGATGGCCATTGCTTCCAGCATCGCACAGCCTCCACAGTCCCGGATTGCAGGAACCATATACACGTCACACTCACGAATGAGCGCTGCTGCCGCATCTAGCGCCATCCAACCGTGAAAGTTGACTCGATCTTGAATGTTTAGAGCTGCCACCTGAGCCTTGGTTGCTTCCAATAGTTCGCCACTTCCAATCAATTCCAGGACGGAGTTAGTGGTTTCTGCGACTTGCTTGAACGCTTCTACCAGATAAGGAATGCCTTTTTGATCAACAAACCGCGCCATGTAGACAAAGCGGGTTGGCTCACCAGGTTTAGCCTTTTGTTTCTCAATCGGCTGCCAGAGAGACAAATCGACTCCACTTTCTACCACTTCATAAACTTTTCCCCGGTAGCCCGATGGTAAAGCGTTTGCTGTGCGTTTATTGGCAACTAGCAATATATCTGCCTGGAGTTTGCCAGGAATAAAGCGGTTGAGAAAATCCGATATAGCCCGCCCTGCCTGGTTGGATAGCCGATTGAATGACGATTCCAGGTACTGGAAAGCTGGTGGAAATTCCATACCACCGCACATGGGACCAATGACAACGGGTACGCCGATGCCATACATATAGCTAGGGGCCTTCGGTGAGATCGGTGCAGGTTCAAAGACCAGTTGAATGTCAAATGCTTGAACGAGCTGTTTAACAACCGGACGTACTTTCGATTGGGTGATCAGATGAATCACTTGACCGAGAATGCGGTCCTGGATTTGAAAAGGTACCAGATCGCTGGATTTGTGGATCAGCACTTGGAGCCAAGAGTCTTTCACAAAGCGAATTCTTTGAAACCGGTCATCTGGGTAGCGCTGGCGGAGTTCCTCACGGACTCGCTCATGGCAGACTAACCAGGTATTGACATTACGCTCATGCAGACGATCGAAGTAGTAGAGCGCCAGAGCCGCTTCTCCACTCATTTTCATTGAGGCATTTTCGGCTGCAATAATAACTTTCATGAGCTTATTTTCCTTGTTTCCGAGCGCTTGAATGAGCTGTGAGAATCTCCAAAACAGGCTAAGACTGGGCTACAGCACCTACTCTGAAATCAGATAAGGCTGATACCGTAAGCGTTTTTTGACACCAGTCTTTAACCTGTTCAACCACCCGCTGCACTTCTTCAGGCATCAAGTATGGATGCATGGGTAGGCTGAGAATCTCTTGGCTCAATTGCTCTGTGATCGGTAGACTGCTGTAGTCTTTGGGAAGCCGAGATCGGTAGGCTGGTTGCTGGTGGACAGGTACCGGATAATGAATGCCCGTGCCGATTTGCTGCTCGCTTAAGAATTGCTGTAAGCGGTCACGCTCATTCACCCGGATAACATATTGATGATAAACATGAACAATATTGCCACTTAATTGAGGCAATGCCAGCGGCAATCCTGAAAGCTGGCGATTGTACTCAGCGGCAACCCACTGACGTTGAGCGTTTTCCCAGTCAAGGCGTTGCAGTTTAACCTGTAAAATGGCAGCCTGTAAGGGATCTAGGCGGGAGTTCATACCTGCCACATCGCTGATATACCGCTGCCGCCAGCCATACTGCCGTTGAATGGACATCGCTTCGGCTAGCGTCGGATCATCCGTGACCACAATCCCGGCATCTCCCAGTGCTCCTAAGTTTTTGGTGGGATAGAGACTGAAGGCGGCTAAGTGACCCCAGGTACCAACTTTGCGATCGTTTAACACTGCCCCATGTGCCTGGGCACAATCTTCAATCACGTAAAGCCCATGCCGATCAGCAAGCGCCATAATGGCTGGCATGTTAGCCGGGTGTCCATAGATATGCACCGGAATGATGGCTTTCAGGGTTCCCATAGAGGGATTGTTGTGAACCCAGGCAATAGCTGCTTCCAGACAATTCACATCCATGGTGTAACTGCTTGGGTCAATATCCACCATCAGCGGGACAGCGCCCACCAGCTCGATCGCTGCCACTGTTGCCACGGCTGTGTGAGACACTGTGATGACGACATCACCGGGACCAATGCGGCATGCCCGCAGACCAATCTCCAACGCATCGGTACCGTTAGCCACTCCAATGCCATGCTTGACACCGATATAAGCCGCGAATGCTTGCTCAAACGCTTCAACTTCCTGACCAAGAACGTAGTAGCCACTTTCTAGCACCCGTTGAATTGCGGCATCGATTTCAGCCTTGCTGGCTAGATAGCTTGCCTTCGGGTTTGTTTGCATAATCATCGTCTGCTTGTCCTTGGTCATAGATAGTGCTCCAGATTTTCTCGGTAGAACCTTAGCGTTTGAGTTAAACCATCTTGCAGCGAAGTTTTAGGTTCCCACCCGATGGCTGAATGAATGAAGCTGTCATCGCTGTAGTAGTCGCCAATATCGATACGCTTTCGTTCTGCTGGAAAGTCGCGAATCGCAAAATCACCACCTCCGTTAGCCTCAATGAGTGTTTTAGCTGTATCGCGTAGGCTGATTACACAATCTCCACCTAAATTAAAAATTTTACCTTCGGCATCGCTGCTGACAGCGGTCATTAAAAGCGCATTGACCACATCATCCACATAGGTGTAGTCACGTAGCTGCTCCCCCCCCCATACTTCAAAGGGTTTACCTTCAACTAATAGTCGAATCCAAATACCTAAGAACGTTTGTCGGGCATCTTTGATTCGCATACCAGGACCGTAGGTGTTGGTCAATCGCAGGGCACTGGCGCGGATGCCGTAGACATTGTTGTAGAGGATGTGATACCATTCGCCTGCCATTTTGTTGATACCATTCACGTCAACGGGACGCAGCAGATGTTTTTCATCCACAGGTAAATAGTCTGGTTTACCATAGAGTTGACGAGTGCTGGTGAAGACAACGCGGATGGCTGGGTTGTACTTACGGCATGCCTCCAGGATTGAGAGCTGGGCGCGACAGTTAATCTCTAAATCAGTGTATGGATCATTCATCGAATCCAGGTGGCTGGTCTGCCCTGCTAAATTAAACAGGTAATCCATCTCCTGAACCAGGTAGCGCATGCTGTACTCGTCTCGCACATCCGAAATATTGATTTTGACCTTGTCTTGAATGTCAGAGATGTTGAACAGGTTGCCCCCATACTCTGGAATCAGACTGTCTACAATTTGAACCTCTGCGCCTAACCGAATCAGTTGCCTTGCCAGGTTACTTCCGATGAAACCTAATCCTCCGGTAATGAGAACCTTCTTCCCTACAAAATAGTCTCTAATCATAGTCCACCCTTAAGGTTAAGATCTGGTAAGTTTGTGCCTGGATTATCTCAACGCAAACCGGGGAAAGTGCCTGTCTGGAAACACCTGTATGACCGCTAGAACGTGTTTAGAATCTATCGTCATAGTGTCGCTGGCTGAGTATCAGATAAGCAGGCTGGTTTGACAAAGCACCCGCTGTGAACGAAGACAAGCTTTTAACAACCAGATGAGTCTTTGAGTCAAGAGTGATACTGCTTTGGAAAACCGTGATCAGAATGACTCACGTAGGGATTGGCTGAGAAACAACATTTCACGCGAGTCTACCGATTCACTCATCTACCCTCTTTCACCTGGGATCTTAATTTGTTAGCAAATTCCTCACGACTCATTGTTCAGAAAATGTACTCAAGTCTGGCTCGACTGCAAAAAGCTCTCTGCACGACCTCCCTGGAGCTTCCTAAATAATGAGATTTTTGGAAGGTGCTTTAAGAAAGTTTATTGAATGAGTGAGAACTGATGGTCTAGTCCGTATCCTCGACACGGACTAGAAGACCAATTACTGCAGCCCCCTGGAGCGTAGCGAAGAGGAGTTTTTAGAATTCTCAGCCTAAACCTCATCGCGGTTGTTATGACGTTTTGAGACTGTGATGGTCTCTCAGCACAGAGCAGTCGTGGCAAAGAGAAGTCGTGTTTCACAAACGGCAAATGAGAGCTATGGGACTTGTCACTGTCTGAGCATGAATGGCTAGAGTCTTAGAATTTAAATCATTCATTCATCAGTCAGTCCAGAAGTCAAAAGATGATTTTGTCGTTAACCTCAAGTAAAAAATGGTTGGAAATTAGAAGCCGTAAAAATTTTGTGCTATTTCAAAAGACAAACCCTCATGAAAAATTGAAACGTTACTTGATGAAAAGCAGAGACTTTGATAACCTTTGCTTGCTTGTTAGGGCTACACCATAATTAGGTTACTCTTAGTTTTGGATTGCCACAATTGTTTATGACGAACTAAATAGAGCTTTCACTTAATCTTCATCAATTGGGTTTGAGGGTGCAGGAACGTCTTGTCAGCTCATTACCGCTTAATCGGCGGCTGATGCCGTTGAAGCCTATGACTCGTGTAGCTCGGTTGACTGTCAACATCGCTTTCGCGAGATGGTCGATCGTCTATGTGCCTCAGTTTTCCCTTAAGGCTCTAATGTCTAACGCGATGGTGCAAAGGATCTGGCTGGAGGCTCAGAGGGTCGGCATTGAGCACATCAGCATAGAATAATAAGGATAGGGCTGACACCAGTACACTTACATAAACCCGAATCTTAGGAGGAAGGCTGTGACAACAACGACTGCGTTAAATCAAACAATTGTACTACTGCCCAGTTATAAGCTGCCGATCGTGCTCATCGTTTTGGCAGCCCCCTTGCTATTCGTGCAAGTTTGGGTAAGTCTGATAGTGGCACTGTTCGGTTTTTTCCTGCTTTTTCAGGCAGCAACCTTGCGTCTTACTTTTACTGAGACAGCACTCGATATTGAGCGCGGACAGACACTGATCCGTCGCTTTCCTTACCAGGAGTGGTTGAACTGGCGGCTCTTCTGGTTGCCTGTTCCGATCCTCTTCTATTTTAGGGAAGTCAACAGCATTCATTTCTTGCCAATTCTCTTTGATCCTAAAACGCTACAGACTTGCTTGGAAGCTCGGTGTCCCCAAATTTCCTAAGCGCTGGTTGTTCGGTACGAAAGCTTGTGCGCGACGACTGGCTTAAGCGTCAGAGCTTGCCAGGAACTTATGACCAACAACTCAATTTGCATTGAACATGAACTCAGACGAATTGCCAATTGCAGCAGATGCGGATGTCCGTGAACAGGAAGAGACTCGTGATCGTTCAAGTCTGCCGATTGACAAGGAAAAGCGATCGTTGGTGGAGCGGGTTGAGGCAGAGCAACCGTTGCTGTCAACCCCTGATGCTACAACGCTTACAACTGCGGAGCAGCGAGTTGCGGATCTGCAACGTCGTGAGCAGGTGTTAAGACGTGAAATTGCTACTTTGCAGGCATCACAGGCTCGCCTTCAGGAAGAAACCGCCGCGGCACAGTCAGCGATGGGACGGCTTATACAGGAAGGGTTGAAAGAACTGGAGCAGCGAAAACAGACGCTACAAATTAGTGTTGAGCAACTGGAACGCCGACAAGAGCGCATTCGTAATGAGATGAAGACGACGTTTGCAGGGGTTTCTCAAGAGCTGGCGATTCGGGTGCAGAGCTTTAAGGATTACCTGGTCGGCAGCTTGCAAGATCTGGCGCTGGCAGCGGAGCAACTAGATTTGCCGCAGTCTGGGAATGTAACTGGGATGACTGAAAAAGCGTCTGCTCCGGCGGAGGCGTTCTCTAAGCAGGAGACAGTGCCTCCGCTTGCAGAGCAGAGTTTTCAAGAGCAGACGAAAAAAATTCGCAACTTGTTGGATCAATACCGGAATCGACCAGATTATTATGGCTCGACATGGCAACTTCGTCGTACTTTTGAACCAGTTCATGCCGATCGTGTTTCAGGCTGGTTCTTTACGCAGGGTGGACGGGGTGCTGTTCGCACGATGGGTAGTCGCTTGCAAAATATTCTGATTGCCTCAGCAACGATTTCGATTTTGCATACGCTGTACGGCGATCGCTTGCGTGCTTTGGTGCTTGCCCAATCTCCAGAACGGTTGGGTGAATGGCGACGCGGCTTGCAAGATTGCCTCGGACTTACTCGCAGTGAATTTGGACCTGAGCGCGGTGTCGGTTTGTTTGAAGATCCTCTCCCGCTGGTGCAAAAAGCCGATCGCCTGGTTAAGGATGGACTCTTGCCGCTGATTATCATTGATGAAACGGAAGACGACATCAGCCTGGGGCTACTGCAATTTCCGCTCTGGCTAGCTTTTGCACCAAACCCTCAAGTGCCGACCTATTCATATTAGAGTTGTATTGCCAGTTGTGAGAGCAAATACAACTCACGGCTGACCCTAAACAACGCTACAACGCCTTCAGGATTTCAACCGATGGTATTTTGGCTTGCCTTGAATGGACTACTGCTGATAGGAGCATACTTGCTAGGCTCTATTCCGCCTGGATACTGGGCTGGAAGGCTTTTGAAAGGAATTGATATTCGAGAACATGGATCTGGCTCGACCGGTGCTACCAATGTGCTGCGAACGGTTGGCAAAGTGCCAGCGCTCGTGGTGCTGTTGATTGATATTTTGAAAGGAGCAGGGGCGATCGCTGCTGTCCAATCTTTTTATCTAGTTGCCAGTGATCAAGCGTCTGTACCTTTCATCGATAGCGCCACCTGGTTGCCCTGGATAGTGACATTGTCAGGTATGGCAGCGCTGTTAGGGCATAGTAAATCGGTCTTTCTTCACTTCACGGGTGGCAAATCGGTTGCAACAAGCTTGGGCGTTTTACTAGCGGTGAACTGGGTTGTTGGCTTAGGGGCACTGGCTGTCTTCGCTGTGATGCTGGCACTTTCCAGGATTGTGTCTCTAAGCTCTATTGCGGGGGCGATCGCGGTTTCTGGTCTCATGCTAGCTACTCATCAACCGTTACCCTATATTCTCTTTGGTTTTTTGGGCGGGCTATACGTCATCCTGCGCCATCGCGCTAATATCCAACGCCTGTTGACCGGCTGTGAACCTCGCCTTGGTGAAACTGCTTCAGAAGCCCATAGTCCACCCTCGTGAACAAACGTTTTGCGTTTTAGAGCGCATCAGCTCCGAAACCTTGCGGTATCAGCCTAATCGCGCCCGTTCCAACAGACGAGGCTACAGCCACACCAATGATGCTTCTGCTTGCCACACCTTGTGCCGTTCTTCATGCTTTTAGTTAACCCGACGATCGATCGGTGGCTAGTTGAAGTCGTCATATTCTTAGACACATCACGATCGTTCTGTCTCAACGATTCGCAGCAGATGACCGTCGGGGTCTGGCATGAGAAAACCCTGCTTGAAACCAAGCTCGTAATTGGTAAGTGTGGCGACTGCCAAGGGCGCGATCGGCGATGAAACTGCTAACTGCTGGGCTGTGGCAATGGCATCTTCCACAACTACTGTTGTTTGGCACACCCACACATCATTGGCGCGTGTGTCATCCGGCATGGAACGTCCACCGTCAGGTTTGGTGTATTCTAACAATTCAATCCCCAAGCCTGACGACGCTTTGAGACTACTGATCTGCACCTGAACGTCAGAAACATTGCTGAGCTGCTCTTGCTCAGAGCCAAAATTTTCACTTGCTTGCTGCAATTCCATGCCCAGTTGATCGCAGTAAAAGGCACGACTGGCAGCGGTATCGGCAACGACGATCGCGGTATGGTCAATGCCTAAAAAGAGCGCGTCAGTTGGCTGCTGCCATTTTGGATCACCTTTGTCCACTGGAAAGTGAATTAACTCAAGATTGTGCCCATCCCAATCTTTGAAGTAGAACGATTGAATGTCGCCTGCTACGGGATTCCATTCAGGCAGGGTTTGCGGCTGGGGTGACGTTTGAGGTGTCCAATGCTGGCGTAAGTGCCCATACGCTTTTGCCATATCACTCACTACGATCGCCAGATGTTGAAACCAGCGATCGTGACTACGCGAATCGGTTGGCATCGGTCGCCCTTTTGGGGTGAGAAACTCAATTAGCTCGATCGTTTCGTTGCCTAACTGCAATTGCACCACGCGCAATTTCACGTCAGTTAACCCATACAGACGATCGATGCCTGCTCCAGCAACTTCACGATCAGAGCTTTTGTGGCAACCTAGAACGGTGGTGTAGAAAGCGATCGCTTGTTCCATGTCGGCGATCGTCAGACTAACAGAAGCGATGGCAACGATCGACATCTTCATTAGGTGCTAGAAACCTGACCACCCGTCACTTCCAGGATGGCACCCGTCACAAAGCTGCTATCTTCAGACGCAAAGTAGACGTAGGTGGGTGCCAGTTCTTCAGGCTGAGCAGCTCGCTTCATCGCGTTATCCACATCAAAATTATCCACTTGTTTTGCCGTCATCGTGCCTGGAATGTTGGGAGTCCAAACCGGACCGGGAGCCACCGCATTGACGCGAATTTTGCGCTCTGCCAGGTTTTGCGCCAGGGCTTTAGTGAACGCATTGATAGCTCCTTTACTGGTGGAGTAGTCAACCAGAAATTCTTTGCCAATCAGCCCCAAGATGCTGCTGGTATTGATGATCGCGTCGCCTTCTTTCAGGTGAGGAAGGGCAGCCTTAAGCATATAAAAATAGCCAAAAACGTTGGTTTCTAAGGTGCGACGGAACTGCTCCTCTGTGAGATCTTCTAATTTGAACTGCACCATCTGGTACGCGGCATTGTTCACCAAAATATCGAGATGCCCAAATTTCTCGACGGTTTGTGCGACGGCTCTTTGACACTGCTCTGAATCGCGCACGTCCGCTTTGATTCTGAGGCACTGTTGCCCCTTTTCTTCTACTTTGGACTGGGTAACGTTGGCATCATCATCATGCTCGTTGTAAAGGATTGCCACGTCTGCGCCTTCCATTGCATAGGCGATCGCCACCGCCCGACCAATGCCCGAATCACCACCTGTAATTAACGCCACCTTCCCGTGCAGCTTGTTGGCTGGCTTGTAGTTTGACAAGTCACTGTCAGGTTGGGGCACCATATCTTCCTGGCTGGCAGGGTATGGGAGGGTTTGAGCCGGAATTTGCTCAGCCGTCGGACGAAATTCTGTGGGCATTGTCGTTACCTGTTACTGTGTGACCTTTGAACCGTTCATTGCAATCGATCAAGCAAATGATCCGCGACTCGCAAAGCATTGGCAATAATGGTTAGCGTTGGATTTGAACCAATATTAGAGGGAAAAAAACTTCCATCGACGACGTACAAATTATCAATTTCATGCGTGCGGCAATGGAGATCTAAAACCGAGGCGGTGGGATCAGTGCCGAAGCGACAGGTGCCGCACTGATGCGCGACCCAGCGTAAGGGAAAATTGCTCTGGTAGTAGCGCGACTCCGTTAGCCAACCCATATCCATGTCGATCGATTTCAATACTTCAATCCACCGCTGCACCAGCCGCTGAAATGACTCAGTGTTATTTTCGGTGTAGTCGAGTTGAATGTGGTCTCCCTTTAGGTGGACTCGGTTATTGGGATCGGGTAGATCTTCACCCATCAGCCACCAATCGACGGAGTGGGCGGCTGCGTCTTTGGGCGAAATGGTTTCCCCCGTTTTCACAGGTACATCATCCATCAGCATTTCTTTGTTGACTTTGCCCGATAGCTGCACCTGTCCCATCGGGTAAGGAAAATCCGGTTCGCCCCAGTAAAAATCGTTCACACCCAGAGTTTTTTGAAACACAGTGGCATTTTCTTGCTTCGACAACCCCACAACCACGCCACAGTTGTGTTTCATAAAATTGCGCCCGACTTGATCAGAGCGATTGGCTAATCCATTGGGATGTTGATCATTGTGCGATCGTAACAGCAGCGCGGCTGAATTAATGGCACCACAGGCAACGATCACAATATCGCCTCGAAACAGTTTCACTTCACCCGCCATCTCCGTTTCAACGGCAGTCACTTCACGACCAGAAGTGCTGGTGTGCAACCGTTTTACCTTGGCTTCTGTGAGCAACGTCACGTTAGAATGCTGCATGGCTGGGCGGACTCCCATCACTTCTGCATCGGCTTTGGCATGAACCAGACAGGGGTGCCCATCACAGGTTTCACAGCGAATACACTCGCTTAAAAAGGCTTGAGCTTCGTTCAACTTAATTGCCATCGGCAAGTAAAACGGTTGGAAGCCCTTTGTTTTCAAGTCATCATGCACTTTCTGAATGCGCGGCTCATGGCTGATGGCAGGAAAGGCATACTCCTCGCTTGTCCAGGGTTCCGTAGGGTCAAGTCCGCGCTTACCGTGGACGTTGTAGAGTTTTTCGGCTTGCGTGTAGTAAGGTTCAAAATCGGCGTACTTCAGGCTCCAGGCGGGAGAAATGCCGCCTTTGTGCACGACATCATTAAACTCTGCTTCCCGCGCTCGAAACAGCGTGCCACCATAAAACTTGGTGTTGCCACCGACCCAGTAGCCCGCAGCAGGATGCAGTGCCTCGCCGTTCTTATCTTGCCAGGGTCCTGCGTTAAAGTAGCGCTCTGCTGTGAATACTTGCTTCGGGTCCCAATTTGCCTTTTCTCTCGGTAAAAACGTACCGCGATCGAGGATTAAAATTTGCTTACTGCTGGGTGCGAGGCGATGGGCTAACGTTGCGCCACCCGCTCCAGTGCCAATAATGATGATGTCGTAGCGATCGTCTGTCATAAGACTGTGGACTAAATAACTTGAAATTCTATGTAGGATGCCGTTGGCGTAGCGTAACGCATTGACTCCGGACTTTGATGCCTTACGGCTAGCGGTTAGCTTATCCTACGAAATTCGATGTTATTTAATTCTCATTCCATAGCAAGAACTTCACTGTTAAGCCTGAGAGTTTGGGAGCACGATCGCAATTACACGATCGAGATTCTTTAAATCGCGATTCATTCATTGGTGCAGACGCATAAAAGCACGATCGTCAGTCTGAATAGCTTCAGTCTGTATACACTGCCTTTAAACGCCTTTAAATGGTTCGCATTTGCTGAAGCACCTGCCGAATTACGGCTGTGGGTACTTGATCCGTGACGATCGCCGCGCCAATCTGTGTTGGCAAAACGAATCGCACCTGTCCTGCTTCTACTTTTTTGTCTGATTGTAAGGATGACAAAATAGCATCCAGATCAATGTTGACAGGTAGGCGAGTGGGCAACTGCGCCTTCTCTAACAAGGTTAGCTGTCGTTGGGCATCCGTCTCCCGCCAGAGTTGAAGCGCTACGGCAATCTCTGCGGCAGCCACCATGCCGATCGCCACCGCCTCGCCATGATTAACCACTTGATAGCCCGTTAAACTTTCAACCGCATGACCGATCGTATGTCCATAGTTCAAAATTGCCCGGAGTCCAGCTTCCTTCTCATCTTTGCTCACAACGTGTGCCTTTGCCTGACAGGAGTGAGTCAGCATCGCTTGCAGCAGTTCTGCACTTAAGTTAGAGAGCTGATCGAGGTGGGGCGCGGCTTCTAGCTGAGCGAATAGATTTGCATCCCAAATCACGCCGTACTTGATGACTTCTGCGATCGCAGCCCGAAATTCTCGCACAGGCAGCGTTTGCAGCACTTGCGGATCGATCAACACCAGACGCGGTTGATGAAACGCGCCAATCAAATTTTTGCCATTGGGATGGTTGACCCCCGTTTTACCCCCGATCGCCGCATCCACCATTGCCAGTAACGACGTTGGCACCTGCACCACATTAACCCCACGTAGCCAGGTTGCGGCGGCAAAGCCCGTCATATCGCCAATAATTCCACCACCCAGGGCAACAAAGGTGGACGATCGCTCCAGCCGATTCGCCAGCGCTGCATCATAGATCTTGGTCAGCGTTTCTAGCGTTTTGTATGGCTCCCCATCTGGTAAAAGACACATCGCCACCGTAAAGCCTGCCTGTTCCAGAGAGGCGATCGTCCGCTTGCCATAGTGCTCAAACACGACTGGATTGGACACCACTAAAACGCGGCTACCCAATTTCAGCGGATGCTCGATCGTACCCTGCATCCAGGTACCTAGCTGATCGAGGCTACCAGGCGCGATCGTAACGTTGTAAGCATGCTGCGGTAAGTTGACCGGGATAACGGATTGCATGGAAGGCGTGGTGAGCTTTAAGTTTTAAGTTTAGGGCAGTCATCAGTGAATCAGTCACGAGTGTATAAAACTAGCATCCTTGACCGCTAACCATTGACAACTGACCACCAACCCGCTGAGCCTCCTCCTCAGTTTATTTGCTCAGGGGCATCTTCTGCGACCCATTCTTTTGTATAGTTTTGCTAGTTACGTGGAGAAATCACGCATGGCATTTGTACTTTACCCGCTTTTGTTGGGTGCTGCTTTTGGAGCGGCGATCGGGCTGTTCTTTATCTTTCGGTCAGCCAAGCTCATTTAACCTATAGCTAGCAGGTTGGGTGGGGCGTTCTCATACAAGCCAAAAAAGGCTTCCCAAACGTCTTCGGGAAGCCTTTCCACTCAATAACAAACCGTTAGCGCTAACATCTCGTCTTCAATGAACCTTAAAACCAGGCTGTTCTAGAAGGGTTTTGGGCTGCAAACCATGTCCAGGTGCCAAGTGTGGCAGCAAGCAGCCAACCGCTGAAAAGCACTACAGCTAGTGTTAACATGTGTCCTCCTTTGAGTTAAACGACTCATTGTTGGTGGTCTGTAGCTGGTTAACTTGTTTCAATCCAGCTACGAAGTTACGCTAACAAGAGGCGCAAATGCTTGCAACGTTTCTTAACTAGAACGAGAAATTGTTACGGAATGATACACGAACCTCAGCTTTAGTCTGCCGCCCCCGTTATGGCATCCGGTTCACTACCCCCTTAACTGTCTGCCTTTGAGCGGCACCGTCAGGCAAAAGCTGTAGGCTATCGCATGAGAGCAGGAGCATTGCTGCCGTTTAATCTGAGTAGTCGTGGCTGGTAGAATTTACCCCGAGAACATTCCCTGACCGCTTAGAATTTCAACTAGAAACCGATCTGGCATTACGAAGGGACGGCATGAGCGAACCAACCGAGACCATTTTTAGCAAAATTATCCGCCGCGAAATTCCGGCTGAGATTGTCTATGAAGACAACCTGGCACTGGCATTCAAAGATGTTAACCCCCAAGCTCCCGTCCATATTCTGGTGATTCCCAAGCAGCCGATCGCCAAACTCTCGGATGCTGAATCAAACGACCATGCACTCATGGGGCATCTGTTATTAACTGCCAAACGCGTAGCCGATCAGGCAGGGCTAGCAAATGGCTACCGTTTGGTGATTAACACGGGCGACGATGGCGGTCAAACGGTTAATCATCTGCACCTGCACATTTTGGGTGGGCGATCGATGACGTGGCCTCCAGGGTGAGGGGGAGTGGGGAGTAGGGAGTAGGGAGTAGGGAGTAGGGAGTAGGGAGGAAGTTTTGAGTGAGGAGGAAAGGATAAAAGATAAAAACTTAGCCTTCTGCCCTCTGCCTTCTGCCCTCTGCCTTCTGCCTCTTCACTCCCCTTCGCGCTAAAATTGATCTAGATTCGGAGGGACTTCCAACGGTTTACACACGCCCCCTTGCCCGCTTAATTGAGCAACTGCAACATCTTCCTGGTGTTGGTCCCAAGACGGCACAGCGACTGGCGCTTCATATCCTCAAGCGATCGGACGATGAGGTAAAAGCGCTGGCAAATGCGCTGATGGAAGCAAAACAGCAGGTTGGCTATTGTTCCGTATGCTTTCACCTTTCCGCAGAGCCTGTCTGCGAAATTTGCCGTACCCCTAGCCGCGATAGCCAGACTATCTGTGTAGTGGCGGATTCTAGGGATGTTATTGCGCTCGAAAAAACACGCGAATATCGAGGCAAATATCACGTTCTGGGTGGTCTCATTTCGCCAATGGACGGCATTGGACCAGAACAACTGCACATTCAACCGCTGATCCGCCGGGTGAAGCAGCAAAACATTGCTGAAGTCATTATGGCGATCAGTCCCAGTGTTGAAGGCGAAACAACTACTCTTTATGTGGGGCACTTGCTCAAACATTTCACAAAAGTGACCCGCATCGCCTTTGGGCTACCGATGGGCGGCGATCTGGAATATGCCGATGAAGTAACGCTGGCAAGGGCACTAGAAGGTCGGCGAGAGTTGGATTAAGGGGCAGAGGGCAGAAGGCAGGAGGCGGACATGGACGCGGAGGAAGCTAGGGAAGCAGAGGAAGCTATGGGAAGCGGGGAGGCAAGGGAAGCAAAAGAGGAAAAAGATTTGGTTGTTAGATGTTGGGTTTTAGGAGTAGGAGACAGATTTAACTTCAAACTCCCAATCTTCCCCTGCCCCCTCTGCTCCTCCTGCCTCTGCCCCCTCCGCCCCTCATGAAGCTGCTCGATCGCCTGAAGCCATTGCTACGCTGGAGCATTCTGGGTGGAACGCTGTTCTTTTTAGGCTCGGTGTTGCAGCAGCATTGGCAGAAGGTAGTGGCGATTCGGCTGGAGGGTGTTGGTTGGGCGTGTTTGGCGATCGCCCTTGGCATTACTCTCTTTGCCCACATCTGCGCTGGGGCAGTCTGGAGTTACCTGTTGCAAGCGTTGCGCCAACCTGTGAATGGGGTGGAACTGGTGCAGGTCTACCTCCAAACGACGATCGCCAAATACCTGCCAGGAAATGTTTGGCACTACTACGGTCGGGTGACGGGTGCCACGAAAGCAGGGGCGACTCTCGAAACGGCGACCGTGAGCGTTTTGCTAGAACCGTTGTTAATGGCCGCCGCTGCTCTGCTGGTAACCGTGTTGGGCAGTCAGCCGATTGTGGCACGCTATGGACTATCGGCGATCGGGCTTCAATGGGCAAGCCTACTCCTGGTGCTAGCGGCTGTGCATCCCCGCATCATCAACCCGCTTATGCGTACTTTAGGAAGATGGAAGCGGAACGGAAAACTGAAGCAGAACGCAACCAGACCTGTGATCGAAACGCTCCCTTTTCAATTGGAACATTACCCCCTTATCCCGTTGGTGGGAGAGATGGGGTTTCTGCTGCTACGTGGTGTGGGCTTTTTGCTGACATTTCTAGCCCTTAGCCCGGTTCTGCCGGGTCAACTGCCGCTACTGCTGAGTGCGTTTAGTCTAGCCTGGTTGCTGGGTTTAGTGGTGCCAGGTGCCCCCGGCGGTATTGGGGTGTTTGAGGCAACGACGATCGCGCTTCTTGGTCAAACCTTCTCTCCTGGCTTAATTCTCAGCGTCGTGGCGCTTTATCGGCTTGTTAGCATTCTGGCAGAAGCGATCGGGGCTGCACTCGCATGGCTCGACGCACAGCGTTCTGCTTAGTTTCCCTTGCAGCGACGTATCCCAGCATCACAGAAATTCTGCAAAACAAGCAAGCAAGCATGAATTGCGCTGCGTCTAGAGGCTGGGGGAGTCAAAGACCTCAAGATTTCAATTAAGGTGATTTTTAGCTAAAAATTTACCCGTAGTGCGAGCGTCTCGCTCGCGTCGTGGGCAAGATGCCCACACTACAAAGGTCATTTAATTGCTGAAATCTCCTAAAGACTGGAATCTCAACCCGACGGTTCTGATGCCTTAACGGTGAGGTTAAGAGTGACAAGAATCAGTGAAGTGGCACAGAAATAATCGATATCTTGTGAGCATTCACCTAAGATTGATGCGACGTAGCCAGATTTGTGCTGTCTCTGGAGCAATGTTTGGACGATGAAACATCCGGTCTAGAACTTTCTGCCTTTGGCTTTACTTTGTGTGGCAACGCTCATGAACACACCCATTCACTCGATCGCAACGGAGCCAATTCATGATGCCTAGTCAATTTGTGCCTGTCATTCTCGCGGGTGGCAAAGGTGAGCGGTTTTGGCCCCTCAGCCGCAGAAATCGACCCAAGCAGTTCCTCAGTCTGGATGGCAGCGGTCGTAGCTTGCTTCAGGCGACGGCAGAACGGTTGCTGTCGATCGCAGGCGGCTGGGATTCCATCTGGGTTGTCACAGCCTCCCATCTGGCAGAGGGCGTGAGAGAACAATTGCCTGAGTTGCCCGAAGCCAACCTGCTGATTGAGCCAGAAGGACGCGATACGGCTCCTGCTGTCGCCTGGAGCACCTTACAAATTGCCGAGCGCTATGGCAAAGATACCGTGGTTGCTTTCTTCCCCGCTGATCACTGGATTGCCGACAATGCGACCTTTGAAGCCACATTGCACGCAGCGGCAGCACTTGCCCGGAAAGAAGACGCGATCGTCACGTTAGGCATCACGCCAACCTTTCCCTCCACAGGCTACGGCTACATTCAAGCAGGCGACACGATCGGCACCTATGGCACGCAGGATGAGCAGAAAGGCTTTCCCGCCTACCGGGTGACTCGCTTTACCGAAAAGCCCGATCGTGACACAGCCGAACAATTCCTTGCCACTGGCACCTTTAGCTGGAACAGCGGGATGTTTGTCTTTCGTGCTGGGGTAGCGCTGGATGAACTGCTGGTCTACGCACCCGAAATCCTGAGTCCGTTAGAAGAGCAAGGGGTAGATGCCTATCCCACCCTGCCCAAAAAGAGCATTGACTATGCCCTCATGGAAAAAACTCAGCAGGCATACGTGCTACCCGTTGCCTTTGGCTGGGATGACCTGGGCGACTGGAACGCGATCGAACGCTTGCTCAAAGGCGAAGACTCAAATGTCGAACTTGCCCGACACATTGGGTTAGATACTCACGGCGCACTGTTCTATGCCACCGAACAGGATGACCTTATCGTCACGATCGGGCTGGAAGATACCGTCATTGTGCGCGATGGCAAAGTGACGCTGATTGTCAAAAAAGACCGGACACAAGAAATCAAGCAAGTATTGAAGGAAATTCAAGCCGATCCACAGTTCAAAGATCTGCTTTAGTTGCTAGGTTTTAGGGGTTAGTTGTGAGAGTCTTCAAGAAAGCTTTCCAACCAACAACCAACAACCAACAACCAACAACTGCATGTTTTCCCGCCTTGCCCAATCCAGCGCTCGTCAACGCGAAATTGCCGAAGTCGTCCTCCGTAACGGGTGGGGCTATATGCGGCGACTGCTCACAGGCACCAAAGCTGAAGAACCACAACTGCCACCCCCGGCTGTCTTACGCAATATTCTGGTTGAGCTGGGTCCCGTTTACGTCAAGTTAGGACAGTTGCTCAGCACACGTCCCGATTTGCTACCGCCAGAGTATATAACTGAGTTGACGGCACTCCAGGCAGAAGTCCCAGCCGTTGCATGGCAAGAGGTGGAAGTGGTCATCCGGCAGCAGTTGCGTCGTCCGCTGGAAGAGGTGTTTACGACCATTAACCATCAGCCCGTTGCAGCGGGTTCGATCGCCCAGACCCATCGGGCAACCCTGGCAGATGGTCGAGAAGCCGCGCTTAAAATTCAGCGCCCCGGCATTGAGGCGATCGTCGATCAGGATATTGCTCTCATTCGCACCCTGGCAGATCTAGTCTCGCGCACTAACTTCGGCAAGTACTACGACCTCAAGGCACTGGCAGAAGAATTTGCTACAGCACTTTTGGGCGAACTGAATTTCATGCTGGAAGCCACGCACACCGACCAGCTTCGCAACAACCTGTCCACCAGCCGCTGGTTTGATCCTCAAAGATTAGTCGTTCCCGAAATTTTTTGGGCGTTGACGACCGAAAAGCTGCTGGTGATGGAATGGTTGGATGGCGTGCCGCTCTTGCAAGGCAATTTTTCTGGTGTGGGCTATGGCGGCGATGCAACAGCCGAAAGTCGGGCGATCGTCAGCTTACTCGTCAACGCCTTCTTTCAGCAGATTTATATCGACGGTTTCTTTCATGCCGACCCGCATCCCGGCAATTTGTTTTATTTAAGGGATGGACGGGTGGCATTGCTCGACTGTGGCATGGTCGGTCGCCTTGATCCCCGCACCCAACAAGTCCTCACCGAAATGCTGCTGGCGATCGTTAACCTCGATGCCCAACGCTGCACCCAGCTCACCCTGCAACTGGCAGAATCTGTACAGCCCGTTAATCTGGCACAACTGGAAAGCGACTACGATCGCCTCCTGCGTCGCTACTACAACCTCAACCTGGCACAGGTCAACTTTAGCCAACTCTTTTACGACATCCTCCAGCGTGCCAGAGCCAACCATCTGCGCGTTCCTGGCAATATGGGACTCTACGCCAAAACCCTGGCAAACCTGGAAAGCGTTGCCCGCAAACTTGACCCCGACTTTAACCTGTCTGACCAGATCAAACCCCTGATGACGGATTTGTTTCGGCGGCAGCTGGTTGGCGAAGCCCCACTTCAGGCACTCTTACGCACTGCGCTGGATCTCAAAACCCTTTCGCTCCAATCACCGCGCCAACTGGAACTGCTGCTCGATCGCGTCACCTCCGAAACCCTCCAGTGGAACCTGAACTTACGCGATCTTGACCCCCTCCGCCGCAGCGTAGATGACTCTGCCAATCGCCTGTCGTTTAGCATTGTGGTAGGAGCCTTGATTATGGGCGCGGCGACCATCCTGGCAAACGATCGCACCGGGCGGCTCTTTTGGGTCAGCAGTGCCCTCTTCTTTTCTGCTAGTTTTCTGGGACTCTGGCTGATTGTCAGCATTCTGCGATCGGGGCGGCTACGTTAATGCTTGCTGCCTTTTTAGTATATTCGAGGAATAGTTACAACGTTTGAGCGATCGCTATCCTAGGAGCTGTCATCAATTACGATTACACATCAGTTGCAGCAAGGGTTCCAGCCCCTAGCCTGGTGTATTGGGGCGGGCGTGACAATGCTGATACCGCAAGATTTTGGAGCTAATTGATGACGCGCCCTAGCCATCACCCTTTAGAGAACCAGTGCCCCCTTTACCCCTTCCCCTCTCCTCTAAAAAGACGTTCACACGAATTTCTGTTCCCTGTCCTGGTTGACTGTTAATGGTGAGTTGCCCTCCGATACGATCGGCGCGATCGGACATGCTGATTAAGCCAAAGCCAGTGTGGTCGGAGTCAGCAAGAAAGCCGCGCCCATTATCCT
>JAHHHL010000029.1 GCA_019359375.1 Lyngbya sp. HA4199-MV5
TCTTTGATTTGACGGCTGGTTAATTGCTCTGCTTCCGGGTTTGATGGCAACAGCATTCGCTCTATAGACCAATTAACTTGTACTACAAGGCGAGATTATATGGTACTTTCATTCTCGGAAATCACCTAAAAACTAACAACCAACAACTCCTCCGCCTCCTACGCTCCCTTCACGCAACGCGTCTCTTTACCTCCTTCAGAGCAGCTTTCAAAGGTGATTTTTTTCGCCAGAATCGCGTCTTCGGTGGTTTTCACTTTGTCTTGCAGAGCTTTAGGAACCGAACTACCGTACTTGCCAAGATAGAGGATTTCGGGTTCTTCCAGCCCCAGGGAATACAGTTGTCCTTTGAGTTCGTTTTTGGACGATAGGTCTGCGAGCTTGCCGATCGCCAGGTCAATCCGCTTCACGGCACTGGTGAGAATGGATTTGGGCGTGATGTCGTATTGATCGACCGTATTGCCGATCGTGTAAGCGCCTTTCTCTTCAGCCGTTTTCAATGCAGTGGGTGCAGCATTATCCAGCCAGGGATACACGACATCAGCGCCTGCTGAAACGAGGGCATCGACGGCTTCCTTTGCCTTTGCCGCATCGTTCCAATCGCCTGTGAAGGTATGTTTGACTTCAATGGACGGTTTGACTGATTTAGCACCCAGGGTAAAGCCGCGTAATTCTTCCTGAGTCGCCAAAAATTCTTGCCCTGCAATATACGCCAGCTTGCCCGTTTTGCTGACCGATGCTGCGAGAATGCCGCACAGGTAGCTCACTTGCAGATTATCCAGCCGCAGCGATGCCACATTGGGCGCAGTCGCAGAGCCATTGACCACGACAAAGAAGGTTTTGGGAAACTGGGCGGCAACCTGCTTAGCAGCCGCATCAAACTGCCCACCGTGGGCATAGACCAGATTAAACCCACGCCGCGCAAAGTCGGACAGCGCTTCTGCCTGGTCTGCCTGACCGACTTTCTCGACGTAGGCAGTTTCGGCTCCCAGCTTAGACTTAATTTCTTCTAGCCCCGTGTAGCCTGCCTGGTTCCAGGCTTTGTCGGTAATAATACCCGGAAGTACCATTGCCGCTTTGAAGCCAGCCGCACTAGAAGAAGCAGAGGGCGAGGCAGCGGATGTCGTAGGACTGCTGCTGGTGTTCGGGTTATTGGTGCAGGCGTTAAACAAGAGGCTACTGCCCAATGCGGCTGAACCATACACAAGAAACTGACGACGATTGAATCCGACCATGCTTTCTCTATTCCTTGTTAGACGGGCTGTGACTGATGAGACGGGCTTTAAATAACAGTGGACAGAGCGGGATGGGAGCAGGCAGTCTTGAAGCAGAGCCTTGCTTTCAGTAGAGTCTCGTTCGCAGTCGAACATTGAATGCCGCGGCTGGTCTCAAGTCCAATGGTTAAAATTCACGTTGGCGAAGTTGACGGTACGCGATCGTGCTCTAAGCAGTCATTAAACGGCTTCTGTCATAGTAAATTGTATCTTCAAGCACATTTAATTGCTCGATGTCTTAGGGCGTGTCATCAATTAGCTCCAAAACCTTGCAATATCAGCAGTGCCACGCCCGTCCCACCACACCAGGCTAGGGGCTGGAACCCTTGCTGCAAGCAATGTGTAGTATTAATTGATGACAGCCCCTAGAAATGCTGCTCAAGAACAGGTTGAGTATTCAAATAAGACGTTGCCACAAATCAAAAAAGGGATGGCGATCGCCACCCCCTATCTAATGTTCACTACCCGATTAACGAGACAGATCTATTTGCCAGCGTTACCTTTCTCCAGCGCTTTTTGCACTACGTCATCACTCACGTTACGACCTGCCTGCGCGTTGGGATTGGCATCGGTTGCCATTTCTTTGTAGTCGTCAGGGCTCCCCGTTGTAGCGGCTGGCAGCGTGCTTTTTTCTACTGACGGCACTTTAAGATCAGGAGAAGTAGCGGCTTCGGCAGCAGCGGCACCTTCTTCTGTGCGATCGATAGTGCTCACGCTAAACTGCTTTGAGGCTTCGTAATCAGCGTCCACATTTGCTTCAGGGACTTTGCGATCGCCCTCTTTAACCTCTTCAACCATCTGCTGAGCATCATAATTCTCAGAGGTATTGATGTTACCAGCAACTTCAGACATAAAGACTCCTGTTTAGAACGCTTTGATTCATACAGAAATCTTAGCAAAGCGCTCTCCATCACCTGATGACCTTTGGGCAGATCATGACGTTCTTCCAGGGAGAGACTTCGACTGGCTCAACAACCGACTCAACCTCCCCCTTTAGAAAGGTGCTACAGATTGTAAACTTCGATACACCAGTAGAGATGCTTTATTTCACCTCTCTACTGGAACTGGAGTGCTGTTATGTCTCAATCTGCTAGTCAAAATGTGCCATCAAACGCCTATCTTCCTGAGAAGACTCAAACTGCACTCAGTGCTTTCAACAAGTTAAATGCCGACGCAAAGCTAGCGTTACTGTACCTGGTGTACAAAAAGATGGGTGATTCGGTGACACCAGCAGCCCCAGCGGCAACCGATCCTGAGCTAGCGCCCCTTCTCATGGATAATTTCTACACGCTGTCTCATGACCAGCAGCTTGATGTCATGAGAGATATTGTGAACGGCGCAGATACAGACCATTCCCACGCATACGGGGCACTAAAAGAAAACAACCAGCTTATGGTCTGGTATGCCTGGGCGCAGGCGATGGGTCAAAGTGTTGTGGGTATGCCAGCAAATTATCAAGCAGAAAAGCCTGTTACAGAAGTGCTTGGACACATCGAAGGCTTGGAGTTTGAAGAACAAATTTCACTGCTACGTGAAATCGTCAGCGGCATGGGTTTTAGCAACGTCCAGCCCATTCCATCGCAGGCAGAAACGGGTAAGACAGCTAGCCTTTGAGGCAGGAGGCAGGAGGCAGGAGGCAGAAGGCAGGGGGGCAGGGAGTAGAAGTTAGCTTTTCTTCACACCCCACACCCCACACCCCATACCCCACACCCTCAACTTGTTTTTGCCCCCTTCACGCACCAGCTTGGCTTGCTGCTAATAGTGCAATTTTCAAACGCGATTTTTTGCGTTGCAAGCGCGCCTCTTGCCTGGATTGCTTTCTGCTTAGTGGCTTCAGGCACGATCGCGCTAAACTCGCCCAAACGAAGGATGTCGGGTTGATCTAGCCCTAGCGTATAGATTTCTCCTTTAATTTGTCCCTTTTGAGCAATTTCGGCAATGGTTTCGATCGCTAACCCATAGTTCTGCACGGCGCTGGTTAAAACGGTTTTGGGCGCACGACTGAGCTGGTCTTTGAAGTAGCCGATCGCGTAGGCTTGCCTGTCTGCCAACGTTTCGATGACACCCGCTGCGGCTTCGTCCAGCATGTTGTAAACCACATCAACGCCGCTTGCTAAAAGTGCCTGGGTTGCCTCTTTTGCTTTACTGACATCATTCCAGTCATTGGTGTAGCTGGCTTTGACTGCGATCGCTGGCTTCACTGCTTTTGCACCTAGCTCAAACCCCCGACGTTCTTGATCGGTCGTAGTGAACGATTGAGCGGTGAGGAATGCAACTTTATTGGTTTTGCTCATTTCTGCCGCCACAATCCCGCACAGGTAAGCAATTTGTAGATGGTTCACTTGCACAGAAGCAATGTTGCTGCCAGTGGCAACCCCATCTGAAATCACAAAAAAAGCATTGGGAAACTGTGCAGCTACCTGTTTGACGGCTGCTTCAAACTGCCCACCGTGAGCAATGATCAGGTTAAAGCCCCGTCGAGCAAAGTCAGATAGCGATTCAGCCTGGTCAGCCTGAGCCACCTTTTCAACATAGGCTGTTTCGGCACCAAGCTTGGCTTTAACGATTGCCATTGACTCGTAGCCTGCCTGGTTCCAGCTTTTGTCTGTGATCGGTCCCGGCAAAACGATCGCCACCTTAAACCCTTTTGCAGAGGGCGAAGGGCTGCCAGCCGAAGGACTCGCGATCGGTGCTGGGCTAGTACACGCCTTTAAGAAGAAACTGCTTCCTAAAGCCGTCGAAGCATAAACCAGTAATTGACGACGACGATAACCTTTGACCATAGATCAGACTCCTTAACGTTCCCAATTACCCGCCGCAGATCAACTTGAACGCTCAACCGATAACCTCTCAACGGTCGCGTGCATTGGGGTTGTTATGCCTCCGTAATTACCACGATCACTAAGCAACCTGAAGCGTCCTCGGTTCAGGTATAGGTTCGCCCTCTATCTGCCAAGCTTCCAAGTACATTTCTATGACTGCTTCACCATTATGAATTGCTTCTTCACGAGTTTTTCCGTGAGTGCAAGGCATCACGACAAGATCAGTAAACTCTGGGATTGTAACCAGAAAAAGCTGATCTTCATCAGACCACTGAACAATCATGCTGTATCGATTCATGAATCCTCGTCCTCTCTTAACTCTTTCAATGCAGTAAGTAACTTTTCTAGTTGTTTTTCTAAGTAGAGTGGCACATCATCTCCACCCTTGCCTGGAATTGTCAGTGTTTTTCCGATCAAAGGATGTCGCCAACGTTCATGGCTACCCTTGCCGCGCTTGGGCAAGTAAACAAATCCTTCATGTGCAATCTGGGCTTTCAACTCTCGAATTTTCCTGGGCATAGGCTTTATGTACCTCCCTACCCTGTTGCCCTACTCTACTTTATCTTCATCTAAGCCCTTCACCACCGTGCTTGTGCGTTAAAAAGTACGAGATTCTAGAGCAGATGAAACTCTTTTAATGCAGGTAGAAAGTTAGCGTTTTCGTGGTTAGAACGGCTGAGCTTAATCAGTGCAAAGCGCTCGGCTGTGAGTAGTTGTTCCCATTGGTCGATCGCGATCGTGATGCCAGACTCCTGCGCTTTTGCTTGCACGCTATCGGGAATAGTGGTGGTATCAAGCCACGGAGGAGTGGGGTCAACTGCCAACGTCGAGACCGTTGCTCCCGTCCGCTCTTGAACAAGCTGTGTCAGCAAACGGCGGTAAGCATCTACTTCTGGAGGCGTTTCGCAGGGTAATTCGAGGAGCGATCGGCGATCGTCCTGCGTCATCCGATGCCACTGCGGGAGCTTCAGCTTAATGCCACAGGTATCGAGTTTTAACCGCACCTGCATGGGAATACAGCGCAGCGACTCAACAAAATCCGCTTCAAAGTGAAAAAACTCAGTCATATCTTAGCTTTGACAGCCCTACACCCTACACCCTACACCCTACACCCCAACCCCCATCCCCACGTCCAACTCAAGTCTCATCCGAATCATGCGGCTTCGCGTGACGGTTGACATGCCGCACTAACCAGTAGCTAATTGACAACGCCAGAATTGCGGCTGCTAAGGCGATAAGATCTAACCCCGCTGTTTTTTCCAGATCCAGGATGATGATTTTTCGAGAAACGGCAACCAGTGAGGTGACAATCACCAGTTCCACCTGAATCACATGGTTTTTCAGGTATGCCGTAATGTTCTCCAAAATCTCCAGAGCGATCAGAACATTCAGGAACAGCCCAAAGATGGCAAAGAGCGTTGTCCCGAACTGACCGTAGGGTGGACGAAACGCGTCGGTCACCAGAAACGTGACTAATTCCCAAACTGACAGCACAATCACAAACACCATTGCGATCGATAGGACTTTGGAGACTAGCCCTTCAAACCCTCGTAAAGACCTCAAAAAGCTGTCATCGCTGAAGGTCTGTTGGAATAAGCGTGTCACTCGGTGCCAGGATCGCATAGCTCAGCCAAACTGATGTCCAATGGAGTGAGGATACCCGATGCCATGATACAGGCGCAAATGCTTTCGTTTAGGAGTAGGGAGTAGGGAGTGGGGAGTAGGGAGTGGGGAGTTCTTGGTTTTTAGAAGGAGTCAGGCAAGGCTCATACACTCATAACCAACAACCAACAACTAGCTCTTGCTAGAATCAAGACCAAACAGGCGCGATCGTTCATACTAAAAGAGACCGCCGCGCCATCCGTTTTGAAGGGTTGAGATCATGACTGTGCCGACGATTAACGAACTAGCGACTCAGGCAAAAGAAGCTGCCGATCGCCTGGGAATCCATAAATTCGACATTTACGGCTCTACGGTGGATGAAAGTAGTGCGAAGGTTGATCAGGGAAAGCCCGATCAGGTGAAAGCATCTAATCGTTCGAGTGTGACGGTACGGGTGTGGAACGACGACCAGACGATGGGCATCACGTCAACCACCGATGTTGACCCAAACGGTCTCGCACTCGCCCTGAAGACTGCTTACGAGGCTAGCTTCTTTGGCGTGAAAGAAAACGTTCCAGACTTCAGCCCTGAAGCGACGGCTCCCCTTGCACGCGCCTTTGCGGAGAAAGCGCCCCAGGCTCCGATCGCCACTCTGGTAGAAAAGTTGGTGACAGCCGAGAAAGAACTGACGGAGGCACATCCCGCGATCGCCTCTGTGCCGTATAACGGACTTGCCCAGCGCGACATCGATCACTTCTACCTCAATAGCGACGGTGCTTTGCGCACAGAAGCCTACTCCACCACCACCCTCTACCTCTATACCAAAACGGAAGAAGACGGCAAAAAGCCCCGCAGTGCAGGCGCATTCCGCATTAGCCGTGGGTTAGATTCGCTGGATGTGGATGGCTGCTTGCAAGAAACCATCGAAAAAACCGTCAGCCACCTCGACTATCAAAAAATTCCCACGGGCAAATATCGCGTTGTGTTCTCACCAGAAGCGTTCCTGAGCTTATTGGGTGCCTTCTCCAACTTATTCAACGCTCAAAGCATTCTCGACAACCAGAGCCTCTCTAAGCCAGAGTCGTTGGGTACTCAAATTGCGTCGCCGCTGCTGTCGGTAGGTGATGATGCGCTGCATCCAGACAATATTGCGATCGCCACCTTTGATGGCGAAGGCACCCCCACTCGCCGTGTGCCACTCATTGACAATGGTGTGTTGGTCAACTTCCTCCATAGCGCTGGTACAGCAAAGCGGTTCAACACCCAACCGACAGGACATGCCAACATGGGCGCGAAAGTAACCGTCAGCCCTCACTTCTATCATGTCTTTGCCAGCAGCCCAGCCGAGCAACCGTACAGCCTGGAGACCGCTGAAAACGTTGTGCTTGTTGATGATCTCCATGCCCTTCACGCAGGTGTCAAGGCGCTTCAAGGCTCTTTCTCGCTCCCGTTTGATGGTTGGCTGGTGAACAACGGTCAGCGCACCAGCATCGAATCTGCCACCGTCGCAGGTGATTTCCTGGAGTTACTCAAAGCCATCCTTTACATTGAGCCAGAGGCACACTTAACCCCTGGTGGCGTTTGCCCCTACATCTGGGTAGAAGAACTGTCGATTACAGGCGAGTAGGCTGGTTCACACCCTGTTGCGGCTCATAGCAGTCTTTAAATGAAGATCTACAGTAAGCGAAACAGCAGAGAGCGACGGTGGCAATCCAATCATGGATCATCTGTGTTAACGCTTGCTCCAAGGCTTCAGCGGACGATCGGTTTCAGCTTTTTGCTCTTTTGGCAGCCTCTTGTTGGAGACTGGTGCAAGATCCGGAGATAACACCCTGTAACCCTTCATCGCAACGTGAAAGCACGCTATAGCAATTGAAAGATGGGTTAGGACACATAGCACTGCTCAAAGCATTGATATGCGTAGTTTTGCCTTCTGCCCTCTGCCTCTTGCCTTTTGCTATATATTTCTACCGTTCTCCCTTAAGGAATGGCTGCATGAGCGCTTTAGGATACCCGGCACGTCTGGACATCACGGTGAGTGCCAGAATGCTAAAGATATAAGGCAGCATCAAAAACACCTGATAGGGAATAGTGGCACCAATTTCTTGCTGTAGCCGAAGCTGTAGGGCATCAAAGCCAGCAAACAGCAGGGCACCGAGCAATGCCTTAAAGGGTTGCCACGAGGCGAAGATGACGAGTGCAATGCAGATCCAGCCGCGCCCGTTGATTAAGTTGATAAAGAAGGAATCAAAGGCAGAGAGAGTCAGAAAGGCACCCGCGATCGCCATTAGCCCACTACCCGCCACCACAGCGCCTGTCCGTACCGCATAGACATTGATACCCTGTGCCTCTGCCGCCTGGGGATTTTCTCCCACCATCCGCACTGCCAGCCCCAACGGTGTGAAGTACAGTGCATAGGTTACTAAACCGACGGCAAGTAGCGCCAGATAGGTCAGGGGTGTCTGGGTAAACAGCGCCTGACCGATGAGGGGTAGCTGCGAAAGCAACGGGATTGGATACGGCTGAAACGGCACAATTTTGGGTGGTGTGGTGGCTTGAGGCAGCAACACTCGGTAAAAGAAATACGCCAGGTTTGCGGCAAGTAGGGTAATACCAATGCCCGTGACGTGCTGCGACAAACCTAACCAAACCGTAAACAGGCTGTGTAACAATCCAAACGCGCACCCGACTCCAGCGGCTAGCAGCACACCCATCCACAGATCGGCTCCCTGATAAACGGCAGCCCAGCCAACCAGCGCGCCGATCGTCATGATGCCTTCAATGCCCAGGTTCAAAACGCCTGATCGCTCGCACAGCAACTCTCCTAACGTGCCAAAGAGTAACGGTGTCGCAATCCGAATTGTGGCAGTCCAAAATTCGACACCAAAGAGCAGATTGAGGCTATTCATAGGAGTGGCAGTGGTTTCGAGTTGTTAGTTGTTGGTTGTTGGTTGTTAGTGATTAGTTGTATCGCCCATTGGGCGTTCAAGAAAAGTTGTTAGACCGATCGCTCGCTTGGTGCAGCTTACTAAAAACTAAAAACTAACAACTAACAACTTAATAACTGCTTACTGCCATCGCAAACGGTAGCGGGTGAGCAGAATGCTAACCAGCATACATAGAAGCGAGGTAGACACCATCACATCTGCCAGATACGACGGTAAGTTTGCCGATCGACTCATCGCATCTGCACCGACATAAATGGCTGCAATGAAAATGGCGGAAGCGAGAACGCCGATCGGGTGTAATTGTGCCAGCATCGCCACGATGATGCCCGTGTAGCCAAAGCCGGGTGATAAATCGAGGCTGAGATAGCCCTTTAGTCCCGCGACCTCACTCACGCCGCCGACACCCGCTAACCCACCACTTAAAAGCGCCGTAGCGAGAATTACCCGGTTGATGGGAATGCCTGCAAATCTGGATGCATGGATGTTTGCCCCGATCGCCTTCATCCGGTAGCCCAGCACCGATCGACTGTTGAGTACCCACACTACGATCGCGCTTAAAATTGCCACGATGAGTCCCAGATGCGTGCGACCCGACAGTTTGGGTAAAGCTGCCTCATCAATGATGGGTACGGCTTGAGGCCATCCCAGTGCGGATGGATCTCTCAGCGGTCCTTCTACTAAATAGCTGACGACCAGCAGCACGATGAAATTGAGCAACAGCGTGGTGACCACCTCATCAACCTGAATCCTGGTTTTGAGGAGGGCAGGCAGCAGCAGTAGCAATCCACCCAGAAGAAAGCCAGCGATGAAGATGAGGGGAATGAGCAAGAATGGTGGCAAGCTGATCAGCCCTGTACCCACAAGCGTTGCGGCGATCGCGCCTGCATACAACTGCCCTTCTGCCCCAATATTCCAAAACCGCGCTCGAAACGCGATCGCCACACCCAGTCCCGTAAACATCAGCGGCGTTGCCCGTGAAAGCGTTTCCGCGATCGCAAACCGTGAACCCAGCGATCCCTTGAGCATGACGACATAAGATTGCCACGCTGGTATCCCTGTCCAGGACACCAGCGGGATGCATAGTGCAAGGGCAGCAATGATAGCGGCGATCGGTGCCAATACTGCCAGAAGAAGAGGAATGTGTTCGCGACGTTCGAGTTGCATGGGGAATGGGGAGATAAGGATAAAGTATGAAGTATAAAAGTTAACTATTTAGCCCTTATCCCTTAGCCTTTCATCTTCTCTTTCCCCGCCATCATGAGTCCAATTTCGCTCACTACCACGTCTTCGATGGCGATCGGCTCTGATAATTGCCCTTTGTAAAGTACGCAGAGGCGATCGGAGAGGGTGAGCAGTTCGTCCAAATCTTCCGAAATCAGCAGGATTCCGGCTCCGTTGGCGCGGGCATCCAGCAGGCGTTGATGAACGTAGGTGACGGCACCGAGGTCGAGTCCGCGTGTGGGTTGGCTTGCCAGAATGAGCTTGGGTTGACGCGAGAGTTCGCGGCTGAGGATCAGCTTTTGCATGTTGCCGCCAGAGAGGAGGCGCACCGTTGCATTGGGCGATGGGCACCGCACATCAAAGGCAGCAATCAGGTTAGCGGCATGGCGACTGGCAGCATCTCGTTTAAGCAATCCTACGTGAGAAAATTCTGCCTCCTGGTGCGTTTCCAGAATCAAATTCTCCCAAATATTCATATCTGCCACCAGTCCGGTGGTGTGACGGTCTTCCGGGATACGCGCCACACCAGCTTGCACCATTGCAGCAGGGGAAAACTGATGTAGCGCTTGCCCATAGAGCCACACGGTTCCCTGGGTAGGTGTTAGCAGTCCACTCAGCAAATCAAACAAGGCAGCTTGCCCATTGCCCGAAACGCCTGCGATGCCGACAATCTCCTGCTGACGCACCAGTAGATTAATTGCGTCGAGCACGGCAAGGTTACCTGTCTTTAGCGTCACGTTGTCTAATTGCAGGACTGGCTCACCGGGCATTAGCGGCTGACGGATGGTTTTAGGTAATGGTCTGCCAACCATGTGTTCTGCCAGTTGAGTCGGGGTGGTGTCGGCAGTGGTGACATCGGCGACGACTTTGCCAGCACGAAGGACGATAACCCGATCGCTCACGGTCATCACTTCCTGCAACTTGTGAGAAATGAAGACGATCGAGAGTCCCGCTTCCGTCAACTGGCGCAAGGTGGCAAACAGCGATTCGGCTTCGGGTGGTGTGAGCACGGCTGTAGGCTCATCGAGAATCAAAATCTTGACCTCCCGATAGAGCGCTTTGAGAATCTCGACGCGCTGACGTTCACCCACGGATAAGGTGCCAATTTTGGCATCGGGATTCACCGCTAAGCCAAAGCGTTCTGATAAATGTGCTAAGCGTTGGCGTGCTGATCGCGCATCATGCCACAGTCGCCACAAAGGTTCTGTGCCCAGCGTAATATTATCCAGCACAAAAAGATTGTCTGCCAGCGTAAAGTGCTGATGCACCATGCCCACACCTGCCTCGATCGCGGCTCTAGGGGAACTCGTTTTGAGCGGTTTGCCAAAGACGGCGATCGTTCCCTCATCAGCCACGTAATGACCAAACAGGATATTCATCAGCGTGGTTTTGCCTGCGCCATTTTCACCCAACAGTGCCAGCACTTCACCGCGATGGAGTTCTAAACTGACAGCATCATTTGCCAGCAGGCTTCCAAACCGCTTGCTGATGTTGGTGAGTTGAAGCACCACTTCTGCTTCTGGTTGTAACAGTTGACTCACGAATTTTGCAGCCTCTTGTCGGCTTTTGGTTGTAACAGTTGACTCACGAATTTTGCAGCCTCTTGTCGGCTTTTGGTTGTAACAGTTGGCTCACGAATCTTGCAGCCTCTTGCTGGACGATCGCCTCGAAATTTTCCAGCGTTGCAGATGGGTAACTGTAGGGATATTCGCCTGCGTAAAGACTATCCAGGGCATCGTCAAGTGTAAGCCAGATTGCATAATTGGGATCATAATCGGTATTCAGCCAGATTTGATATAAGGCTCGTACAACCGCTCGAAGTGAGGTGAACTGACCATCAATAATTTGCTGTGCCATTTCACAGGCATACGCCCGAACAGCCGCTTTTGGCTCTGGTTCCTCTATCTCTAATTCTTTGATCGCATGAATGAAATACGTCTCTATATCAAAAACGCTGCTGCGTCGATCGAGTCCAGCCAAAATTCGCAGGTTGGGCGAGTCGTAACCCTGCACGAGCAGTTCAATTGCCCAATCAATGTAGTCATCCGCAAAGACCTGATGCAGTGCTCGCTTCCCGAAAATGGCGTTGGTTGAATTACTCATCACGTTTGCAAGCTTAACGATACTAATCACCCGCCACAGACAATCTTTCAGACTCAACGTAGAACTTTATAAGGTCGGTGTGGAACGGGATTGTTAGGCGGCGTTTTCCACAGACTTCAACAGCAAGTCTTTTGTGGCTTTTCAAAAGGGAACCGTCATGATTTGGTTAATCCATTCTTCAGCCGTAGATGCCTCCCACACCAGGATGATTGCATCGATCGCTTCACCAATGGGAAGATTCTGCGAAAGAATTAGAACACCAGAACTTGTTTGCAAGACGATGAATTGACCAAACTCTGTCGGCATGGTTTTGCGATCATGCGTAACCAGCAACCTGCCGCTTCGTGCTGCAATTGCCAAAACGTCTGGATCTTTGATTCCCTCAAGTTCTGCTTCACTGGCTGAGCGAAAATCTAGCGTTGGTTGTCTGCGGAGTGTACCCGTCACAATTGACTGCTTGAGATCAGCATCAGCTTGAAATCGAATTGCTGTCATGCTGTACTCTACTACTGGGTTTGGGCTACCTTCAATTTTTGGTACAGCAAAGGACTTTTTTCCCTGCAAGACTCTTGTAGTCGTCGAAACTCGGCTTCGCCCTCTTCCAAATACGCATCCACAAGCTCTCGATTGGCAAGATAGAACGTGATTGCACCGTAAACTTGTTCCAGTGACAGTAGCGGAAAATTCCGAGCAATGCTTTCAGGCGACTCTCCATTCAAAAAAGAATAAACAACTGAATCGAGAGAAATGCGTGTTTCTTCGATCCAATATCCCTTATCTCGCTGCTCAATATACTGCTTTGTTGGGATGGGTGCTAACGACATAGAGTTAATCATCGCTACTGAATTAATGGTAGACGATCGCTCAATCAACTTGATGCTGATGTTAGAGGGTAAATCCTTTCTTTCACGCAGACAAACATCAGGGTTAGGTGTGAGCAATAGTTCACCATGCGCAAGATTATAAGCAACCGATCAATTGCTTTATACGTCAAGCATATTAATCCATTCGCTTAGACTCAAGGTTCAAGGATGAGGGTAAGACGTTTTATCCTACCCTATGCCTTCAGCAGGCTTCGCCAACGGGAAGCAAGCTACATCCTTCATCCCTTATCCTTTCTACCTTACGCGGTTGCTTTCGGTTGCGTGTCGTCAATTTTGACGGTAAATTTGCCTGCTTTGATATCGTCCTGTTTGGCAGTCACTTTTTGCTTCAGGTCAGCGGGAATTTTACTGTCAAAGGTGCCCAAGGGCGAAAGGCTGCTGCCGTTGTGTTTCATGTAGCTGTACTCGCCGTAATCTTCCGCTTTGAAGGTGCCATCTTTAACGGCTTTGATGGCGCGATCGATGGTCGGTTCCATGTGCCACAATGCGCTGGCAACAACCGTATTGGGATAATCTTTTTGGGTGTCAATGACGTTGCCGATCGCCAGCACTTTCTTTTCTTTCGCCGCATCCGACACGCCAAAGCGCTCGGCGTACATCACATCTGCGCCTTTGCCAATTTGAGCAAAGGCGGCTTCTTTTGCCTTCGGTGGGTCAAACCAGCTACCAATAAACGTGACCAGGAACTTCACATCTGGCTGGGTCTCTTTTGCGCCTGCCATAAACGCGTGCATCAGACGGTTGACCTCTGGAATGGGGTAGCCGCCGACCATCCCAATCACTTTGGATTTGGTCATACCACCCGCCAGCATTCCCGTGAGATAGGACGGTTCGTGGATGTAGTTGTCAAAAACGGAAAAATTTTCACCATCGGGCTTGCCGCTTGACCCCATCAAAAACGCTACTTTGGGGTACTCTTTGGCGACCGATCGACACGCCTTCTCTACCGCAAACGCTTCACCGACGATCAGTTGATTGCCGCCTTCTGCGTATTGCCGCAGCACCCGCTCATAGTCAGTATTGGTTGTGTTTTCAGAATACACATACTCGATCTCACCTCGCTCTTTAGCCGCAGTCAGCGCTTTGTGTATACGGCTTACCCATTGTTGCTCGATCGGCACCGTGTACACACTCGCCACCTTGATTTTGCCTGCGGGCGAAGCTGGCGACCCTTGCACGCTGGGAGAGCCTTCTGGTGCAGGTGATGAGGCACAGGCTTTGAGCAAAAGGCTAGAGCCAAACGCAGCGGAGCCGTAAACCAGGAACTTCCGTCGATTAAAGGTGTCTGTCATTCGTTTTCATGCCCAAATGTAGCAGCCAGGGAATAAATTGTCCTTGACTCGTATTACTAAACCACATGTTGGCGCATGGATGGTATAGGACGTTACATGTAAGGGGCATTTAATTTGGTACGGCAGCAGATTGATGGCTAACGGCTGGTCGTCGATCGCCCGATTGCACGGCACTCTCATCTCGTTTGATGGGAATTTTGACCCGAAAGGTAGTTCCCTGTTCAACCACAGAGACGCACTCTAATTGCCCACCGTGCTTTTCGACAATAATTTGATGGCTGATTGATAAACCTAACCCCGTGCCTTTACCCACCGCTTTCGTGGTGAAGAAGGGGTTGAAAACGCGCGCTCTTACCGCTTCTGGCATACCCGATCCGTTATCAGAAATCTCAATCAGCACCCAATTTTGCTCAAGCTGCTCTGTCCGAATTTGAATGGTCGGTACCAGTTGAGCCGCACGATCGCCTCCAGACGGTTGACAAAATTTAGGTGCCGCTTCTAAGGCATCAATGGCATTACTGAGCAGGTTCATAAACACCTGGTTGAGTTGTCCAGCGTAACACTCAACTGGAGGCAACTGGGCGTAGGCTTTCTGTAGCTGAATGCCCAATCGATCGGCTTTGGCTTTCAAGTGGCTTTGCAAAATCATGAGCGTGCTATCGATGCCCTCATGGAGGTTAACGGGTTTCATCGCCGCTTCATCCAACCGGGCAAAATTACGGAGCGAAAGCACCAACTGACGAATGCGATCGGTGCCCACTCTCATCGACGACAGCATTTTCGGTAGGTCTTCATGCAAAAATTCCAGATCATTCTGCTCAATGGCGGCTTGTACGGCAACGGTTGGCTGTGGATAGGAGTGCTGGTAAACGTTTAAGACTTCTAACAAAGATTCCACGTAGCCGCTGGTGTGAAGCAGATTGCCATGAATGAAGTTGACAGGGTTATTAATTTCATGGGCAACCCCGGCAACTAGCTGCCCTAAGCTAGACATTTTTTCGGTTTGCACAAGCTGAATTTGGGCTTCCTGAAGCTTGCTAAGGGTCTTTTCTAAGGCTTGATTGGCGGCTTCTAGCTGAGCCGGACTGGGCAATGCCAGCACTTTAGGCACCAGTGGAATCAGCTCTACAGCCGTGACCACTGAGATGAAAGCGGTGAATGCTTTGATCGTTCCAGCCAGCCAATACGTTGGGTGCCAGAGCGTCCAGATATCCATTAAATGCCCAATGCCGCACGCAATGATGAAAAGCCCAAACATCCAAAAAATCCAGTTAAAGGGAATGTCTTTACGTTTGGACACAAAGTAAACAAGCGTGAGGGGAATGGAGAAATAGGCAAGCGCGATCGCGCCATCGGAAATGATATGTAACCAAACCAGGGTTGGTTGCCAAAGGTAACAATGCCCGTGAGCGATAAATCCTTGTGGATTCAAAAAAGATTCTAATCGTTCCAACATGGAAATCCTCTGAAAACGGTTCGACAAACATCACCTGAGAACGCTCAACCGAAGATGTGTAGACGGTCAGGTCTTCAGTAGAGTGCCCTGTTTCACCAGAGGAGGCGCACGTTGAATGCATGGGAATGTGTGGAGCTGACTTCTCTACCTTAAGGTGTCTTCCTGGAAGGCTTACAATACCTGTAGGATTGGCGTGTTCAGAGGTACCCCTGATGCATCCCCCCCAAGAGAGTAAGAGACCGGAAGACAGTAGAAAACACAGAGCGCGGCGAAATTTTTTAGGACAGGCGTTGACTGCCGCTGGAACGGCGATCGCGGCTCCCTCACTGCTCAACCAGACCACTGCCGCCCAGACTAGCAGCCCTGCTCCTGGAAAAGGCGAAATGTCTGTAACCCTCAACATTAACGGCAAGCCCCAAACGTTGGCGATCGAGCCACGCGTCACCCTCCTAGATGCCCTGCGCGAACGCCTGGGACTGACGGGCAGCAAAAAAGGCTGCGACCACGGACAATGCGGAGCCTGCACGGTTCTAGTGGATGGGGAACGGGTTTACTCCTGTCTGTCTCTAGCAGTGATGCAGGAAGGTAAGCAGATTGTCACCATTGAAGGACTGGCAAAAGGAGATACGCTGCATCCCGTTCAAGCCGCCTTTATTGAAAACGATGGGTTTCAGTGCGGCTACTGCACTCCTGGACAAATTTGTGCCTCTGTTGCGCTCCTGGATGAGGTGAAGCGGGGCTGTGCTAGTGCGATGACGGCAGACCTGACCAACCCTCCCCCCTTGGCAAAGCTTTCGGAAGCCGAAATTAAAGAACGCCTGAGCGGTAATCTCTGTCGCTGTAGCGCTTACAACGGCATCGTCGCAGCCGTGCAGCAAGCAACCGGGCAAACGCCGCCATCTCCTGCCGCAGCGATGTTGGTGCAGGAAGCAGGAGTTTCAGCATGAAAAACTTTTCCTATGTTCGCGCTACGTCGGTGAAGGAGGCAGTGCAGCAGGCATCGACCCCTCAATCGATGTTTATTGCGGGCGGCACGAATCTGGTCGATCGCATGAAGGTCTTTTTAGACGAGCCTTCCCAACTGATCGACATTTCTCGTCTGGACATGACCCGCATTGAGCAGACAAAAGATGGTTTACGCCTGGGTGCATTGGTAAGCAACACCGCCGTTGCCGATCATCCCGAAGTCCGGCGCAACTACCCCATGCTGGCGCGTGCCATTCTGCTGGGAGCGTCTCAGCAAATTCGCAATGTGGCAACGACGGGCGGCAATCTGCTGCAACGCACCCGCTGTCCCTACTATTACGACACCGCGTTTGACTGCAACAAGCGGGAACCCGGCTCAGGCTGTGCGGCGATCACTGGCATTAACCGCATCCATGCCCTGTTTGGAGCCAGCGATCAGTGTGTAGCTGTGCATCCTTCTGATATGTGTGTCCCCCTGGCAGCACTGGATGTGATCGTCGAGGTCGAAAGTGCCAAAGGCAAACGCCAGATTTCCTTTACCGACTTCCATCGGCTACCGGGCAACACCCCACAGCGCGACACCAATCTAGAACCGGGAGAACTCATCACGGCAGTGATCTTACCTCCCGCTCCGTTTGCCAAGTCCAGCGTCTATCTGAAGCTGCGCGATCGTGCCTCCTATGCCTTTGCGCTGGTTTCGGTGGCAGCAGCCGTGGAGCTTGCCGATAACCGCATCAAAACCGCACGGCTGGCAATGGGCGGCATGGCGCATAAACCCTGGCGCTATACAGAGGCAGAAAAATTTCTCATTGGCAAAGCGGCAAATACCGAAACCTTTCAGCAGGCAGCAGACATCGCCCTGCAAGGAGCCAAGCCACTCGAACACAACGGCTTCAAAGTTGAATTAGCCAAACGGGCGATCAGACGCGCCCTCGCAGTTTCTGCCAAAGGAGGAGGGATCGCATGAACAAAGTGATTGGTACAGCGGTCAACCGCAAAGATGGCTACGCAAAAGTTACAGGCACGGCGACGTATTCGGCAGAGCACGACGTTCCGGGGCTGGTGCATGGCTACGTGGTCACTTCTACGATCGCCAAGGGTCGCATCAAGGCGATCGACACCCGCAAGGCAGAAAAGGCTCCTGGCGTGATTGCCGTTTTCACGCCCAAAAATGCGCCCAAGGTGTTCAAGCCCAGCAACGACTTTATGAAGTCGAAAATCTACGAAGCCCGGTTGCCGCTGTCCGATGACCAGATTCATTACGCAGGGCAAATTATTGGCTTGGTGGTGGCAGACACCTTTGAGCGGGCACGATACGGCGCGCATCTGGTGAAGGTTCAGTACGATACCCAGAAGCCCACGATCGAAGCGAAAAAAGCTGTCTTTAAAGAAGCGCCGCCTCAAATGGGTGAGGAATTTAAGTTTACCAAAGGGAATGTTGCCGCAGGCATAGCAAGTGCCGCCACGAAGATTGAGGCAACCTACACCACTTCGACCGAGCTACACGCGCCGATGGAACCTCACGCCACGATCGCTCACTGGCAGGGATCAGACGCTCTCACAATCTACGAGCCGTCTCAGTGGGTGGCGTTAACCCAGCGCACCTATGCGGAACTGTTTGGGCTACCGTCAGAAAAGGTTCGCATCGTGATTCCCTACCTGGGTGGCGCGTTTGGCTGTAAAGCCTTCCCCTGGCCCCACGCGGTTTTGACCGCCGCTGCTGCTCGTCAGATCAAGCGCCCACTCAAAGTTGTAATGAGCCGCCGACAGATGACAGCGAACACGGGGCATCGCTCTGAGACCGAACAAACCCTTCGTCTGGCAGCAGCAGCGGATGGCACCCTGAGCGCGATCGCCCACGAGGTAAAGTCCACTACCTCTCCGGTGGATGTGTTCACAGAGCCTTGTACCTCGGTCACACCAGCCATGTACACCGCCCCCAACCTGCTGCTCAATCAAGAGTTGGCAGTGGTTAACACTGGTACACCGACGTTTATGCGGGGTCCTGGCGAAAGTCCAGGTATGTGGGCGCTAGAGTCGGCAATGGATGAACTCGCCTGGGCGTTGAAGTTAGACCCGGTGGCACTCCGGCTGAAAAACGAAGCAAAAGAGCATCAGCGCAAGGGACTTCCCTTCTCTGCCAAACATTTTGCCGATTGCCTCAAGGTTGGAGCAGAGCGATTTGGCTGGAACGATCGACCCCAGCCACGATCGCTGACCCGCGACGGTAAACTTGTGGGCTGGGGCATGGCGGCAGCTACCTTCCCTGGTGCTCGTGGCGCAACCTCTGCGAAGGTGCGTCTGCTGCCCGATGGCACGGTGCATGTTCTCACCTCTGGCAACGATATGGGGACGGGATCGTACACGGTCGTGGCGATCGCCGCCGCCGATACGTTGGGGATTCCCGTTGAAAAGGTGCGGGTGGAGATGGGTGACTCCCAGTTGCCCGATGGCGGACTGGCAGGGGGATCTCAGATGACGGCATCTCTTGTCCCCACTGTGGTAAAAGCGTGCCAGGAGATCCTCAAAAGCGCCAACTGCACCAGCGGCACCGAAGCTTGTGCAGCGCTTCAGAAGACTGGACGGGCGGCGATCGAAGCCTCTGCGTCCTCCGCCCCCGGTGATGAAACCAAAAAATGGGCGTTCCAATCCTGGGGTGCTCACTTCTGCGAGGTTACGGTCGATGAAGCCATTGGACGGCTGCGTGTCACCCGTTGGGTGTCGGTGATGGATGTTGGGCGCGTGATCAACACCAAAGCTGCTGCCAGTCAGGTGCGCGGTGGGGTGATTATGGGGCTTGGGCAGGCGCTGATGGAAGAGTGCCATTTTGATCCAAACACGGGCTATCCGGTCGTCTATGATCTGGCAACCTACCACTTCCCTGCCCATGCAGATATTCCCCGCATTGAGGTCGCTTTTGTCGGCGAACCGGATCTGAACTTTAATCCGGCAGGTGCGCGTGGTGTCGGTGAAATTTGTACGACGGGGGTTTCAGCCGCTGTTGCCAACGCGGTCTACCACGCCACAGGTAAGCGCCTCCGCAGTTTGCCCCTCATCCCCGACAAGTTGATTGCTTGAAGCAGGCTTTTTCAAAGCACCCTCCAAGCCTGCTTTAGCATTGGATCGTAGATTTATTGATCGAGTGTAAATTAGGCAGAAGGCAGAGGGCAGAAGGAAAGACAAGTAACAACCTTCTCCCTCCTGCTCTCCGCCTTTGTAGATTCTCAAGGACGATAATCGATGAATATTCGCTTAGAGCAGGAAGCGCCCCCACTGCAAGAAGACGAAACTGGGGCAATTCGAGTCGGAAATTCGAGAGTACTGCTAGAACTTGTGATTCGAGCCTTTCAAGATGGTGCATCCCCCGAATCCATTATGCAACGGTACTCAACCCTGCCGCTATCAGACGTTTACAGCACGATCGGCTATTACCTCAAGCATCAATCAGACGTAGAAACTTACCTTAATCAACGAGAACAGTTGTCAGAGACTGTGCAGCAGCGATTGAAAACCGTTCAACCAGATCTGAGTTTGATTCGATCGCGTCTGCTGGCTCAACAGCACCTTTAGGCGAAGATGCTCCAGCTATTGGCTGACGAGAACTTCAATGGCGACATTATTCGGGGATTATTTTTGCGCCAACCAGACTTGGACTTACTTCGCGTTCAAGACATTGGTTTAGGAGAATCTGACGATCCAACCATTCTAAACTGGGCAGCAGAACAAGAGCGAATTATCTTGACACACGATCGCGCAACCATGCCGAACTTCGCTTATGAGCGTTTATCTAGAGGAGAATTGATGGCTGGTTTATTTGTCATCAACGATCGGAGCCTGGTCAGACAAATCATTGACGAACTTCTACTCATTGTTGGCTGTAGCGAACAGTTGGAGTGGCAAGGAATTGTGTTGTATTTGCCCCTGTAAATCAAAACAATGAAAGAGCTACAAAACATTCTCAAGGCGTTTGAACAGAGTCAGCAGTTGGGGCAACGATCGGCGATCGCCACTGTCGTCGAAACAAGTGGTTCTGTCTACCGCAGACCGGGCGCACGGATGTTCTTGACCGAAGCGGGGCAAATGGTAGGAGCCATCAGCGGCGGCTGTCTGGAAAGTGATGTGTTTGAACGGGCAAAACCATTGCTGTTGCAAGTCTCTCACCCCATCATGGTGCAGTACGATACGACTGCCAGTGATGACTTAATTTGGGGACTGGGCATGGGCTGTAATGGTGCTGTTCATGTGTTGATTGAATCGCTTAATACGGATGCCAAGAGCCAGCTTAAATTTGTCGCAGAATGCTTTCAACAGAACCAACCCGGCGCGATCGCCACCCTCTTTCACATCGAAGGAGACGTTGATGCTCACATGGGCGATCGCTTGTTTTTGAAACCTGACGGTACAGTGGTCCATAGGATTGCAAATCGTCAACTGGCAAGTCGCTTGTTACCAGACACGGATCAAGTCCTTACGGCAGGAAAAACGCAAGCCATCTCCTACAAATTGGATCATGGTTCTGTCGAGGTATTGATTGAAACCATCCAGCCACCAACACCGCTGCTGGTGTTTGGAGCAGGGTATGATGCCATTCCAGTCGTGCAATTAGCAAAGCAGTTGGGCTGGCACGTCACCGTTATTGACCATCGCCCTACATATGCCACACGCGATCGCTTCCCACACGCAGACGACATCATTGTTTGCAACCCAAACGAACTTCACGCCCATGTCGATCTGAACTCACGCATGGTTGCAGTGGTGATGACGCATCATTACTTACAGGATCAGACCTTATTGCGATCGCTCTTACCCTCTCCCATTCAATATTTAGGCGTGTTGGGACCAAAACGGCGCACACAGCAATTGCTGGAAGCTTTACGCATGGATGGATTTGCTCCAACAGATCAGCAACTACAACGGTTTTATCATCCAATTGGGCTGGATCTTGGTGCGGAAACTCCCGAAGAAATTGCGCTAACGATCGTGGCAGAAATTCAAGCGACTCTAACCAAACATTCAGGTGGAATGCTGCGCGATCGGAACGCTCCCATTCATCACTGCAATCCAGAGCCTGTATGTCTTCCATCGGCATCATAATTCTGGCAGCAGGCGCGTCTACCCGAATGGGAACGCCCAAGCAATTGTTGCCGTTTCAAGGGCGTAGCCTACTGCGTTACATGGCTGACGTGGCGATCGCGTCTTGCTGTGATCCTGTCGTAGTTGTCCTGGGTTCACAGGCTGAGCGCATGAAGCTAGAAATAGATGGACTCACCCTGCATGTGGTGGAGAATCCACAGTGGGCAGACGGCATGGGTACTTCCATTGCCGCTGGCATGACGGCACTCACAGCCATTCATCAGGATTTAGATGCAGTTATTATTATTCTCTGTGATCAACCGTTTGTTGCTGCGCCATTGCTAAATCAATTAGTTGCAGCCTATCGATCGACCCAACGCCCCATTATTGCCTCTGCCTACGCCAACACGATCGGCGTACCTGCTTTGTTCGATCGATCTTTATTTGCCGCATTGATGGCGATGGATGCTTATGTTGGTGCGAGGTACTTGATTAGGCAGCACGTCGAAACCGTTTTTCAGGTCTCTTTTCCACAAGGAGCCATTGATTTAGATACGCCTGGGCAGTATCAGCAACTACTGTTAGGAATGGAAATTAAATAACTTCGATCACCTGGTCTTTCATTGTAGGGGCGCGGCATGCGGCAGATCACTCTGGGCGACTGCAAGGACTGTCTACCGCATGCCATGCCCCTACGTACAGAATGACACCTTCATAAATCCACGCTCCTTAAGGGGCAAAGATGATCACGTCGGTGAGTTTAATGCCTCTGAGCTTTAAGATGAAAGGGTGAAAATCCCAAAGTCAGGCAAAAAAGACGCTTTAACGCCTGGTGGAGATAGGCGATTTCACTTGCGGGAAACATCAATCAAAGCGTAAATCGATGGCTAAACCCATTTTGCTGCTGATCAATCTTCAATCCAAACAAGGGCTTTTACGGTTTGGGGAAGCTGTTGCTAGTTTTAATGACCTGGGAATGCAATACATTATCGGTCAGGTCAAAGAGGCTGAAGATTTTGCCCGCTGCATCCGTCGCTATCAAGAGCGAGTGTCGGCGGTAGTCATTGGTGGTGGGGATGGCACATTGAATGTTGCAGTTGATGCACTCGTTGAAACGGGGCTACCATTAGGCATTTTGCCTCTGGGAACTGCGAATGACCTGGTTCGCACGCTTAACCTACCTCGGGCACTGCCAGAAGCCTGTCAGGTGATTGCTGAGGGTCATCGGCAGTTTATTGATTTGGGGCGGGTTAATGGCAAATACTTTTTTAACGTAGCGAGTTGTGGTCTGAGTATCAACGTTACTCAAGAACTTTCAGGCAAGCTGAAAAAACGCTGGGGCGTTATAGCATACGCGATCGCAGCGCTACGAACGATCGCGGTAACACGCCGTTTTACCGCTGTAATTCAGGTAGACGATGGGGCAGAAATGACTCGAAAGTCACTGCAAATTGCGGTTGGGAATGGGCGCTATTATGGCGGCGGTTTAACCATTGCCAAGGATGCGGCGATCGACGACCAACGGCTTGATCTATACAGTCTGGAAATTCCCCACTGGTGGCACCTTTTCTTTTTGTTACCAGCCTTGAGAACGGGACAATTCAGCGATCGTATTGGCATTGCACGCTGGGAGGGCAAACAAATCAAAGTCCGAACGCATCAGCCTAAGCGAGTGAATACAGATGGTGAGATCACCACCAAAACGCCTGCTTTATTTGAGCTTTGTCCCGCAGCGTTAGAAGTCTTTGTCCCCCTGCCAGCAGCCCTATCCCCGCCGGAGCGGTCAAGTTAACCTACTATACTTCGGCATTCACCAATCAGAAACCAAAAGGCTACACGCTTACAACCGTGCTTCCAAAAAGTTTGCTGATGCTCTTGACCGAAAACCGTCCAGACGGTATAGTAAAACTGTTGATGTATCGGCTAGACAGTTTTAGTAGTTTACGTCTGTGCTTCTGTGGCTTCGACTAAAAAACAACCGCGATCGCTCACCCGTGACACCCTCCTTGGCGCTGCTGCTCAAGTCATTTTAGACAAGGGTGTAGAAGCGCTGACTCTAGATGCGGTGGCTCGTCAAGCTGGAGTCAGTAAAGGCGGCTTGCTTTACCATTTTCCTAACAAAAATGCGTTGGTGGTGGGGTTGGGTGAGCAACTGATTCAGGATTTTGAAGCAGGTTTGCAAGCGGAGTTTGACCAGGACGAGGCACCCGGAACGCCGGGACAATGGGCGAGGGCGTATATTCGTTCCACACTGCGAATGAGTAAACAATCGCTGGCGCTCATTGCGCGTCTGTCCTCTCTGCTTGTAGAGATGCCACCTGAACTACTGATACCTATTGAAGCCTACGAGCAACAATGGCGGCGACTGCTCGAAACTGATGGTCTTGATCCAATTCAAGCCACCATTATTCAACTGGCGATCGATGGCTTATGGTACTCGGAAGTATTCCAACTGGGCGCACCCGATGAACCTCGCCGCACTCAAGTTGTAGACGCGTTGTTAGCCATGACGCGCACCTCAACCTGATCTCAAGTCTTTTTTCAATTGATTGATGGAACGCTGTTGAAATTTAAATTCATTCAGCAACGTTGCTCTGCACGGTTTTAACTGAATCCTTCTGGAGGCATTGATGCACACGACTCAACGGATACCAGTTCCAAAAGATAGAACGACAGATAACTGTCTATTAGGGCTTATGGTCGTAAGCCTCTACGAGGATTTGTAACCAGAATTTAGAGAATTGGGCTGATTCGTGATCCATTCACCTGGTCGGGGCTGTTTCATTCTCACAAGCGAGTGTGATTGGCAACGGATTTGCAGCGGATGCAGCGGATAAATGATCGTGCATAGCGAATAAAGACATCTGTTTCATCGGTTTGCTATCCGTTGCCAGCGTTCTATCGGCAGAATGAAATAGCCTTATTCGCCTGATTCCGTTCTGCAACCATTAACAACACATTCAAGTATGAGATGGAAGCTCTGTGCCGCTTTGTTTCACAACGGCTACAGCAAACAAATGCATTGTTACGCCATCAAAGCATGACCGCTAAAAATACCCAAGAAAGGATGTGATGAACATGCAGCAACTGATGAAACCAAAGCCGCGCTGGTTGGTCGGTTTGATGGTGGGCGGAGTACTACTTACAGGTGGCATTGCCTATTATGGGCTTGAGCAGTTCCATCAAAGCAGCAAGCCACCAGAGCCAGTTCAACCCACGATCGCCCAACCCATCACAGCATTAGGACGGCTGGAGCCAGCGCAAGAAGTGATCAAAGTTTCGGTGCCTGCCGCTTTAAATAACGATCGCATCGCTCAACTGCTGGTCAAACGGGGCGATCGTGTCCAGGTGGGACAGGTGATTGCTGTGATGGATTCGCGCGATCGCTTGCAGCAGGCGCTACTGGAAGCCCAAGAACAGATCAGCGTTGCTCAGGCTAAGTTGGCTCAAGTAAGAGCCGGAGCTAAAACGGGAGAAATTGCCGCCCAGCAAGCGCAAATGACGCGATTTCAGGCTGAATTGCAGGGAGAACTGGCAACCAAACAAGCAGAGATTGCACGACGGCGATCGGAAGTGAAGAATGCTCAGGCGGAATACGATCGGTATCAATTTCTCCAGCAGCAGGGAGCTATTTCTGCCTCTCAGTTTGACCAAAAGCGACTGGCGTTTGAAACGGCTCAGGCACAGCTTAAGGAAGCTCAGTCAAATCAAAATCTGCGAGCAGATTCGCTACAAGCGCAAATTCGAGAAGCACAGGCTAACCTCGACCAGGTTGCAGAAGTGCGCCCTACCGATGTGCAGGCAGCTCAAGCAGATGTAGATCGTGCGATCGCGGCTGCAAAGCGATCGCACGCAGAGTTAAAACAGGCATCCATTCGCGCTCCGTTGACGGGTCAGATCTTAGAACTTTATGCCAAACCCGGAGAAGTCGTTGGCGATAACGGCATTGTGGCGATGGGACAAACCGATCAGATGGAAGTCGTCGCAGAAGTGTATCAGAGTGATATTGGCAAGGTGCAACGCGGTCAAGGGGCGATCGTCACTGGCGAATCGTTTGCTGGAGCACTACGGGGCACCGTGCAGGAAGTTGGCTTACTCGTCAACAAACAGGAAGTGAACAGCAATCAACCGGGCGAAAACCTGGATCAGCGTGTGATTAAAGTTCGAGTGCGACTCAATCCTATTGATAGCAGACGAGTTGCCGGATTAACGAATCTGCAAGTACAAGTAGCCATTCAACCGTGAGTTAGGTGTGATGATGTGGCATGTGATGAAGCAGCACAAGAAATTCCATCTTTGGTTTCGGTTTGCTCGACGTAAAGTAATGCCCTGGTTAGTGTTGGTCACATCTACACTGAAATTGGCTTGGGTCTGTGGAACGGCACAGACAAAAGAACAAATACGCCTCATGACCGCGATCGCACACATTGATTTTGCACCCTGGTTTGCGCTTGCTCAAGAGATCGTTGATGACCTGCCGTATTGGTTCTATTAGTCGATCGCTCATACCAATTCTTTTTGAAGATGCACAGAATTATAGGTTGGGTAGAACAGCGTGAAACTCAACAATTACTTAGTTTTATTGGCTTCGTTAGGCTCAACTCAACCTACGATTTGTCTGTAAGCCCATGTGGAATTGGTATCACTCCAAAAGGATACAAAAGACTGGCTGCTACTCAAGGAGATAGACATGACAGCGGAAGTCATTCGTTTAACGCAACCGCAATTAGATCATGCAGTAGACATCAATAATGCAGTAGAAACGTTGGCACTTGCATTCGACAACGATCCAATCTTTTGCTTTTTGTGGAATGGGAATAAGGCAGAAAGACTAAAGAGAATTTGCTGGTTCAGCAATCTACTCTTGCGCTACAGCCTGCCTGACAATTACGTCTATACAACACCCCACTCTCAAGGAGTCGCCATTTGGCTTTCACCTGGGCATTACCCGCTCAACGAATGGCGGCTGTTACAGCTTGGCTTGTACACTCTACCCTTTCAACTGCGCTTAAACCGCTTCTGGCAAGCGTTACATCTGTTTGACCAGATTGAAAAATACCACAAACAGGATATGCCCACTCCTCACTGGTACTTATTCATGCTGGGTGTGCATCCCTCTTGTCAGGGTGAGGGCATCGGTGGGTTGCTGCTTCAACCCGTTTTACAACAAGCCGATGCCGATCAGCTTTGCTGCTATTTAGAAACGTCAACAGAGCGAGCTGTTCGGTTCTATGAAAAACATGGATTCAAAGTGGTGCGATCGCACGAAAACTCAGCCACTGCACTGCCATTTTGGACAATGAGACGGTTGCCAAAACCCATGACCTATCGAATCAATTTGTAGAAGAGGACTGATCATGCTTCAACCAATCTATTTGACCCTATTCATCCTGGGTACAGTGCTGCAATATGCTCAATTTATCCCCTTTCTAGCTGAGCACGGTCTTGATATCAACCTGTTTTTTGAGCAGCTTTTTTCTAATTCAATCTCTAGCTTTTTTGGCGTTGATGTCATTGTTTCAGTATTGGTTGTCTTAGTTTTCATCGCGTGGGAAGGCACACGACTCAAAATGCAACATTTGTGGGTCTACGCGATCGCTGCCTTACTGGGTGTAGCGGTTGGACTCCCACTCTTTTTGCTCATGCGTCAACGTCAATTAGAAGCAATGGTACCGCTTCACTGAGGAAATTTCCGAGAAAGATATTATCTCTGTACGGGTATTCGTTTTTCTGGAAATGGTCTAAAAACAATGTTGGAATGGAATCATGTTTCGCAACTTTTTTCGTAAAACTCCTCTGGCGTGGCTACAAGTCAAACGTGAAAAAACTCGACTTGCCGTTGCTTTGGCTGGCATTGCCTTTGCAGATGTGCTGATGTTTGTGCAGATGGGGCTTAAAGACGCGCTGTATGACTCGGCGGCAAGTCCCTATGCACCACTGCAAGCCGATTTGTTTATCATCAGCCCTGCGTTTGAAAACTTGCAAGTCGTGAAAAGCTTCTCTAGAGAGCGGTTGTATCAGGCGGCAGGGGTACCTGGAGTGGCATCGATTAACTCGCTGTATATCGATCGGGGGCAGTGGCGCAATACCCAAACGCGGCTGAGCTACACCATTCTCACCTTTGGCATGAACCCCAATCAATCGGCGTTTTCCTTGCCAGACGTAAATCAACAACTGCCTAAACTCAAATTGTTGAACCAGGTTTTGTATGACAAAGCAGGACGAGAGAATTTTTTTGGCAACGTACCAGCGCAACTTGAGCAAACTCCATCGCTGCCTGTACAGATTAATAATCGCTCCACTAAAGTTGTAGGAACCTTTACCCTTGGTGCCTCCTTCGCCGCCGATGGCAATTTAATCACCAGCGACTCAACCTTTTTACGCCTCTTTCCTGAGCGTCGATCGCACGAAATTGATGTGGGGTTGCTGACGCTCAAACCAAATGCAACCATTGAGAAAATTCAAGCAGATTTGCGATCACGGCTGCCCAAGGATGTTTTAGTGCTGACGTTGGATGAACTGACAACGCGAGAGAAAAATTACTGGTCAAATGGCAGTCCGATCGGCTTTATTTTTGGCTTCGGAACAATCATTGGTTTTGTCGTTGGTCTGGTGATTGTCTATCAAATTCTTTACTCTGATGTCTCTGATCATCTGCCCGAATACGCCACCTTAAAGGCGATGGGCTATTCAGATAATTACCTGGTGGGGGTGCTGGTTCAAGAGGCATTGATCCTGGCTGTACTTGGATTTTTACCTGGATTGGTACTTTCCACAGGGCTATATTTCGTCGCCCAATCAGCCACCTTACTACCTATTGGGATGACCTTGAGCCGTGCGGAGATGGTGCTGATGTTGACGATCGTCATGTGTACCGCATCGGGCGGCGTTGCGCTACGCAAACTGCAATCGGCTGATCCGGCGGATGTGTTTTAAGGTTGCATTTTGAACGCCAAGGATTGTGAATTAAATAACTTGGATAACCTCAGCCTTTTAGTGGTACGGGCGCGGCATGCGGCAGATGTCGCTGGGCGAAAGCAAGGACTGTCTACCGCCTGCCACGCCCCTACGCAGAGAATGAAACCCTCATCAATCCACGATCTTAAGTTTGAATGTAACGTTTCACTCACAATCAATTTCAATGAGATAATGTGATGACTCCAACCCCTACAGCTACAGCTCAAAACTTAGCGCTTAGTACTCAAAACGCTCCCGATACGCCCGTCATTTCTGCCCAACACCTGAACCACTATTTCGGTGAAGGCGATTTGCGACAACAGGCGCTCTATGACATCAATCTGGACATTCATGCAGGCGAAATTATCATCATGACAGGACCGTCTGGTTCTGGTAAAACGACATTGCTAACGCTGATGGGTGGCTTGCGATCGGCTCAAGACGGTAGCCTCAAAATTTTGGGACAGGAACTCAACGGCGCAACCAAACGGCAGCTCACGGCATTGCGCCGCAACATTGGCTATATTTTTCAGGCGCATAACTTAATGACGTTTCTCACAGCAAAACAAAATGTGCGGATGGCGTTGGAACTGCACAACAAATACCTCGATCAAGACATGGATGCAATGTCAGCCACGCTTTTAGAAACCGTTGGCTTAGGGCAGCGAATGGACTATTACCCGGATAGTTTATCGGGTGGGCAAAAACAGCGCGTCGCGATCGCCCGTGCCCTCATCAGCCGTCCTAAAATTGTGTTGGCAGATGAACCAACCGCCGCGCTCGATAAAAAATCGGGTCGAGATGTGGTGGAATTGATGCAAAAACTGGCAAAAGAACAGCATTGTACGATTTTGCTTGTCACGCACGATAACCGCATTCTGGACATTGCCGATCGCATTGTCTACATGGAAAATGGTCGTCTGGCAACCCCTTCTCAGGCTACAGAAGCGTAACAAAAATAAGCAGCGATTAAGCCACCATGATTCCCAAAGACCTCCGAGGTTTTCAAAACCTCGGAGGTCTAAACTCGATCTTTAGTTGGAGTTTACAATGGTTAGAAAGATCAGTTTACCGAAGCTTTAATTTTCTGATAGGACAAATGTACTTTAATAGAGTAGCTCTAAAATAGAGTAGATCCAACGCTTGCTCAATCTCACCGGGCAAGGGGCATACTAGACCTGGTTTGGCATTTACCCCTTACATTCCACCTTCTGCTCTGTTGTGTATGCATGTCCACCCATCCGCGCTACCGACCAGTCACCAGAGTATTGTCGAGCAGCTTGATCTCATGCTGCGGGCACGGTATCCGCTGATTTACATTGTGGGTGCGGAAGAAGAACCGATCGAGGCAGTTTTAACGCAAGCGGCGGCTCGCTCAACCCCTCAGCGAGAAGTGTACCTGTGGGACATTGCGCGAGGTTGGGCTGATAATGGCTCCGATAAGGGATCTGCGATCGCGGCTCTGGGTCGCATTGCGAAAGCAGCCAGTGAAAAACCAACCATCTATGTGCTCAAAGATTTGCATCCCGTTCTCAAAGCACCGCTACAGCCCGGTCATGTGCCCATTATCCGCGAACTCAAAACCTTAGCCCGCGAACTCAAACGGAGTCGTAAAACCTTAATTCTAACGAGCTATGCCCTCGCGGTACCGCCCGAAATCATTGAAGAGATGACGGTCATTGATTTTCCCCTACCGGATGCAGACGAAATCAACACCCTGCTGTCTCTCCTGGTGGTGCCAGAAAACCTGAAGCTGTCGCAGTTCTCCAGGGAGCAACTGGTGAAGGCGTGCCAGGGCTTGAGCCGTGCGCGGATTCAGCGGGTGCTGGCAAACGCGATCGCCGCCAAACAGCAGGTGACAGAACAGGACATCGACAGTGTTTTAGAAGCCAAACGGCAGGCAATCCGGCAAACGGGGATTTTGGAGTTTGTCACCACTCACGCCTCGCTGAAGAGCGTTGGTGGGCTCGATCAGCTCAAGCAGTGGGTGCAGATGCGGCAGGATAGCTTTACCGAAGAAGCACGTCGCTATGGCATTCCCAACCCTAAAGGCGTATTGCTGGCGGGCATTCAGGGCACGGGCAAATCACTCTCTGCGAAAACGATCGCCCACGAATGGCGGCTCCCTTTACTGCGGCTGGATGCGGGACGATTGTTTGGCGGACTGGTGGGTGAAAGCGAAAGTCGGGTGCGTCAGATGATTCAAATTGTGGAGGCGATCGCGCCCTGCGTGTTGTGGATGGATGAAATTGATAAGGCGTTTGGCAACATTAACGCTGGCTTTGATGGGGATTCGGGCACCAGTCGGCGGGTATTTGGCAATCTGATTACCTGGATGCAAGAAAAAACCAGCCCAGTCTTTATCGTTGCCACGGCCAACAATGTGCAGATTTTGCCCGCAGAGCTACTTCGTAAAGGACGGTTTGATGAAATCTTTTTCTTGAACTTACCCACGGAGCCAGAACGACGAGAAATCTTTCGAGTGCATTTACAGCGCCTACGCCCCAGCCGTTTACGGGAATTTGACCTCGATCTATTAGCCCGTCAGTCCAAGAACTTTAGCGGCGCGGAGATCGAGCAAACCATTATTGATGGGATGCAGCGAGCCTTTAGTCACGGGTCTCCTGGCAATCGGCAGGACTTTAGCAGCGAGGATATTGTGCAGGCGATCGAGGAAACCGTGCCACTCGCCGCGATCGCCCGTGACCAGATCGACGCGCTCAAGCAGTGGGCTGCCAGTGCAGGTGCCCGTCCAGCATCTCAAGATATGCAGCTTATGGAGGAGTTACGTCAGTTGACCAATCATCGTGCGATTGAACCCCTGGAGGGAGATTAAATGTCTCATTTCACTCAAATCAAGACCGAAATTAAAGATCCGGATGCGCTCGTGAAGGCGTTGACTGAAATGGGCTTTAGAACCATCGAAGTTCATGAGACGGCACAACCCTTGTACGGCTATCAGGGAGACAGGCGATCGGATACGGCTGAGGTCATTATTCGTCGTCAATCGATCGGCAAAATGAGTAACGATCTTGGCTTTAAGCGTCAGGAAAACGGTAGCTTTACTGCCATTATTTCGGAGTACGATCGTCACAAGTATTCGCAAAAATGGCTCAACCAGATGACGCAGCGCTATGCCTACCACGCTTTAATGACTCAGGTTCCACTACAGGGATTTGCGGTGGAGGAAGATGACGTTTTAGAAGACGGCACCATTCGCGTTGTGCTGGCAAAATGGGTTTAGTGTTCAGATTGATGTCAACGGTAGTTTTCTCATTGAAACAGGAGCGTATGTATGTCTCACTTTAGCCGCATTAAAGTTCAGATCAAAAACGGCGAAACGTTACATCAGGTGCTGCAAGAATTGGGCTACAAGGTCGATTGCAATACTGAGGTTCGCGGGTATCAGGGCAACAAAACTCAAGCAGAATACGTCATCCGTCGATCGAATGGCTATGACCTGGGCTTTCGTCGCAGTCATAGCGATAAGCCTGATGGCGATGACACGTATGAACTGGTCGCTGACTTCTGGGGAGCGAAAATCAATCAACAGGATTTTCTCAATCCCATCGTGCAAAACTACGCCCACAAAACGCTGCTGGCATCGGTACAAACGCAAGGGTTTGATGTCGAGTCTCAGGAAACGTTACAAGATGGCACCGTGCGCGTCGTGGTTGGACGGTGGGTGTGATTGAACAGGTTTTCTGGCTCGTTTATCCAGTCGTTCGTAAACTGCCTGAGTAGTGGGTAGGCTTTCGTAGGTGACAAAATATTGGGTTGACCATTGAGAGATGCGATCGCCAAACCAGACCGATGCTGGAATCAAATCGTGGGCATCTGCCTGACCGTTATTGTGGCTCAGGTGAATTGCTCCCACTGGATGATTTTTGAGCAGGGATAAACAGGTTTCCTGGGTTTGTACCGGATCGCCACGATGCCAGATTAATACATGCGACACATCCACCAGCAGGGGATGATCCACAACCGTCTCAAGACTGGAACACCAGTATTCGGGTGAAGGCATGACTTCCAGAAAGACAGGCACCTGAAAGGTTTTCGCCATTTGCGCCAATGCAGTTTCAAGCTGCGATCGCTCACAGTCGCGCTGCAACGGCGGATGAAGTGAGACCGCTCGGACATCATGAGTTGCAATGAACGCTGCGTAAGCCTGCCAGGTTTTTGGCACTAACGGATTTAACCGCATCCGCATTCGCTCCTGATACAAACAAGCATCATGCAAAATTAGCGGCGTATCACCATAATCAACTTCTACCCCACAGGGACTCCCGATCGCCAGTTCCAAATACTGCAATTGCATCGGCTCTCGCAACGTGTGGAAGATGTCCAGACATTGATCGATTGAGCGCATCCCGATCGCCGTAATACTCAGTCCTAACATTCAAATTCCTCTAAATCAACAGGCTCCAAAAGACACTGACTTAAAGCGTAGGTTGGGTTGAGGCACGAAACCCAACACATGCCGGAATTCTCTGGCTTGTTGGGTTTCGCTAACGCTCTACCCAACCTACAAAAGTCTTTAGATAGTACCGTCAAAGTTTTAGATATTGAGGTTCATTCACAGCTTCCTCTCGCACAAAGGCAAATTTTCCAACTGCATCTCTCCAAAGCTTTGCGAATAGCTCCCTATTTTCAGAGGTCTTAAGCCAATTGCTGAGAGTGTAGGTAGAAATGAATGGTTTTTCGCAATTCACTTGATTAACTGCACACCACTCCTGCAAATTACGGTGAAATGTTAAAGGAATATCAAAACTACCTGTGTACTCCTGCTCATCCCATTCCCAAGCTAGCTTTTGGTGTAGTAAATCAGCTTCCCTTTCTGCTACTGCTCTAGAAAGATGACGGGATTTTTTCTGAGGTACGTGGCTTTGATAGTCATCCAAATGATCCTCATAAAAGCTTTCATAACTTTCGTAGCCCATTTCTCGCCATTCAACATTTTCAATAAAATCCTCAAAGCTCTCACATTCTTCAAATACATTCGTTTCTAAATTGAAAAATTCATCATCAAATGAGATAGCAGATTGATAAACACTGTAAACACGATCGCCCGGATTTAACAAAATACCGCTTGCGATCGCCGTTTTTGCCTTTTCCAAATCTACTGATTGCAGCAGTTGATAAGCCGTTGCCCGAACGGTTAGAGCGGAATCATTATTCAACGTAGCAATCAGTAAATCAATGCCTGCTTCTCCATAGCTCAGTGCCGTGCTGAGGAGGTGCGATCGCTCTTCAGAGGGTGCGATCGCCAGCCGTTGCTGAAGCCCTTCAATACCACCCAATGTGGCGCTATTAACAGGTGGTGGGGTTTGTCCACCTAAAATTCCATCGGTTGCTTGAGGCTTATCCATAGATTTGGTGGGTTAGAGCGATCAGGTAACTTTGAAATAACCGTTGCGTTTAACGATCTGTTCATGGACGACTGCCAATGTGCCTGCGGTATCCTTCCAAAGCTGACTGAGTAGTTCAATCTGCTGCTGTGCTTTGAGTTCCTCCACCAGTTGCACTCCCATGTCCCACCAGTCTGTTTCCGGTTGCTGTGAAGGCAAGCCGTTGTTAGCACGCCAGACATTTACATCAAATTGATTGGTGTGAATCCAATCAAATTCAAACAGGTTAGGGGTATCGCGATCGAGAAGATGTTTTTGATGGCGTTGCTCTGCTATTTCCTCTGCTGTTTCTCTCTGCAAGTGTCGTGAAACAAGCTGAGGAATTTCCCATTCCTCCATTTCTGCCTCAAACTCCTCTGAATCTAACGACTCCCAATCGATTTCTTTAACTGAGGGATGTTCAACAACGTCTGTGTAATCCCCTGCTGAATGGATGTTTTCAGGGATGGCATCACAGCGATAGTACGTTTCATCATCATAGCCAACAGGAATTTCATAGACGCAATAAAGGATATCACCAGGCTTTAAGGGAATGCCCGCCGCGATCGCGCTTTTTGCTTTCTCGGAATCTACGTTCTGTACAGCTTGATATGCCTTTAGGCGAACGGCGATCGCATCATCATCCAGAACTGCTATCAGTAAATCAAGCCCTGGTTCTCCCAGTTCTAAAAGACTTGGCATGACGGCAAGCTTCTGTTCAACGTCAAGATGTAGAAATCGCTGCTGCAAACCTTCCTGACCACCCAGAACCGCTCCTGTGACAGGCGGGGCAATCTGTCCACCCAGAATGACATCGGTAGATTGGGGTTGTTGTGTCATGTGATCACCAACTTATGCTCTTGGGGTAAGGGTTCCCGCAACGGGGAAGTAGCCATCGCGATCGACGCTTTCTTCATGGACAAAGGTAAACCTGCCCATGCCAATCAGATTGCAGAATGCTTCTAAAAGCGGGTAGTTTTTCTGATCTTGAAGTTGCTGCAAAACTTCCTCCTGTGCCTCCCACCGGTATTCGCCCTGAGTATCGTCTTCAGGAATATCTTCATCAACATTATCTTCATCAACATAGTCACTGAGATCAATATCAATGTTGTGTGACGCACACCAATCTTTGATTGACTGACTATCGTTGCGGTAGAAGCTACACAAATCACCTGTAATATCTTTTAGATAATAGTTTCGAGGATTGAGATTAAGTTGATGACGCTGATTAAATGCCGCAAAATCGCCGTTTGTTAAAAAGACTCGATGCAGGTCTTGAGCAACGGTTTCAGCTTGCTCTCGAAAAAGATAGCGTTCTACCGGATAAAGTAGTTCTCCGTCATAGCAAAAATCGTGCGCTTCATACGCCTGCACAGAATCTAAAAGCGTGTAATATTCGTCGTCGTAGTCGATCGCTGAAATATATACCCTGTAAAGCCGATCGCCCTTCTTGAGAGGAATGCCTTTAGCGAGCGATCGTTCTACCCTTTCTGGAATCAATGTGGTTTCAAGCTGTTGCCACCACTGCGGCATGCCCTCAGCCGCTTTCTGCCCGGTTCGCGCAGAGACAACTTGTTGTAATTGCCTGTATGCAGCCACCCTAACATCTAGCGCAGCATCATTCAGTGCCTCCAGTAGAAAATCCACTCCTGCTCTGCCATAGTTGAGCGCATCTGCAAGCGCCTCTACCCGCTGCTCAACATTGCTAGATGTAAAACGTTGCTGCAATCCTTCCATGCCACCCAAAATCGCACCACCAGTGGGAGGTGGAACCTGACCACCCATGACCGCATCAGTACTTTCAGGCTGAGAATTCGCTTTCATGATACAAATGTACTATAAATTTTCTACCACTTTAACATAAGTTGGCTCAGTCACAATCTCTTCATGAACCTACATTTCCAGTGCTGTCAGGCGAAGATAGCAGGGGTGATCGATCACATATTCGTGGACAAAAGCGAGGGGGTGATAACCCAGTGGTTGCCAAATTTCACGTAACAAATCATAGCGTTTCTGATTGTGGAGACTCGTGAGTACACGGGCTTGGTAAGTCCAATCTGAGTCTTCCCAATCCTTCAATACATCTTCAACAATGACCGCATTTGATTCTACCCAGATGTTCAGATCAAATTCTTCTGGCTCACCATCTGGAGAAACATCGCAGATGTTACAGTTGAATTGCTCAAACTTTTTCAGATAAGCTGTTTCGGCTCTAGCGTCTGCTGCCGTTTGATCAAAAAAGTAGGCAATCAGACTGGGTTCTTCATAGTTGTTGTGAGGCGTATCAAACATATATTCAAACCTGCTTCCAGTAGTGTCTTGACTGGTGTGATAGAGTGGGTAATCTTCGTGATACCACTCAGCAATATTTGCATGAATATAGTACCAGTCATCTCCATATGAGACAGAAGACTGATATACAGCATAAATACGATCGCCTACTCTAAGCGGAATGCCACGGTTCAGAATAGGGGATGCAACGAACGAGGATGGAACAGAAGATGCAAAGGCGATCGCCTTTAGCTGAGTATATGCTTCTGCACGAACGAGTAAATTTTCATGCTCTAGCGCTTGATAGAGTAGGCTTAACCCATCTTCATACTGCGCGGCTTGTACCAGCGTTACCAGCTTTTGAATCACATTGCCTTGCTCAAACCGCCGATTCAATCCAGCGATGCCTCCCAACACAGCACCACTCACGGGTGAAGGAAGTTGCCCACCCAAAACAAGATCGTGATTCTGCGGTTCAGGCTCGGATGTCATCAGAACTCCTTTACATTTTCTACTGATAAGCGATCGGCACTCGTTCTAGAATGCCCGCACCAAAGACCTTGTTTAACTCCAGATAATCCAGATGCACATACCCAATATGACAGTGGCAGGTTTTGTTGGTGCAGGAGCGTTCCATCAGTGCGGTTTCAAAGGCAGGATCATAGAGGTTACCGATCGCGTCTTTGATGAAATGACAGCGCCGCATGGTGCCATCACCATCCACTGAAATGACCGATGCTCCAGCTCTACAGGCTTTGCCCAGACTGGGATAGTGATGAGTATTCAATTCATAGAGCGGATCAATGGATTGAAAAAAGGCGCGATCGTCGGCGGTAAGTTGGGGCAATTCTGCTTTGACGGCATTAATCCAGAGATAAATGGTTTTAGGAAGCCGTTGACGCAATGTGGTAATTGCTTCTCTGAATCGTGAAAAGCCAACCACACCAGCGCTAAAGTGGATGCCATACTGCTGCAAATCGTTACACTTTTCTAGAAACTGATCCAGCTTCGACCATTCGGGATGGAATGTTGTCCACAATGTGAGGCGATCGGGATTTGCCTGTTCAATCCAATCCAACGAACAGGATAAGTTGGTCTGAATTGCCACTTTTCGCACATTTGGTAAATGGGACAACCAAGCCAGGGTTTGCTGATACCAGGAATGGATCAACGCCTCACCCCAAGGTGTGAACAGAATGGAGAATTCATGCTGTGGATGATCGGCAATCCAGTTGGCAAACTTTTCTAACGACTGGCGATCGACTCCCAACTCAGCCGTCGTCTGTTGGCGTTTTGCGAAAGGACAATACTCACAACCATAGTTACAGCTTACCAACGAACCGCGATAGAGAATGGTGAGGGACATGGGGAAAGGATGAGGGATGAGGGATAAAGGATGAGGGATGAAGGATAAATGGGTAATAGGGGAATGAGGGTTTAATTCAAAATTCATCATTCTCTACTCCCGACTCCCGACTCCCGACTCCCTAATTATTTCAATGTGTATTGAGTCATAAGCGAGTGAACCTGATAAGAAAAGAGCCAGGGACCGATCGCGTCCGATCGTTCGATGCCTGCTTCGGTTAACAGGAGTAAATCGGCTTGTAGGCTGGCTAGATGCCAATCCAGGAGTTGTTGAAGTTTGGGAAAGTCGGCTAAAAGGTTGCTGTGGAAGCGATCGCGGTAGTGGGCTACGCTCAAGCCTTCATTAGATAGTAGAGAGAGTAATAGGAAACGGCGCTGCTGTTCCTCACGGTTGAGTGCAAAGCCATAACTTGCGGTATCAAAATCGGCATCCTCACGAGTTACATAATGTTCCAGAATGTGACGCACTTCTTTGGCATTGACGGCATATTCATTGGAGTAGTGGAGCGATCGCGTGTAGGAACGCGCCCCACAGCCCAATCCCACCATGCCATCCGCCTGACAGCAATAAACCGGACTCGACGTTGCAGGCGTATGGTTGGCGCGAAACATCCGCATTGAAACTTGCGTGTAGCCTTCCGCTTGCAGCAAAGCGCGTCCTACCCGATAGCACGCTAAACGACTATCATCCCATTCTCGATCGGATAAGCCCAATCCAGTCAAGGGACGCACATAAAGGGGATATAGGTAAATTTCTTCGGGTTGAAATTGGAGTGCCGTGCGGATGGAATGTAGCCAGGTTTCAATCGTTTGTCCGGGTAGTCCGTAGATCAAATCTAGATTGAGCGTGGGAAAACCCAGGTTGCGAATGCGCATCAGAGCCGCCTGCACCTGGGTTGACGTTTGACGGCGCTGGGTTGCCAGCACTTCTTGATCGATAAAACTCTGAACGCCAATGCTGATCCGATCGACGTGGCGATCGCGCAAAAGCTGCAATTTTTCAATCGTAGCCGTTTCGGGCGACACCTCTACCGAAATGGGGATTTCTGCCAGTTTTGCACCCATCGTCTCTTCTGCCACATCTAGAACGGCTTCTAAGGCAGCGATCGGGAGTTGTGTGGGGGTTCCGCCCCCTAACGCAAACCGAGCAAATTGCACCTTTCCTAAAGCGGCTTTAATGCGATGAGCCTGCCGCTGCACCGTTTTCACATACTGATTCACAAATTCATCATTGTGGTTAACCGTGGTGAACAGATTGCAGAACCCACAGCGCATCTCGCAGAACGGAATGTGAATGTACAAAAACAGAGCATCTCGTTTTTCCGTTGACCAGATTTCGGAGAGCGATCGCGCTTGCAAAGGACGGTAAGCGGTTTTGTGGGGATAGGAGTAAACGTAAGTCTGGTAGGGCGATTGGGAGAGTAGGGAAGAGGGAGAGAGGGTGGGCATGGGGGATGAAAATGGAGGGCAGAGGGCAGAAGGCAGAAGGCAGAAGGCAGAGGGATGAGGGATGGGGGATGAAAAGCTTGTAGGGTGTGTTAGCGGTAGCGTAACGCACCAAGGATGCTATCGATGCGTTACGACGTTGCTTTAGCGTAGGCATGTCGTAGGCTTTACACACCTTACGCAATCAGAATTTACTTTCAAACTCTGTAGCAGCAAACATTGTTGGGTTAGTAGCTGACGGCTGAAGGCAAATGATAAAGTAAATTCGTCATTAAGGTTAATCCGCTGACGATCGCACGTCTCGCATTGCTTGTTTCAATGTCTCGGCAGCTTGTCGTTGGCGATCGGTCGCTGTTTGATCAATATCATCATCCGTCACAAAGCCAACAGAGGCGCGGTAGTTATTTTTAATCGCTTGCAGTCGATGTTGTGCTGCTTCTATCTCATGATAATTGTTCACTTTAAGCGGCTGAATGCCTTGTTTGCCAAATTCTCGCAATTTTTCCCGATGACGGGTGAGAAGCTGTTCTGCTGGGGTGTTGTGAGGAAGTTGCTGGCGATGAACGTTCGGGATGTCTGCGGTTGTATCCATCTCCAGCGTGTTTGATGTCACCAGGAAACTGCCATTTGACAACTCACTCTCAAAATCGATCGCCTTGCCACCTTTTGGCGCGAGACCAATCCATTGCAACAGGCGCACCAGCCATGATAAGGGAAACTGGTAGCACGCTCCTACCGTAGTGCGATCGCCACTGAGCAAAATCCGAATAAACGTGTGATGGGCTGGATTGGTCTGGCTAACGGTGACATCTTCAATATCGGCGATCGAGCGAAATCCCAGTTTCTCCAGCATCGTTTGGGTCTGCCGATAAAACGCCTGGTCTAGATTGCGAAAGGTTTTGCCATCCACCTGTTGAAACGTGTGCTGCTGACCATATAGTGATTGCATCGTTTGCAGTAACTTTTCAGCGGATGCCTGGTTCTCTAAGTGTTCGTTTGACATAAATTTGTGGTTCCAATGGTAGAAGTTTACGGTTATTCTGCTTCTAGTGTTCCCAAGATTTTGCCGTCAGAGAGGTTTGTCGAACGTTCAATCAGTATTTCAGCATAGGGAACAGTCCAGACGATCGGATGAGCGATCCGGTGTCCGGTATAGCCGTCTTCGCCGTAAGTGGTGCCGTGATCGGAGCAGAGAATGCCGAAGGTAGGAGCACGATTGCGGCAAGCCTGCCATAAGGGAACGAGGGTGCGATCGATGTATTTCAGAGCGGCGGCGTGGGTTTCAATGGAATCCGTAGTTGCACCAGGCAGATAGAAATAATTAGGCTGATGGAGCGCAGAGAGATTGATGAATAAGAAAACGCGCTGGTCTTTGGGAAAAGCCTTGAGGCGATCGCACGCCAACGCAACTTGATGTGCTGTGGAATTGCGATCGGTCACACCTAACTCTGGATTCCAATGCTGCTCTTGAAACAATCCAGGCAAAACTTTTCCAAGCGGATTGCATTGATTAAAAAAACCAACTCCGCCAATGCAAATTGTACGATATCCCCGGTTTGCTAAACCTTCTGGTAGACTTGCGCCAGTGAGAATACAAGTTTCAGGCGCGATCGTGGTGCTGCCTTCAAACTGGAGCGCAAAGGGACGGGAATGGTTGCCAGGTGCGATCGGTGTAGGCAGAAAGCCTGCAAAAAAGGCATGGTGAGCCGCATAGGTGAAGCTACCGGGAGAATGACGTTTTTCCCATCCAGTATCAGGCAAAAGTGCCACTAGATTGGGAGTGCGCCCAGTTTGCCACAACGATTGAGCCACATCGTAGCGGAGCGTATCAAAGGTGAGAAAAATGATGTCATGGGTACCGACGATCGTATTGTAATTTGTAATTTGTAGTTCGTTATTCGCCATTCCTAATTCGCAATTCAGATGAAGCATATTGGATTTGAAGTTCATCATTTGCATTCGCAATCTATAGCAGTTCCCACTCAAACAAGGTACATCTGACTCCCTCGATACCTTGACTCCCTTAACCAGTCTGTACTTCATTGGGTTGGAAATCGCCACAATTAGCTCCAACTCAAAACTCAAAACTCTTCATATCGATTCCTTCCTGCTCCATCAGCATGACAATCTCGGTAGTGTAGGTGTCTTGTCCTTGCCACGTAATGCCTTGTAGCAAATCACCAAACGCATTTAGTTCCAGAATGTAGTGATCGCGCAAATTGGGGGCAATGAGCAAATCAATGCCACAGTAAAAGCTGCGAGGAAAACAGGCAGCGGCTTGTTCACAGGTATGAAGCATTTCGTTCCAACACTCGGTTGATAATGCCTTGGGTAATGCAGAGAGATCGCGGCGATCGTTCCCTAAATGTAAATTTGTCATGGGGCTATTTCCAACCCGTAAAACCACCTGCCGCGCTTTACCACCAATGACCACGACCCGCGCATCAAATTCTCGCCCTTCTAATCGTGCTTTGGGCATCCACACTTCCACCTGTGCCGATTCCTTGAGTAGAAAATTGATGATGTCAGCAATTTCTTTGGAGTGAGAATACTGGCGAATTTTGCGGGAGTTGTAGAATCGTACCTCTCCCTGTTCTGCTACCCGCTCAACCGTGGTAATGGCTCGTTCGATGATGCCGCGCCGCTCGTAGGCAACCACTCCAGAGGCGGACGATCCATGTGCCAGTTTTACAAAGACGCGCTGACAATTCTGTGCTTCCATTTGTGCAATCAACTGCCCGTAGCTGAGAATGGCAGTGTCATGAGTCAGCGATCGCGGTATTGGAATCTTGTGGTTCGCTAAAAGGCGTTGACATTGAACCTTATCGAACATTGTGATGATGTCTGCTGGGTGATTGAAGATGCTGCCATGTATTTGTCCTGCCCAGGTTTGCAACTGCTGCCGCCAGCCCAAATACCATTGACGCGGGTAGAGAATCCGTCCTTTGTCTGGTTGTAATTGATACGCCTCGATCGCCCCAATCCGCTGATGCTGTCCCGCATCATTCACCGTTGCGCCTGCTGCAATGAAGGCGCGATCGACCGCAAAATTTCGCTCTGGAGCCTCAAAGCGAAACCAGAGATCTGGTGCATCCCATTTATCCAAAAAACATTGCCCCGCTAGCAGTTTTTCATAGGGCACCAGTTCAGCCGTTGGTAAGCCCAATCGAGCGAGTGCCTGCTGGAAGAGTGCCACTCGACAAGTTTCAGGATTGGCGATGAGAACAAATTTAAGCATGGAGCAATGGCTCATGCAGGTTTAGTTTATGTCTGCTGCTGGCTTGCCTGGAGTTGTTGAAGTTCAGCCGTCGTTAAGGTGGTGATGCGAGCGATCGTCTCCAGTGGAATGTTCTCCTGAAGCATTTTTAGAGCCAGCGATCGACGTTCCTCTTCTCTTCCCTCTTCCCTTCCCTTTTCAATTCCCATCTGCTCAATCGAGGTGACGTAAGGCATCTGTTTCTCCTGCTCATACTGCTCAAGTTCAACCCGAAATGCCTGTTTCAAGCCCTCCGGCAACTCCATCATCCAATCGAGAAACCGGAATAGGTTCAGTATATCTTGCCGCTCATAGCCTTGCTCGTAGAGTTGTCGTGTCAGCCTCAACTTCCATTCCTTGCGAGCAATCGCGTCGTTGCGAGTCTCCTTTGTTTTGAGATGCGCCATGACTGCAAGGGCAAAGGGATTCTGACTGGCTTCCAACTCAGACCAGCGGGATGCATAGTCCAGCAGTTTGATGATGGGAAACCGAAAGGTTGCTTCACAGCCCCACAGCTCTTCTCGAAACGGTTGCTCTCCTCCTGGCTTTGAATCTCAATATGTACTAAAACCCAAGTTTCCTCTCCAGTAAGCTTCCAAACTTTGACAAGTTTATCGACCAATCGCTTGCCCAGCTCTGCATCCCGCACGACCTGTCGCAACTCCTGATCCAGAAAGCCATAGCCCCGGCTCCAGTCAATATCAGTATGAATCTGGGGGAAGAAAAACTGCATGAAATCCTGGAAATAAGTTTCCAGAATATCTTTCCAGGGGCTATCAAATTCATCGTGTTGATCAGTCATTAGATTGCTGAATGATTGCTGCCTCAGGAGTGCTTTTGGAGAAATTCTGGAAGCGAAGGCAACTGGGATGCGTGGCAACTATTCTGAAACCGCACAATAGCGTTCTTCATACTCCTCGTACTCCTCCACACGTTGCTCGTCTGCAATCACTTGAATCCCTAAAGCACGCAATTGATCAATCATGGCTCCCGAAAGATAGCTTTCTGAAACATTGAGGGTTTCCAGATCTCGGATGGCATCACATTCCAGTAGCTTGGCGGCTCCATCGTCTGTGAGGGTGCCCATTGACAGATCGAGCACTTGCAGTCCAGCCAGCAGGGGCGATCGCACCAGTCTGTCAATTAAATCATCGGCAAACTGGCTATTACGAAGACCCAAGTAGGTCAAACCGGGAAAGATTAGTTCGTCTAGAATCGCTGCTAAATCTTGCTCCCAGCAGTCGCCGCCATAGTTTTCGCTGCCAAACCAGAGTTCCAAATGCTCCAGTGCTGGTAAGTCCCATGCGTAAATTTGCTGGACCGTTTCCCGACTCAAGCCACCAGTTTCGACAATGAGTGCCTTTAAATGTTCATGCACTGCGTTTTCTGTGGGTGTGAACTGTAAACCCATGCCACCGCGCACTTGCAGCAGTTCTAACTGTGGATATGCCTGCAACACTGGACTCATATCGCTCTGCGCCAGCCAGGAGATTTCACACTCCTCAGAGGTAATATCGCCAATGAATAAGGCTTTCAGGTTTGGTAGGCGATCGCGAAATGATACCAGCCGTGCCACAAATGCCTGCGAAGAGGTATCTCCCGTACAAACCCCTTCCCCGTCGTCCCATGTGCCAAATACCAGTGCCTCAATTTGTTCGGCTTCCGGTGTAGCAAGTAAGGCATTGAGGCGATTGAACAGGACTTCTGCATCGTCATCATAGTCACAGCGAAACGCATAGGCAACTTGCTGAGGATTGGCTAAGGACTGCTCGGGCTGAAATTCTTGCACGTCTCGATCGGCAAAGCGAGTGGCATGATTGCCGCTATAGCCAGGATAGCCAACCAGCCGTTCGGTTAAGTTCCACTGAGGAAGGGCGGGTAGCGGTGTCTTCGCATCCTGGGGTTGCCGCAAGAGCCAGCGGGCACGTCGCCGAACGGTTTTGGAGCGATCGCCTAGCGCCTGTTCTAAACAAGCTCGTCCTGCTGTGCCATAGCCCCATGCCTGGTCGAGTGCCTCTAACCGAATCGTGAGATCAGGATTATTTAACTTTTGCTGTATGCCTTCAACGCCACCGAGAATTGCCCCTTGAACGGGAGCAGGGTTGTTGCCGCCCAGCACAGCATCTGAGGAGTGAGGATTAGAGTTGGAGTGAGTCATAGATATGCAATACGGCAGATTTTTTGTAGAGTTCCCCAAGATGTTAACTCAACATCATTTAGTATCCTTCAGTGAGGCTAAGAACGCATCCAACCACTGCTAGTCGGCTTCTGAGAGAGCAGGTGAAGGCATTAAGCGGGCATAATTCAGTCGCAAATCGTAACTGGCACGATCAAACTCCAGCACTTTCTACTTCCTGATCGTACTCGGTGCCCTTCAGTCATTCGCTTCTGAAGGAAGTCCCCAAACCTGAATCGTGTCGTTTGCACCCGTTGCTAAAAATTGTCCATTGGGGCTGAAAAGAGTGGATGTAATGTGAACAGGACCGTGTCCTTCTAGTGAGTGGAGAAGTTTTCTTGTTTGCCAGTTCCATAGCTTGATTTGACCGGAATGATAGGTTGTAGCCAACGTTTGTCCATCCGGGCTAAAGGCAGCACCGCGAGCACCTGGGATATAGCTATTGGGGGCACCTACAGGGCGGATATATGCGTTTGCAGGTAGCTCTATCGTGTTGAGCACGTTCCCGGTTTGAAGGCTCCACTGGTAGACAATACTCTTTATACCTACACCAGCAATGGTCTTTCCATCTGGACTGAAGTAGACGGCGTGGCAGAAAATATCCTGTTTATGGATCCGTTCTCCTGCTGCTGAGAAAAGAGTGTCATTAATCAGTACCCATTGCCCGTCGGGACTAATTTTGACAGATTCTATGCTGTGCGGCATCCTCTCAAAACGGTCAAAAGAGTGCGATCGCTTTGCTTTCAAATCCAAAGCTTTTACTCTATCCTCCTTGGTTCCAACCAACACCGTTTGCTCATCTGGGCTGATCGCGATCGACGTTAGACTCGCTCTATATCTTCCCGATGTTTCGACTTGCAACGTTTCGATGGTTTGCCCGGTGCTCAAATGCTTGATCCGAATCTGGTTGTCTGAGTAGGCGAGGTAACAGGTTTTGCCATCAGGACTGGTCGCGATCGCTGTACAAAAGATGAACCCGTGTATGCCTCGCTCGCCTTCGCCTTGAGACGAAAGTAGGAGCTTTCCGGTGTTCAAGTCCCAAATGTTTAGTGTGTCAACGCTGTGACTAACAAGATGTTGTGAATCTGGGGTGATGGCAATAGTGTAGTATCCTCTATTGCTTCCATCCAACGTGAAGAGAGGCTGAAAGGAGCGATAGGGGCTGTATTGAGAAACGGCATCTGCGATCGCAGGTTCGTTTCTCTGGAGCATTTCCCCATATGCTGCCCAGCGCGATTGTCTTGAACCATCTTGCTTGAGTGCTTGCAGAAGTAAATCTAGTCCTGCCTCCCCGTATTGGGTTGCCTGAGCAGCAGCGGCAATTTGTTGTTCCCAAACACCACTTGCTAACCGTTGCTTAACACCTTCCAGTCCGCCTAAAACCACACCTGTAGGCGGCGCTTGACCCCCTAGAACAGCATCAGACGATCGAAGTGAAGCAGAGGAATCAGTCATGACGGTTTTACCTACTGAGTCAAAATGGTCGTACCATGAGCACTCTTACTAAAGTATGGGGCACCAAATGAGGGAGCAAGTGTTGCTTTTATTTCACGCCTCAAAGGAAGCCCCAAACCTGGATGGTGCCGTTAGCACTGCCCGTCACTGCAAACTGTCCGTTAGGGCTGAAGCTAGCAGAGGGGGCGTGGTGATATTTGTGTGCTGGCATTGAGTGGAGCAATTTTCCAGTGTGCCGCTGCCAAACGTTGATTGCATCCTTCGCTGCACTAATGATGCGTTCCCCATCTGGACTGAATTTAACAAAGCTTAAAAACCAGGATTTCTGCTCAAAATGATGCTCAAAACGACGCGATCGCTGGGTTGTTAAATCCCATACTTCAATGCCATCTTCCCTGGTAGTAACGGCTAACGTTTCTCCATCTGGGCTAACCGCGATCGCGACTTGATCTCCTCGTCCCTCCAATGTTCCAACCGTTTGTCCAGTGCTTAAATGCTTCATTTGAATTCGATAGGTTTGGTCAGTTCTTAACTTCCCAACTCGAAAGCGATTGTCTAGAGAGTAGCTGATAAAGCTGGTTTGCCCATCCGGACTAATGATCATGGTTGTACTAAAATTGTGTCCGTCTCGACGATCGCCCTGGAATGAGCGTAGGAGGTTCCCGGTTTGCAAGTCCCAGACCTTTAACGTTTCATTGCCACCATTATGAGTTACAAGATGTTGTGAATCTGGGCTAACTGCAAAAACGACTTTGTTTTAATTATCACGTTCTTCTAAAGTGAAGAGAGGTTGAAAAGAACGATAAGGATTGTATTGAGAGAGAATACCTTTGAGCGCTGGTTTTGCTTGATGGATCAGGTTCCAATAAATTGCCCATCGCAGCGTGATCCTTTCTTCTTGCTTCAAGGTTTGCAGGAGCAAATCCAATCCTGCCTCACCATACTGGAGTGCTTGTGTAACAGCAGCAGCTTGTTGATTCCAAACACCGCTTGCTAACCGTTGCTTGACACCTTCCAGTCCACCTAAAACAACTCCTGTTGGTGGTGCTAGACCGCCCAGGATGGCATCCTGACTTTTGGGCTGAGCTTGGTCACTCATAAATTGGTTGCTTGATTGACAACAATCTCCAGGATGCCCAGAAATCGGTTTTCTAGGTAATGTTCCCAATCAGCAGCGGCAAATAACCTTGAACTCAGCACCAGCACCTTTCAACCGTCCGCTGCATTTGAATTGTTATGCCGTGCTGCTACAACTGCTCTAGCAACAGGTCATACTCTGTATGTGAACCAACCCAAAACCAGATCACTGTATCTCCCTCTAACTGACCTACAGCTCGATAGCTTTTGTTGATACGGGCAGAATAAATTGGCAACTTTGGATGCACTTTCTTAAAACGAAGACTTGGATAGCTTGGATCTGCCCTAAACTGACGATACGCGGTGCGGGTTTGCTCTTGAACCTGGTTGGGCAAATCCGCAAACAATTTACGGAACTCAGTAGTAGTGCGCGATTTCACAGTGTTTCTGGGTTAAGCTCTTGAGTCTGATCTGCACGGTACTCAGCCATTGCGGAAGCTGCGAGTTTTGCAAGAATATCTGGCGAACGCGAAAATGCTTCATCCCAGCGTCGCTCATCCTCGATCTCGTCCAAGATTATTGAAGCGATCGCGTTCTGTTCGCTTTCGGACAAGGTTTGCAGCCTAGCAAGGGCACGCTCAAGTAACTCAGTCATTACTATCTCACTTTGCTCATTTAAACTACGCCTTATCCATTATCGGCGCTTTCGGTCAGTTTGAGCATATTCTGCACACACGCTTGAAATTCAGTTAAACCGCCCTGACTCTGCCAGTGCTGCTGAAAAGTGGGCATCGTTTCCAAGAACATCACATCGCCGCCCTGAAGTTTAACTGGATAACAAGCTAATTTAATTTCGCGATCGCTCCCCTCTCAACCAGCACTGTTCCGGTTAATAAATCGCGCACGGTTGCGACTAAAATGCGGTGTTCGGTGACTTCAAACTGGACGGCGAGGCGATCGATGCCCAATTGTCCAGGTGGGTCTAACCGTGCCATACAGACCTGTTCGTGGTTGCGCTCTAGCGATCGGTAGGCTTCTTGCTGCCGTAGGGGAGCGCTGCTCATGCGTCCCTGTGCGTCGTAGGTGACTTCGGCTTCGCTTACATACGCCACTTCGCCAATATCTAACCGAATTTCGGTTTGTCCTTCTAACGCCGCTTGCAGCATCAGCGGTTCTGCCCGTTGCGCGGGATATTTAGTTCCCGGTTCAAATAATGAGAAATAGCTGTAGGAACGGGAGTAGGGTTCCCACAGGCGAATGGCATAGCCGTGGCGTAAATAATCTTCCAGTCCCGCAATTTGGGTCAGCGCCAGTGCCCCGTGAGCAACGGCTTCAAACGGTTTGTGAAGCTGAACTCGCTGTCGCCCAAAGTAGGAAATGAACAGTTGTTGAATGGCTTGAATTTGGCAACTTCCACCGACCAGCAAGACCTGATCAATTTCTGTTTTTTGTACTCCCTTGCGAAAGCCCAATGCCAGCACTTCATCGATCGCCTGTCGCAGTTGTTCGATTAATTGGCGCTTCTCCAGCAAGGATTCAAAGTGCGATCGGCTCAGGCTCAAGTCGTGGTACATCAGTTGGTCTTCATCAAACCAGCTTTCTTTCGCCTCGTCGTGGCTGGAGAGCCGGATTTTGAGTTGTTCGGCGATCGCCAGTAAGTTCTGCCAGCCCACTTCCCCCAGCGATTCGCGCGGTGTGCCGATCTGCTGCAAGTAATCGTCCACAATCCAGCGATCGATATCCTCACCGCCAACATAGCTATCTGCCTTTGCCACCACTTCTGCCCGTAGAACCGCCTGTCCGGTTGCCATCGCAGCGGTGCGAACCAGACTGAGATCTAACGTACCGCCCCCAAAGTCTGCCACCAGCACGGTAGAGCCGGGTCGCTGCACCGCATAGCCCAAGGCAGCAGCGGTCGATTCATCGACAAACTTCACTTCAGGAAAGCCTAATTTGAGCGCCACATCTTGAAACCAGTTGAGGTAGCGCTCAAAGGCTCCCACAGGCACGGTGAAGATCAGTAGCGACGGTTCGATCTGGAGCGCTCGCATCGCCTGCCAGATGTGCGCTAAAAACTCAATGGCGACACTTGCCGCATCGTAAACCTGTCCATCCAGCGTGCGGGCAGGGGGCTGAAAATCGGTGGCTAAGTCTCGCTTGAAGGTGCGAAAGAACCGTTGGGGTTGCTGTAAGCCTAAGCGCTGCGATCGCACCAGCTCGCCCAGCACCAAATCGTCTGCGCCTCGCACATAGACCAGGCTGGGCACCACTGCGACATCTTCTGCCCCACCAGAGCTACCGCTGAGGCTAAACAGACGCGACAAACTGGGAAACCTTAGCGTTTCGGGTGCCTGCGTATCGGGTTGCAGAATGCTGACGACGGTATTACTGGTGCCAAAGTCAATCGCAACGGCAGTCATAGCGGGGTGTGGGGTGCGGGGTATAGGGTGCGGGGTGTGGCTTCATTGAGGTGAAAACCGCTATACAGTGGCTCCTGCTGGCAGGGTGCGGCTGACTTTGGCGGGTATGAGAATGCGATCGCCCTGACGGTAGCCCACAAAGCGAATATAGATCGGCTCCTCTGGCTGAAGATCGTCGCTGTCTCCCTGGTGCAGTTGGGGATCATACGCGACAGATGCCCACGGGCTACCGATTGCTTCATAGCCCCAGGACTGAACCAGGTTATCCAGCGTCGTAAACATGGCCACGACATTGCGGGCAGGTAAATCGGGCTTACCTTCGACCATGCGCCGCACGGTGGGATACTGGGTCAGCAATGCCTGCACTTGCCCAAACGCGGCTGCCTGTGTATCTTGTTGTACCTGAGTTGCCTGCTGTTCCAAAGAACTACGAAGGCGCAAACACTGTTGCTTCAGGGCTTCTACCTGATCTTCCAGCGTTGCCTTCTCTCGCTGCGTGGTTTGCAAGGTTTCGATCGTCTCCTGCAAGCGCTGCTTCAGATCGTGCTGGATCTGTTGAGACGTTTGTTTAAGCGTTTCTAACTCATGCTGAAGTGCTGCCTGGGTTGCTTGAGCGCTGCGTTGCAATCGCCAATAAAGCACACCCAAGCCAGCGATCGCGGTGCCTAACCCCTCGCTCAGCATCCATGCGATGTCCATTGGGCTAACCCTGCTGGAGCGTTTGTGTCTGTTCCGTTACGGCATCAACGCCAACTGCGTTCTCGTCAGCGTCGTAGTAAGCGGGCAACAAATCACGCGCTTCAACCTCGCCGAGCGATCGCTCCAAGCCTTCGGTTGCCAACGTACAGGTTTCGCCTTTGCCGTTGAGCACCGTTTCCGTTACTTTGCCGTCTTTGCCAATGCGATACTCAATTTTTTGATACTCTGCCATCGGTTTAACCCAACCTGATTCTAATGTTGTAAGACGTTTAATGTTGCAAGACTTCCGATATTACAAGACAGCATCATCCGCAGCACCATAGATTGACTGACCGTTGCACCCTAGCATAGAAAAGAGGATACCCAAAAGAACAAAACATGTCTCAACTCGATCGCTTTTATAGTTCATTTATACTGCAAAACGTGCTGCCGTTCCACGCTTTTGGCTCACCCTTTTGAGTGAGTGCTTTGAGTGAGTGCGCCCTATGGTGATGGGCTGGCGGGTTTGACTTAAGCTTTGCTTGCGGCAATCAGCTATTTTGTTTCTTTTAATACAAATCTATATGGACTGAGCCGTTATGAGTAGCACTATTCAGGGGTATAGCTTTCTGGAGAAATGACGAAACGTATGCATACAAAGCTCCAGATTTCCGGCTGATGATCTTGGGTGGCGGCTGGTCTGAGAGCGGTCAGTTTGTTAAAAGGTTTGCAGTTAAGGCTTTTGATGGGTTACACGGTGACAAGCCCGGAAGAGTTCTGGAGCGATCGCGGCTTTTCTTCCGGGCTTTTCGCTGCTTTCTTTTTTGTCACAATTCCCAATGATTTTGCTTTAATGATACCTAGGGCGCGTCATCAATTCAGCTCCGAAACCTTTGGTATCAGCATTGTCGCGCCCGTCCCAATACACAGGCTGGGGGCTGGAACCTTTGCAGCAAGTCATGTGTAGTCGTCATTGATGACAGCCCCTAGAATTTACTTTAATCTTGCATGTTCTAATGTTGCATGTTTAACCCATCCTTGAACCTATGCTAGAGCAAGTCCTTGGCACTCATCACTCTAGCCCATTGTCCCAACAACTCGTGGCAAAACTTCAGGTACAAAATATTCACAAGACGTATCCCCTCCGGGGTAAGCAGACGTTGACAGTTCTACAGGACGTTAATTTTCAGATTTTCCCTAGAGAATTAGTCTGTCTGGTTGGTGCATCGGGCTGTGGCAAATCTACCTTGCTGAATATCATTGCTGGCTTAGTTTCACCGTCTACCGGAGATGTTTTGGTGGATGGTCAACGGGTGACGGGTCGCCCTGGTTCCGATCGGGGCATGGTGTTTCAGGGCTATACCCTGTATCCGTGGCTGACGGTGGCGCAAAATGTGGCGTTTGGTTTGCAGTTTCAACGGATGCCAAACGCTAAACAGCGCGATCGCGTCCATTATTTTCTAGACGTGGTGGGACTCTCGAAGTTTGCCAAAAGCTACCCTAAACAGCTATCGGGTGGGATGAAGCAACGGGTCGCGATCGCACGGGCACTGGCGAATGAACCAGCCGTGCTATTGATGGATGAACCGTTTGGCGCGTTGGATGCTCAGACGAAAGAGCAAATGCAGCAGTTTTTGTTGGAGCTGTGGGAAAAAACGCATGTCACCGTCATGATGATTACCCACGATATTGAAGAAGCCATTTACCTGTCTCAACGGGTTTATGTGATGGCATCCAATCCTGGTCGCATCCAGCTAGAGGTGCCGATTCAGCTACCAGAACATCGTGAATTGGACATTAAATTGTCCCCAGAATTTGTCGGTATCAAACGGCAAATTATCCATGCGCTGCACAGCAAACCTCAGTCTGTCTAAAGCCATTTAACGGTTGTTCCATGCGTTTGCTTATTTCATTGTTTCATTGTTTGATGGTTCTATTGCTTGATTGGTGAATGAATTCCATGCTGAAACTATCTACGGTCATCCGTCTGCTTTGCGTTGCGATCGTGTCTTTAACCTTGACGATTGCTTGCGCTCAACAACCCAATACCACCTCATCAAGTTCCAGTCCATCAAGTTCTAGCCCATCAGCCTCTCAACCGATCGTGTCTGCAACCAATAACTGGGTTGGCTACGCGGGGCATCATGTTGCCGTGGGCAAAAACTTTTTCTCTGAACAAGGTCTCACCGTTCAAGATCAATTTTTTCAAAGCGTGAGTGAAGAAATTACGGCGTTTTTGGCAGGCAAACTTGATCTTGCCTGGTTCACGTCGGGTGATGCTGTCCAGATGGCGGCTAAAGATCCATCAATCCGCATGATTTACCTGGTGGATTATTCCAACGGGTCTGATGGCATTTTGGGACGTGGAATTAAGTCGCCTCAAGAGGTGAAAGGCAAAACGGTTGGGCGCGAGAATGTGTTGTTTGAAAAAATTCTTCTGGAAGCCTATCTGAAAAAAGCAGGGTTAACGGAGAAAGATGTGGTCATTAAAGATATGGCAGCCGCCGATGCAGCTACGGCGTTTGCGGCAAAGCAAGTGGATGTTGCAGTGACCTACGAACCTTATCTGACCAATGCCGCTAAACAGGGTGGGGGTGAAGTCATCTTTTCAACGAAAGATACCAATCTCATTGCTGACGTGATTGTCGCAAAAGACAGCTTTATCAAAGCGCATCAGGCAGATATCAAGGCGTATTTCAAAGCGATCGATAAAGCAGTTGATTTGGTGGTGGCGGGTGATGCAGAATCATTGAAAATCGCAGGCAAGAAGTTAGGGATTACGGGGGATGAAGTCAAACAGCAGCTTTCAGGCGCGAAGCTTTTTGACCTGGAAGGCAACAAGTCGATCGCCTTTGACAAAAAGAATCCCAATAGCTTGATTGGCAACCTGGAATTAACGGCGAAAGGAGCCTATGATTTCAAAATTGTGGATAAGCCGCTCAAGGTTGAATCGCTGTATGACGACTCGATCGTAAAGGCATCTTAGGAATGAGCACTAAATAACTTCGCTACTGTCTTGTACGGGGCGAACGACCGTTCGCCCCTCCAGAAGACTAACTATTCGATCTTATTTAATCCACAATCCTAACCAATTCACACTCAATCTTTTATTTTCATCACTATGTCCGCATCTTCAATGCATGAATTACAGGCTCTCAAAGATTCCCTGGCAGCGCAGGGCGTGAAATATGCTCTTGCCAGCTTTGTAGATATACATGGCATGTGTAAAGCCAAAGCAGTGCCTCTTTCCCATTTCGAGCAAATGATGTCAGGGTCGGAACTCTTCACTGGAGCGGCTCTGGATGGCGTTCCCCAGGAGGTGAGTGATGAAGAAGTTGCCGCCTATCCCGATCCCAATTCTGCCACCATTCTGCCCTGGAATCCGGAGATGGTTTGGTTTGTCAGCGATTTATCTTTGCAAGGAAAGCCTTTTGAAGCCTGCTGCCGTAGCATTCTCAAACGGGTGCTGGCAGATGCGGCGGCGATGGGGTTTACTTTCAATCTAGGGATTGAAACTGAGTTTTTTATTCTCAAAGATGAGCAGGGTAAAACGGTGCCTGTGAGCGATCGCGATACCCTTGCCAAACCCTGCTACGACCTGCAAGGACTGCTAGATAACTACACCTGGGTCACAGAAATTGTCGAAGCGATGAACAGCCTGGGCTGGGATGTCTATTCCTTTGATCACGAAGATGGTAATGGACAGTTTGAAACCGATTTCATGTATTGTGATGCGCTTAAAATGGCCGATCGCTTCACGTTCTTTCGGCTGATGGTTAAAGAAATTACCCGCAAGCATGGGTTCTTTGCGACCTTCATGCCCAAGCCGTTTGCCGATCGCACTGGCAGCGGTGCTCACTACAATATGTCGCTGGCAGACATCACAACGGGCAAAAATTTATTCTATGAGGCTGACGATCCTCGCGGGTGCAAGCTTTCAAAATTGGGTTATCAGTTTATTGCAGGTATCCTTCGCCATGCGCCTGCCATTTGCGCCACCATTGCCCCTACGGTCAATAGCTACAAACGACTCGTTGCCAGAGGCAGTATGTCTGGCTTTACCTGGGCACCCGTTTATATCTGCTATGGCAACAACAATCGCACCAATATGCTGCGTATTCCTTTAGCAGGCGGACGAGTGGAATGTCGTGCTGCTGACATTTCCAGCAATTTATATTTGGGTGCCGCGATGATCTTAGCGGCTGGATTGGAAGGCATTCGAGAAGACCTTGATCCCGGTGAGCCGCATACCGAAAATATGTATACCTACTCCCTGGAGCAACTTGATGAGATGGGCATTCGCTTTCTGCCGCGCACACTAGGGGAGGCGATCGCCGCCTTCGCCAGCGATCCGTTTAGCGAAAAAGCGATGGGTTCCCTGATGTACAAAACCTACATCGATTTCAAAACTCAGGAATGGGAAGAATACCACACGCACGTTTCCGATTGGGAAATTCAGCGCTATCTCAAGTTTTTCTAAAATGCAATTTTCCCTTCCCCTTTCCAAACAATATCCATGACACCCTTTAGCCCTGCCAACCCAGAACCCGCTACCCGACAATACCGCTATCTTGAACCTTCCATCTTTTGGAGCATTCGCCAGGGCTTTCCTCAGCGCTTAGCGTTCATCCTCGTTGTCTCCGCTTTACTGGTGCCGTTGCTCATTTGGAGTGCTGTCAGTGCATTACAGCTCGTACCACCGATCTTTTTGCCCTCTCCTCTCGCGGTGCTGGGAGCGGGCTACAAAATGTTTACCGAAGACAACTTAATTGCAGATGTGATTGCCAGTAGCCTTCGCGTGTTAGCTGGGTTTATGGTTGCTGCCATCATTGGTGTGCCGATCGGCTTGGCAATGGGAACGTTTTACAGCATGGAGAACCTGTTTGCGCCTATTGTTGGTACTGTTCGCTACATGCCTGTAACGGGCTTTGTGCCGTTGATTGTGATCTGGTTGGGGTTGGGTGAACCTGCCAAAATTCTCATTATTATGCTGGGCGCGGTTTTGTATAACGCCATTATGGTTGCCGATGCGGTGAAATTCATCCCCAATGAGATGATTAATGTTGCCTATACAATGGGTGCGCCTCGACGCGGTGTGGTGTTTAAGGTGATTATTCCAGCAACCTTTCCAAGCGTATTAGACACGTTACGAGTGAATATCTCAGGTGCCTGGAACTTTCTCGTCATTGCGGAGCTGGTAGCCTCTCAAAATGGTTTGGGTTTCAAAATTATTCAGGCTCAACGGTTTTTGCAAACCGACAAAGTTCTGTTTTGCATTGCCTTCATTGGGTTGATTGGGTTGGTGATTGACTATGCCTTGAAATGGCTATCGCAACAGCTAACGCCCTGGGCGGATCAAGTGCGCCATTAATCCTAAAACCTCGGAGGTTTAAGCCACAACGTTGGTCATGCTGTTTGATTGGGTGAAAACCTCCGAGGTTTGCCTAAGTTCTATTGATCAATGAAGGCAAGGGAGCACGATCGTGTTGATGGCACTCCCTTAACACCCAAAAACACGAAGCCTCAATCACTTACTGTAGCTATGGGCATTGCTGCGGACGCGTTCAGCAAGCTTTTCAGGCACTTCCTGGAGGTGGTCATACTGCCAGTGAAAGAAGCCAACGCCCAGCGTGAGCGATCGCAGTTCTACAATCAGATCGTGCATTTCTGCCTGGGGGATATGGGCAGCGACTTGATCCCAGCCATACCAGTTGGCTTTGGCATCGTAGCCAAGAATTTGCCCACGGCGACCGCTAATTAACCGCAGTACCTTGGCTGTAAATTCCGCTGGCACTGAAATTGCCACGTTGAGGATGGGTTCCAGCAGAGTGGGTTCGCATTTAACCATCCCTTCTTGCATTGCCACCCGTGCGGCTTGCTTAAACGCCTGCTCAGAGCTATCGACGGAGTGGTAGGAGCCACTGGTGAGCGTGACCGCCACATCCACGATCGGAAACCCAAGCGGACCGTGAATGAGATACTCGCGGACACCCGTTTCAACAGCGGGAATATATTGACGCGGCACCACCCCACCCACAATTTTCTCGCTAAAGTGAAAGCCTTCTCCACGCGGTAGGGGTTGGATGTCGAGGTAAACATCGCCAAACTGCCCGTGTCCGCCTGTTTGATGCTTGTACCGCCCACGAACACTGGTGGTCTTGCGAATGGTTTCTTTGTAAGGTACCTGGGGAAGGTGAGTCTGCATCGGCAGGTTGTATTTGCGCTTGAGGCGATCGAGCGCCACCTGAAGATGGATCTCACCCTGTCCCCAGAGAATGATCTCATGGGTGGCATCGTGTTGCTCCCAGGCGAGCGCGGGGTCTTCTTCCAGCAGTTTGGCAAGGGCACTACTCAGCTTCACTTCATCGCTGCGTTTTTCGGCGGCGATCGCCAGGGCAAACACAGGTGCGATCGGCTCGGCTCTGGGCAATTCGCTGACAAGTGACGGCTCTGCAGTGGTGAGAGTGTCACCTGTTTTGATGCCATCCAGACGACCCAGTGCCACAATGTCTCCTGCCACGGCGGTTGTGAGGCTCTGCTGCTGGTGACCCATGAGCCGATAGATGCCACCGACCCGTACACCGTTCAGCACCATGCCATCGGTTAACGTGCCCTGCCAAACGCGCACCAGTGAGAGTTTTCCACCCTGGGGACTGTAGTAGGTTTTCAACACCTGTGCCAGGGGAGCCGAGGCGTGGAGCGTGATACCCCGATGGTCTGCGGTCGTTTCAGGTTCAGGTGCTTCGCGTAACAGTGCCTGTAGCAGGGGACGCACGCCAAAATCACGATCGGTTACGCCAAGGAAGACAGGCACAATCTGGTCGGCACCCAGTTCCAGCTTCAAGTCCTGAAGGATTTCTTCTTGCGGGGGTTCAATATCATCCAGGAGTTCTTCAAGCAGATGGTCATCAAATTCTGCCAGGGTTTCTAACATTTCGGCGCGGGCTGCCTGCTCTTGTTGACGCAGAGCGTCGGGTAAGGGCACCGGATCGGCGGGCGCACCAGGATGGTAGTGATAGGCTTGTTCCGTCACCAGGTCGATGAATCCTACCAGCTTTTCACCTTGCCCGATCGGATATTGGTGAGCGACTAACGGACGACTGGACACCTTTCTGAGGGCTTGCAGCACATCCGTAAAGGCGACATCCGCCCGATCCATTTTGTTGATGAATACCAGATGGGGAATGTGCCAGTCATCCAGAAACTTGAAGAGGGGAGCCAGGGTGAGCACCCGATCGGCGACAGGTTCGCACACGACCACCACAGCATCCACGCCAATGAGCGCATGGCACGTTTCTTGAGCAAACTCAATGGAGCCAGGGCAATCCAGAAAGGTAAAACGAACGCCGCCGTACTGGGTACTGGCGGCGTTAATTTCTACAGTCATCTGGCGATCGCGGGCTTCTGGGCTGCTATCTCCCACGGTGTTTCTGTCCTGAACCTTCCCTTTGCGCGTGACAGCCTCTGTAACCGACAGAATGCTCTCCAATAAGGTGGTTTTACCGCTGAGATAGGGACCCACGATCGCCACGTTTCGGGTTCCCGGCAATACGTTCTCGTTCATAAATTCCTCGCCAGCAACTAAACAACAATTGGCTGGCTTAAACGAGAACGGCTTTGCTAAAACCTGAAGTTAAAGCCAGTCAGTCACCTTCCAGAAGGAGGACACGACGGTTGCGTCAACGAACTGGAATAGCGTTGTCATTGATTGTGGGGATCATTCAACAGAGGCACTGAAAATCTGCGGTTTGTCTTAAGGAAGGGTTAAACATTCCTAAAGTAATGTCTCTTTATTTTGACCTTGCGGTTATGAATCAGGGGTGGTGCCAGTGGGATGCTCTTTGGATACCTGGGCAACTTTTTGAGCGATGTCGGGATTGTAAAGCCGCAGATAATTCCAGTAGTTTTCAAACACCGATTTGACGTAGCCTTTCGTTTCGTCGTAGGGAATATTTTCCACGAAAACATCCGGATCTTGCTGTCCCGCTTTCGCCAGCCAGCCGCCAACCGCTCCGGGTCCAGCATTGTAGCTTGCCACTGCGAGCATGGAGTTCCCATCATACTCCTGGTGCGTGTAGTCCAGATACCAGGTGCCGAGCTTGATGTTATCGTCTGGATCGTTCAGTTGGTATTGCTTGAGTTTGATTTGCTTGGCAATCCAGGCTCCTGTATCGGGCATGACCTGCATCAAACCTGTGGCACCCACACTCGATCGAATCCCAGGCATAAAGCGCGATTCCTGGCGGATGAGGGCTGTCACCAACAGAGGGTTGAGCTGCCGTTCTTGAGACCAGGCTTCGATCGGCTCCAGGTAGGGGAAGGGATACAGTGCTTGCCAGTAAGACGCTTTCTGCTTGAGCGATCGATACTGCGACTGTTCTTCGGGCTTGTCTCGTTCACTCAGAAAGGACACCATAAAGATGCCGTCGAGATAATCCCCCACGCCAAGTCGCATCACCCCATCGGTGAACTGTTCTGCCACTGTCGGCTGCATGGGGTCTCGGAATTCGACCTGCCACAGTTTCCAGGCTTCGCGGTCTTGCCCTAGCTGAAACAGTTCTTTGAGCACCGTCGAGCCAACGGGCAACTCTGGGCGAGTGGTGGGACGCGTCACTTCGGGTTTTAGCTGACGCACACTGTTAAAATCGCCAACCTGCCAACCCAGCCTGGAAGCCGATCGCCACGCGTAGTACGACTGGGGATAGCGTTCCAGCACCTGCTCATAGGCGGCTTTTGCTTCTTTCTCTTTACCCAACTGTTCTGCCCATTTGCCACTCCAAAACGTGGCTTCTGGCGCTTCTTCGCTGGTGGGGTTGTGTGCCATCAGAGATTCTGCCCACACCCGCGCCGACTGAGGGTCGTTGGCGGCTCCCCGCTCTTGAGCCAGCGTCCATCGCAGGGAAGCCGCCGCATCCGATTTGCTGTAGCGCATGAGTAAAGTTTGTCGCACAGCCGTCGCATACTTGAGGCTATTTTGCTGCTCCAGAATCTTGGCTTTTTCAAGCAATGCCTCGTCTGCTTTGGCTGGAAAACGTCGCACCACCTGATCAAGGTAGGCTATAGCCTGGGTTGGTTCGGTGATCTTGGCGAGTCGCAGCAGTGCCAAAGCCGTTTCGCTGGCGTTCGGAAAGTCCTGTACGGCACGCTGGTATGCCTGGGTTGCCCCTCCTTTCTCACCAAGCTGTAAGCCCCGCCCAATGCGGTAAGCATTTCGTGCCGTATAGGGAGCACGAGCGTAAGCTGCCCCTGCCTTACCATAAATCTGCTTTTCCCAATAGCCAAAGGCGATCGCTTCCCAGTCTTCAGGCTTAAGTTGCGCTGCATACTGACCGGTGAGCGTATCCAGAACGGTGAGGTAGTTTTGGGCGTAAAGGGCGTGCTTGGCGATGAGCAAAAGCAATTGTGGCTGCTTGGGGTTTTGCTTCAGGCGTTGCTGTGCCAGCGCGATCGTGCTGGGGTGTGACGGAAACTGGGCGATCGCCTGATCGGCATAGCGAGGGTTGTCTTGCCCCAAAGCGGCTAGAGCATCCGCTGCCACTGGATGTTTCGGATGGTCTTTAAGGATTTGCTGCCAGGTTGCCTGGGCTTTCGTGCGATCGCCCACCTGCTCATACGCCTGCGCTCGCTGTTTGAGCACATATGCTGCCAGCACGGTATAGTTCTCTTCTAAGCCTTGCAGGGAGGCGAGGGCTTGTTTGCCCTGTCCCTTTTCGATCAACTCGGATGCCAGCAAGTAGCGGGCGCGGTTACGTTCTACTGAATCTTTGCCCTTGGTGGCAACTGTCTCCAAGGCTTTTGTCCGCTGGGCTGGCGGCAGAGCTTTAAACGCGCTCACGGGTTTGTGACTGTCGCTGACAGCGGTTGTCGTATCCAGCGCGATCGATGATGCCTCTTGTTTACCGTGCTTCAGGATTGGGATTGCCGCTCCAACCACGAGCGCACTGAGTGCCGCTAACCCTATACCAATCTGGATTTTGCGTTGCTTCAGCATGAAGCCTCCCAATATGGGCTGAAATCTCCCTGTGAATTTAGCATTTTTAAACGAAAGTGACCGCTTAATTTAAGCCAAATGATAGACTCTGACGCACGAATTTATGCATACAACGACAGAGGGCAGAAGCAGGGAAGGCAGAGGGCAGAGGGCTGTGCGTTCCTTTTGTTTTCAAGACAAGATTAAAGTGCATCGCAGTAGATATCTGTAGGCAAGGGTTTTGCTATGAAGCAACAGCAAAGTCGATCGCGGATGGCTCAAACCTGCCCCTGAGACTGACTTTTTTTGCCATACCTATTTTTAGTCCGACTAAAAGGCTTCAAGGTTTTGCAAGAACCATCAATCACGCCTTCTGCCTCCTGCCTTACCTTCTGCCCTCTGCCTCCTGCCTCCTGCCTCCTCCTGCTTTACGTCTCCAGCAGTTGCAGCTTGTACAGGCTGGCATACAGTCCACCCTGGCTGAGAAGTTCTTCATGGCTACCTGATTCGACCAGTTGACCGCGCTTGAGGACGAGGATGCGATCGCAGTTGCGAATGGTAGACAAACGGTGCGCGATAATAATGGCAGTACGGTTTTCCAGCAAATGATCCAGCGCGTCTTGAATCAGTGCTTCGGTGCCCACATCCAGACTGGCGGTGGCTTCATCCAGCACCAGAATGCGCGGTTCACGGATGGCAGCACGAGCAAAGGCTAGCAGTTGCTTTTGTCCGCCCGACAGGTTGGTGCCTCGTTCACGGAGGGGTGTATCGTACCCCTGGGGCAGTTGTTCGATCAGGGCAGAAACATTGGTGCGTTCGGCGGCAGATTGAATGGCAGCAAAGGGATACGTTTCACCCAGCGTAATGTTGCTTTTCACGTCGCCTGCAAACACAAAGCCGTCTTGCAAAATCACGCCCATGTGGCGGCGCAGTTCGGTTTGGGGCAGATCACGAATATTCACCCCATCCACCAAAATGCAGCCTTCTGTCACCTCATACAAGCGGCTTAGCAACCGAATAATGGAACTTTTGCCTGCACCTGTGGGACCCACCAACGCGACTTTTTCACCGGGGCGAATGGTGAAGTTAAGATCGTGCAGCACGTATTCGCCTTCCTTGTAAGCAAAGGAGACATGCTCAAAGCGGATTTCGCCTGTAGTGGCTTCAGCACGGCTGTCCAGCGTTTTAGGATGTTCGGGATCGCGGATGTCGATCGACTCATTAAAAATATCACTGACCCGCTCTACAGCCGTGAACCCAGCTTGAATGGCGGTGAACTTTTCCGCAAACTGACGCAGGGGATCGAACAGACGTTGAGAGAACAAAATAAAGGTTGAAAGTTGACCCAGGTTGAGCGTTTGATCGAGAATGAAGCGCCCACCGAGCCAGAGGACAGACGCGATCGCCGCCAGCGAAATCCACTCCAGCGTGGCGGAAATAGCGGAATCGTGAAAGATGGTTTTATCAACCTCTTTGATGTAGCGCAGATTGCTGGTGCGAAACAGATCGGCGTTAAAGGCTTCGCGGCGAAAAAGCTGTACAACATTAATGCCGACAATATTTTCTTGTAAGGTCGAATTGAGCGTAGACAATTCTTCGCGCGATTTGTAGTTGGCTTTGCGATACTGCTGCTGAAAGTAAATGATCAGCGCTGTCGCTGGAATGAGCATCGCGGTTAGCAACAGCGCCAACTGCCATTGCAGCAAGAACATGGCGATCGCAATCACAATGATTGAAAACAAATCGCCCAAAATGCCGATCGCGCCTGTGGAGAATACATCCCCCAACGCTTCCACATCGCTGGTGAGACGGGTAATCAAGCGTCCAACCGGGGTGCGATCGAAAAAGCGCATTGCCAGCGACGTGACGTGGTGAAACAAATCGGCGCGAATGTCTGCCGTAATGCGCTGCCCCATTTTCTGCACGAGAAACCCCTGTCGCGCATCAAAGAAGGTACGCAGAATCAGCGTCAGCAGCAATAGCCCTGCCAGCAGATTAATGCCATCCGTGAGGGACATTTGACGCAGAAACCCCCAGGTGGTTGGTTCTTGCCGAACGAGGGAAATCGCTTCACCAATCAAAATGGGCTGCATGGCTCCGGCGATCGCCGTGGGCACCAGCAGCGCAAACGACCATGCCAGTAGCCGCTTGTCTCGCAGCCCATATTCTGCCAACCGCATAAACAAGCGCCAGTCGGTTTCGCGTATCCGTTCTCGCACGGGGCGATCGGGTTTTGGTGAAGGGGCGATCGAGCCAGTCATAACGTACAGCCGTGAAAAGAACGTGTGAGAAGAGACGTGCTTTCCAACTGTAGCGTAGTCAGTTTTACTCGCACTCCGTAACGAGTGTTACGGAGAGATTAGTGTCGAGCATTCGTCAAGTCTTTGCAGCAGGTTTCATCAAAGCTACACATTCATATTCAGTAGAATTACTGGCTTTTTAACGGTGCGTTAGACGCGTCTTAAAGTCCCTGTGGGATGTATGGAGGTTGGTATCCCATCCTTCTGCAAAACAATCAAACCCACGCAAACCGCCGTAGCAGAAGTGATGGCATCAGGGTGCTTGCCGTTTGTTCCACTCGCACATCAACCATTCATCTACCACTAGACACCTCTAAACCTATGGCAGACGTAACTCTCAAGGGCTTTGCCTCACTCCCAGCCGACACCTTTGCAGAAGGACCTCCCGCCGGAAACGGCATCTCTGGTAACGGGCGCACGGGACCGTTTCCGGGTCAGCCCGTACAGGGCTTTAGCGGCGTACAGTTTGCGGATCAAAATCGCTTCTGGTTTCTGCCAGACAATGGTTTTGGTGCCAAAGGAAACAGCGCTGATTTTCTACTGCGAATCTATCAAGTTGATCCTAGCTTTCAGGGAGCAGAAGCGTCGGGTGATGGCAGCGTGAAGGTTGGCAGCTTTATTCAACTGCGCGACCCTGACAAAAAAGTGCCGTTTGCCATTACGAATGAGAAAACGAGCGATCGCGTCCTCACAGGCGCAGACTTTGATATTGAATCCTTCGTGCTGGCAGAGGACGGCACGATCTGGGTGGGTGACGAGTTTGGTCCCTTTTTGCTGCACTTTGACGGCACGGGCAAATTGCTGGATGCCCCCATTGCAACTCCTAACCCCGTCAAGCTGAACACCCTGAATGGTCAGGCTCCACTGGTGATTGGGCATCGGGGTGCCAGTGGTGAATTGCCAGAGCATACGTTAGAGGCATACAAGCTGGCGATCGAGCGCGGTGCCGATTTTATTGAACCAGATCTGGTTTCCACCAAAGATGGCGTGTTGATTGCCCGCCACGAACCCATTTTAGGTGGCACCACCGATGTTGCCAGTCGTCCTGAGTTTGTCGATCGTAAGCGCAGCGGCATCGTTGATGGCGTGCTGTACGAAAACGAATTTTTTGCCTCTGACTTCACCCTGGCAGAGATCAAAACCCTGCGGGCGATCATGCCGCAAGGCTTCCGTACCCAGGCATTCAACGGGGTGTTTGAAATTCCCACGCTGCAAGACGTGATTGAGCTGGTGCAGCAGGTTGAAAAAGATACGGGCAAAAAAATCGGCATCTATCCCGAAACCAAACACCCCACCTATCACGATCATTTAGGGCTGTCCCTGGAAGAGCCGCTGCTGGCAACGCTAGAGCAAACAGGCTTCACTGACCCCAGCCGCATTTTCATCCAGTCCTTTGAAGTCGCCAATCTGAAGAAACTGAACACCAAAACCGACATTCCTCTGGTGCAATTGCTGGATGCCTATGACGTGGATTATGCGACGGGCGACCTGTTGTATCAGGATGTGAATGCGCGTCCCTACGATTTTGCTGTGGCAGGCGACACTCGCACCTACGCCGATTTGCAAACGCCCGCAGGACTGGCAGAAATTGCCTCCTACGCCGATGGTATCGGTCCCTGGAAGCGAATGATTGTTTCAGTCAAAAATGTAGACAAGAACAACGATGGCATTGCAGACGATTTAAATAACGATGGTGTGATCAATGATGCCGATCGCGTGACTCTGGCTCCTACTTCACTTGTCACCGATGCTCATGCGGTGGGTTTGCAAGTGCATCCCTACACCTTCCGCAACGAAGGACGCTTTCTGGCTTCAGACTATCAGGGCAACCCTGCCAAGGAGTTTGAGCAGTTCATCAACCTGGGTGTGGATGCGTACTTCACCGACTTCCCCGGTACGGGCGCGTTGGTGCGGAACCAGATTATCAGCCCCGTCGTCCGATCGCCCCAAAATCCCGATGTTCTCGCCACGACCGAGTTTAATACGCTGAATGGCAAGCAGCCGATCGTGATTGGGCATCGCGGCGCGAGTGGCGAACGACCTGAACACACGCTGGCTTCCTATAAAAAGGCGATCGCCGATGGTGCCGACTTTATTGAACCTGATTTGGTGGTCACCAAAGATGGCATTTTGATTGCCCGTCACGAGCCAATGTTAGCGGTATTGAATGCCGATGGTACGCTTAACACCACCGACACCAGCACCGATATTTACACCCGTCCTGAGTTTGCCGATCGCAAGACCACCAAGGTACTGGATGGCAACACGGTGACAGGCTGGTTTGCCGAAGACTTCACCCTGGCAGAAATCAAAACCCTGAACGCGATCGAGCGCATCCCTGCCATTCGCGGCACCGCTTTCAACAACGATGGGTTGAAAGTGCCCACCCTGGATGAAGTCATCGACCTCGTGCAGCAAGTGGAAGCCGAAACGGGACGCAAAATTGGCATCTATCCCGAAACCAAGCACCCCAGCTTCTTTGCGGCGCAGGGCTTCAACACCAGCCAATTGCTCGTGGATACTCTGGTAACGCAGAAGTTCACCGATCCGTCGCGGATCTTCATTCAATCCTTTGAGGTCGCCAACCTGAAGGCGTTGAACACGACGATCATGCCGACCGCAGGCATCGATATTCCCTTAGTGCAACTGTTTGGCGGGTCGGGTCGCCCCTACGACTTTGTGATCAGCGGCGACACGCGCACCTACACCGACCTCTCGACCGCCGCAGGACTGACAGAAATTGCCACCTACGCCCAGGGTATTGGTCCCAACAAGCAGCGGATTGTGCCGCTTACAACCGTCGATCGCAACAATGATGGACTTCCCGATGACCTGAATGGGGATGGACAAATTAGCGACGGCGATCGCGTCACAGGCACTCCCACCACCCTGGTTGCCGATGCCCATAAAGCTGGCTTGCTGGTGCATCCTTACACCTTCCGCAACGAGAGCTTCTTCCTGCCCGACAGCTACAACGGCGATCCGTTGGCTGAGTTCAAACAGTTTATTGAACTGGGTGTAGACGGCTACTTTACCGATTTCCCTGGTACTGGCGAAGATGCCCGCAGCACCTTCATTACGCCTCCTGCTGTGGCGAACCTGGGTGGCTCTAAAGGCTTTGAAGGTTTGGCAATTAGCCCCGACAAGTCCACCCTGTATCCCTTACTGGAAGGTACGGTGGTTGGCGATCCAGCAGGCGCACTGCGCATCTACGAGTTTGACGTGGCAAGCCAGCAATATGAAGGGGTGGTGGGCTACTACAAGCTCGAAAATCCCGCCAACGCGATCGGTGATATTACCGTCGTCAACAGCAACGAATACCTGATCATCGAGCGCGACAACAACCAGGGAGCGGCTGCCCAGTTCAAGAAGATCTTCAAGGTCGATTTTTCTCAACAGGATGCGAACGGCTTCGTCGCTAAAACAGAAATTGCCAACCTGCTGGACATCAAAGACCCGGATGATCTCAACAAAGACGGCAGCACGAGCTTCAACTTCCCGTTCCAGACCATTGAAGATGTGCTGGTAATCGATGCCAACACCATTCTGGTTGCCAACGACAACAACTACCCGTTCTCATCCGGTCGTTCACCCGCGATCGACAACAACGAAATCATCCTGCTGCAACTGGAACAACCCCTCAAGCTTGACCCACGGGTTGGTTTAGCCGGGTTAAACATCCAGACTTATAAAGGCACGGATGGCAACGATCGCCTGCGGGGTGATCAACTGGATGATTATATTGAGGCGGGTGCAGGCGATGATTTTTTGCGCGGCGGCAAAGGCAATAACTTCCTCATCGGGGGTGAAGGTGCCGATACGTTTGCCCTCACACGCGGGGGGACGCAGACAATCGCCGACTTTGAAAACGGCACTGACACGATCGGCTTACCAGCAGGCTTGGGCCTTAACAGGCTCTCGATCGTGCAAGGCACTGGGCTGAATGCGAATGACACCCTCATTCAGCGTCAGGGCAACACCTTAGCCGTGCTGTCCGGCATCCAGGCAAGTACCATTACCGCGAACAACTTCATCTCGATCTAGTTTCGGTGATACAAACCTCGGAGGTTTTGACCAGGCATTAAGCCTGGCCAGTCGAGCGATTCAAACCTCCGAGGGTTTAGTCTACAGAGCCGTGGGGTGCGATCGACGATCGTCCACCACGGCTCTTTCTTCTTTGGAATCGCAACGATTAGGTAAAAAGCTCGGTGCTTCCCACAAAGAGATCCATGCTTTGAGTTATAAGCTTGATTTGTCGAGATCAGATGGTGAAAGGTGAGGGTTGGAGGGCGATCGCTCAACTTTAGCTAGATAAGCCAAGAACCTTTTATAAGGATATTGCAGCTATCATCTGCTTGTTAGAGACATTTAGCTTTGTATTCGTTAAAACTGAATGGGAGGATAATATGGCTGAACTTACTACAGAACAACTAATCTATCTGCTTTACGCCAGTGCATACTCAGAAGCAGACACGGTAACAAAAGGCACTGTTAAATCCTACTTACTGAGCGAGTGGAAGGGAAAAGCTGAGAAAATCTATGATGCCTTACAGACTCAGGGCTTGATCAAACAAACAAGTAAGGGACGCTTCTCCGTAACAAAACAAGGGGTAGAAGCTCTTGTCAGTAATCTGGCTGTCACTGACTATAAATTCGATTCTGTCAAAGGTCCAAAAGTCTTAAACATTTTACTAGATTGCCTCAGAAAAGCCGCTGAGACCCATCCTCAAGACAAGTCTTTGAAGGAAATAACCTTTGATGAATTTCAAGAACAATTCAAAGAACTTTATTTCAAAGAGAGAAAACAGCAGTCACTGAAGGGTGTTGTTGCAATCCGCAGACGAGAAATATCTCAAGCTTTTATAGAGCAGCATTCTATTTCACAGCAAGAGTTTGAGAAATATTTTGAGATGCTGAGATCGAAGGGAGAAATATCTGTCACCGAAGGTGGAGAAGATGAGTTGATTGAGTGGGTAGAGTAAGTTATGGCTGAAGATGCGGGTAAGAAGGATGACATCAGAGGATTTCTTAAACGTGTCAATCACGGCGTTAATTTTATTGAAGATATCTGGATTGAACGTGAGGTCAAACAGCGCGGTTCAGAAGGGAAGTTTAATGAGGCAAGAAGCCTTTCTGGAAGACCTATCTCTAATATCACTGAGCTTCTCAATGATGACTTAAGGTATAGCTTTGATGACGGAAGCTTTACTTTTAGATTTATTGCTGCTATTCCTGGCGGCGGTAAAACAACATTACTTGATTATCTACGTGAACTAATAGAGGCTGACCCTCGATACAGAAAACACGCAATAGTAGTTCAGTTTCCATTCAATGAACTACTTTCAGAATCTGGTAGTGAAAGTTTTGGAGTTAAGTTCTATTCTTACGTTTTAACTCGGACTTTTTGGGAGCTAATGAGAGACGGCAATACTAGCTTGTCCAAGCACATAAAAGATATGGCTGAAAAATCTCTTGGCAGAATTATTGGTGAGGAGAAAGTTGCTCAACTAAGATTAAAGGTGAATTCCGAGATGGATTTTACTGAGCAATTGAGTGAATATCTTGCTGAAAAGAAGTCTAACTTCAAAAGGCGATTTTTTGACACAATAAAGTATTTCTTACAGGTTGATCCTCAAGCGACTTTTGTTTATCTGATGGATGAGCTGGATGGGTTGCGAACCCATAAGGATTATTTGCAAGATGCCAGATCAATTGTTAGAGATTTAATAAATGAAGCGCTTGGCGGAGGAAATATTCGCCTCATGATCTACATAGTTGGCATATCAGATGATGTAGAGACTTTTATTAAAGCAGACCAAGCTTTATATAGCCGTGTCTTCGATTCTGTGATTAACCTTGTTGCCTATCGCCGGGAAGAATGCGAACAAATTAGGAAAAAAATAGAAGAACAAATTGAAGCGGCTTACAGTGGTTGCAAAGACTTTGATAAAGCCTGGAGAGAAATTGAAGAGATACAACTGGAACCTGCACATGACTATAGTAGTTTAAGAGAATTTTGTAAGAAGTTTTCTGGAAAAGTAATTGAAATTCATGAGCGATACTTTCACTCTTTTGACAAATCCTTTAATAAATATGAGAGCAAAGCGCGTCAAATAGTTGAAGTACAAGCACTAGCGAAATGGAGTGAGTATCTTGGTGACTACCCGACAGAGGAACCCAATGGCATAGAGCAAAGTCAGGGTTATCGAGGTCACACAAAGTGGAAGAGGTATAAAGGTAAAAATGGATTTTTACTCTTAATAGCTAAGACTACAACTATTATTAGAGGAGTCAAAGATCACGCCGTAGATTGCTATGTAGAGTTATGGCATAATGGTCATCAAGTAGCTGAAGCTTATGGAGAGGCTAAAAACTGTCCTTTGATTAAAGAACATATAGATACATTCCACAAGTGGCTAGCTGAATTCAGTTACGAACCCTTCTCAACAGATGGGAATCCTCCTGATCTTGCATTTATAATCTCTCCTTCTGCTACAGATTTACAGAAAAGAAAGTTAAAAATAAAGGGTATTGAGTTTATTGCAGAAGAAAGAATAGATGATAACTCTTCTAATACCAAAACTGAAGTTAGTAATGAAAGCAAAGAACCTGATTTAAGAGCAATAGCTTCAGGAAATGGCATTAGTATAAACAAATCTAGTGAAGCCATTCTTAAGGCTGCTCTTAAAACTGCACGCTTTCAAGCAAAAACTATTGATAGGCTCATAAAGAGTAGACCATACGAAAGCTTTAAAGATTTAGTTTTCAAGACGGGGTTTAGTCCATCTATTCGGAAGAAACTTCAGGATAAGATCGATAGCGGCGATATCTCTTTCGACTAGAAAGATCCCTTGCACTACAGGTTAAATTCGTTGAATCGGTTGCCTGAAAAAATCAACCTATACATAAGTTGTGAGGACTTAATGGAGTGGTAAAAGTCTCAAGATTATTTTCAGTTACTGCATTATTATTCAACGCGTAGTTTCCGGGTTTGTCGATCGATTTTGCGAATCAGTTCAAGCCCCACTTCTGCAACTGTCTTATTTATCTTCATCCTGTCATTCCAGCTAATCTGTTTTCCGTCCTCAATTTTTACCATCTCATGGGCTGCTTTATTTCTCGCTTCTCTCCATTGATTAAGATCATCGAGAACAAGTAGTCGCAAAGCATCATCAGTTTCGTGCTTCTCAACTGCCCTCTGAAGTTTTCCCAAAGTCATAAAGCTAAAATCAGTACTTGTTCGCCATGTTAGGTAGCTTTCTAAACGATCAGTGATAAGGCTTTCTTCAAGACTGATCGCTTCCAAATAAAACCCTTCGCTGATTGATTTGGAAATCCATTCAAACGAAGATTTGTATAGCTCATAACGTTCTTGACTAACTTCATTGTCTGAAGATCTAACCGCCCGTTTTCTATCTTTGGTCATGCTAATAAGAGGGAATTGAGTTCAAAACAGCAAATCAGTGACCATTACGCTAATAGTAGTTATAGCCTACGCAATCGTCTCTTGCTAGAATCCTATTGGGGAATCAACCATGACAGATGCTAAAGAACAACTCATTCAAGAACTTGACCAAACACCTGATTTCGTTGTGCAGGAGGCTTTAGACTTTCTGCTGTTCATCAAAATTCGCTTAAAGCACAAAATCAAGGAAGAGCAGACAAATAGTTCGCCTCAAACTCCCAGTCTTCCATCCTTTCTCCAGTTTGTAGAAGAAATTAGTGCCCAGGTTCCTAGAGAAGAATGGGCAAAGCTACCCAGCGACCTTTCCAAAAACGTCGATCACTACTTGTATGGCTCACCGAAGGACGAGGAATGAAAACCGTCTTCGCCGATGCAGGTTACTGGATTGCCATCCTCAACCCTGCCGATGACCTGCGGACTAAAGCTGTCAGCCTTTCCAATACTCTAGACCCCTTTCAAATCGTGACCAGTGAGATGGTTTTCACGGAAGTCTTAAATTCATTCTCCAGACGAGAGAGTGCGTTTAGGCAAGCCGCAGCTCAATTTGTGCAACGATCGTTCGATAATTCTAAAATCGAAGTTGTCCCTCAAAGCAGCGCTTTATTCCGTCAAGCACTTGACCTCTACAACCAACGAGCCGACAAAGCCTGGAGCCTGACTGACTGTGCTTCCTTCTGCATCATGCAGCAACGAAAGATTCTGAAAGCCCTGACCCACGTTAGCGAAGCTCTCCGAAGGAATCGCCACTTTGAACAGGCTGGCTTCATTGCGCTTCTACGTTGAGCAACCCTTCGCCCTTCGATCGCTGGCGTTAGCAGATGCAACAGTACCGATCGCCCTTATTGGCTGGGCATTCTATCAATCAATGAGATTGGTAGAGTTACGTGAAATACAACCCAGACAAGCACCACAGAAAATCGATTCGGCTAAAGGGATATGATTATGCGTCTCCCGGTGCCTATTTCATCACGCTTTGTACCCACCAGCGGCAATGTCTCTTTGGTGCGGTTGTCGATGGTGAAATGCAGTTGAACGCTGTAGGGCAAATGGCGAATGCTTGTTGGCAACGGTTGCCATCCTCTTTTCCGCATCTTGTTCTGGATGCCTTGATTGTCATGCCCAATCACGTTCACGGCATTTTGATTTTGACCAATCCCTACAACCACGCGGCACAACCCCAGGATCGATTGGAGCAATTGTTCAAAATTTCAAATCCATATCAGCCCAGCGAATCAACCGCTACTGCCAACCAACCACCGTCAAAATCTGGCAGCGCAATTATTATGAACACATTGTCCGCAACGAAGCATCATTGCAATATCTGCGGCAATACATTCAGAACAATCCCCTGTCGTGGCAGGAAGACCAACTGCATCCGGACGTGCCGTCCAAATGGTAGAACGATCGCTCATATTGGGTAGCGTTGCAAACGGTAAGCTAGAAACAAAACGCCCTCTAAGATCAATTTATGAACGCATTGGGAGCTTCGACTTTTATGGTTATGCAAGCTGAAGAGAAAAAGCAGTACGCCCCTGAAGAGTACCTCGAACTCGAAGCTACCGCAGAGGAGCGGCACGAATACATTGATGGAGAAATCATTCTGATGCCTGGTGGACTGCCAAATCACAACCGGATTGCGGGGAATCTCTACGCAGCCCTAAACTTTGGACTCAAGCAGCAACCTTACGATGTGTTTATCACCGATCAACGCCTGTGGATTCCTCGCAAGCGCATCTACATCTATCCTGATGTCATGATCATTCAAGGCGAACTGCAACTCCAGGAAGGACGAAGAGATACCCTCACCAACCCGATCGCGATCGCCGAAGTGCTGTCAAACTCAACGGAAGCGTATGACCGCAGCGGCAAGTTTGCAGCCTATCGCACGATTCCATCCTTTCAGGAGTATGTGTTGATTGATCAGTACTCTCTACACGTTGAGCACTACTTCAAAACCGAACCTCGCAAATGGATTTTTTCTGAGTACGACGGCGCAGAAGCCATCCTGACGCTCAACTCCGTCCCTTTTGAAATCACTCTTGCGGATCTTTACGACAAAGTTGCGCTTGACGCAGAGTAATAATGAAAGGCTGTTCTAATCCTAGCTTTCCCTCACTAGGGCGCGTCATCAATTCAGCTCCAAAACCTGCGATATCAGCATGGTCGCGCCCGCCCCAACACACAAAGCTAGGGGCTGAAACCCTTGCTGAAAGCAGTGTGTCGTCGTAATTGATGACAGCCCCTAGGAGAGGGACTCGAAAGCGTTTGAACGTTCTTCTTGAGAAGAAGCGAGCAGGACAGGGAGTAAACCTGGAATCACTGGCGCAAATCAACTCGGGTTGCTACGTATTAGTCTTGGCGCATTAAGTGCTGTTTCAGTAAGTCAGTGAGCGCAGACAGTGGTTTGTCACGATCGAAGACCAGCAGATGCTTGGATGTGAGCAGAGGCGCGATCGCGTCTCGTGGTAGTGTGCCCGGTGAGGCGATCGCGGTTGCAATTTCATCCGCCAGACGACCACTCCCGGCAATCACAACCACGGGTCTACCAGCGCGGATACTTTCTGACACTTCCAGTAATGAAACGGCACCGCCATTGATCAAGACGGTTACAGCGCCCCGATCGACAGCCAGCAACGATGCGATGGCACTAATCCAGGGAGACTCATCACCCCATTCAGTGCCAGGAGTGAGCACAAAGTGAGTATGGTTTGGCTCTAGTGGTTCGCTGTCAGGGGCGGCGTGACTTCCATCCGGTAGCGAAACCTTGCTCGCGGGTGCGACCCCAATCAGAGGAAACGTTCCCCCCATTGCCGTCCGGGCTTGTCCTATCATTTGCATGACCCCGGTATCGGTGCCGCCATCAATCACTACCGCGTGAAGCGCTTCTGCAAGAGGAGCCAGCACCGTTTGAAACAGTTGATGGACGCGATCGATGCTTTCCTGCGTCATCTGACTGGCACCCCCAATGATGACGAGCGTGGGGGCGGTAGTTTGCAGCCCCGCTGTCTGCAACGTCGCGGTAAGGTCTTCCGTTGGATCAAGCGGAATCACGATCGCCTGCTTGCCGTTGGGGAAGGTCGTAAGCGTGTGTTTTGTCATGGTGGGCTAGTGAGACGATCGCAGGGTGGCAGCGCGTATTAATCCTCATTACACCTTATACCCTACATTGCAGACTCCGGTTGAGTTTGATGGTTGGGTTGCAATATGAGGCAGAAGGCAGAGGGCAGAAGGCAGGAGAGTTTTTAGTTTTTGGTTGTTGGTTGTTAGAAGGTAAGAGGCAGAGGGCAGAGGGCAGAGGGCAGAAGGCAGAAGGCAGGAGAGTTTTTAGTTTTTGGTTGTTGGTTGTTAGAAGGTAGGAGGCAAGAGACAGAAGGTAAGAGAGTTTTTGGTTGTTGGTTGTTAGAAGGTAGGAGGCAAGAGGGTTACTTGCGATCGCTTTAAGCTCGGCAAACAGGGGAGAAGCCTGTGAGTGGTTGAGCTGAGAGATCCCAAAAGACGGCTGATTCGGTTGCATCTTTGAGGATCAATTGAGGTGCTGCCTGGATGTTGCCGATCGTCTCGCAGACTAGCCCGCGCTGATGGAACCGCGACCGTACCGTGTCTACCTTCTCTGGACTCACGCTCAGCAGAAAGCCATAGCTAGGAAAGCATAAGAGCCACTGTTCAACGGGCAAGGCTGGTGGACACGGAATCGCTTGCAGATCGAGTACCGCACCGCACTGGGAGGTTTCGAGGAGCATCAGTAAGGTGCCCACGATGCCGCCCATACTGACATCTTTGCCGACGTTGCACAAACCAGTGTTTGCCAGGTGAGGCAGCAGCGCCAGATCCTCCCGTAATCTAACCGGATCGGCAGTCGTGGCGGCATTCCAGAAGGGATTTTTGGGATGGGGTTTGCCGCGAAAATCGGTTGCTAGCAGCAGCTGATCGCCCGGTTGCGCGTCAAAGCTGGTCATAAGTTTCTCTGCCCGTCCCAGAATTGCGACAGACAAAGCATTGTAGGGACTGTGCCCATTGGTGTGCCCACCCACGATCGGGACGTTATAAGCCGCTGCTGCTGCCTTCATCCCTTCCAACAGTAGCTCACTCATTGCGGTTGTTTGGCTCCAAATGGTATCCACAACGGCGATCGGGGTGCCTCCCATCGCGTAGATATCACTGACATTCACCATCACCGCACACCACCCCGCAAACCAGGGTTCTGTTTCTACCAGCGATGGCAACATGCCCTCTGCCGCCATGAGGAGGTAGCCAGAGCCGTCGGGAATTGCCGCACAGTCGTCGCCGAGGGGAGGTGAGGAGTGAGGAGTGAGGAGTGAGGGGTGAGAAGTGAGGAGTGAGGAGTGAGGGGTGAGAAGTGAGGAGTGAGGAGTTGATGCTGACTGCTGATCGCTTTCACTCAACTCTGACCCCTCTACCCTCTCCCTTCTCCCCTCTCTTAGAGACCCCTCTGCCCTCTGCCCTCTGCCCTCTGCCTTTCCCCTCAACATCCGCGCTGCGACCTGAATATCCTGCTTGTGCAAAATACCCAGCGATCGCTGCAAGTGTGCCACCAGATCTGCCAGCTTCAAGATGCTTCCCGGTTGAAGGTTGAGAGGGTTGGACGCTGCTCGTTGCCGGGTGGATAGTAATTTAGATCCGCTTCCATCAAATGATGTGGCAACCCGTGAACCATTAACTCTTTCAGCGAGTGCCAGTGCTGCCGTTGAAAGAAGCGGACGTTCTGAAGCTGCACTGTCGCCAGAAAGCGATCGCACCCCCACGTATTGGCTGTGGTTACGGCTTTGTAGATCAAACCCTTGCCAATCCGCGCCGCACGACGGTAGTCCTCATGCACTCCTAACCGTCCTCCATACCAAAGTCCTGGTTCCGGTTCGTAAATTCTGACCACACCGAGAATGGATGGACTTTGCGTCGGATGAGACAGCACGGGGTGGTGTGCGAGAGGAAACACCAGCGTCTCTGGTGAGTGATGCTTTGGATGAATCGGATCGGGTACCAACACCGGATGATGGGTTAGCGGCAACACAAGTGCTCCCGAACCTCTGCGTCTCTGCGTCTCTAAGGTTTCCTCTGCTGCCAGTGCCACGATCGGGTAGGCGATCGCATCCATCGCATCCACATCACTACCCTGAAACAACCCCTGCTCTTCCACAAAAATCGCACGCCGCAACGAAAAATAACTGCTAACATCCGCAGAAGACGTGGCTAATTTGAATCGGTAAGAATGGGTGGACATGGAGGAGAGTAATAGTTGTTAGTTGTTGGTTGTTAGTTGTTGGTGTCTGAGCCGTTTCTGACTCCTTCTAAAAACTTTTTTTGTAGCTTGCTTCCCGCAGGGTATGCCCATTTCTGGTTGGCTGAAAGGCTTTAGGGCTATAAAACCAAAAACTCCCTTGCCTTTAGACTTCTTCACTTCCGACTTCTGATTTCTGATTTCTGCTGTCTCTTGCGTCTCTATTTTGTACTGCTCACGTTTTCCAATAACCAACAACTAACAACCAACAACTTCTTCAAATACTGCTCACGTTCTCCAACAACCAACAACTAACAACTAACAACTTCTTCAAACGTCGAAAGCGCCGAGCAAGCCCCACACTTAGCGCATCCCGCTTTGATATCGTTGGAAGACAGTCCCGCACGGTTTAACATGCCACCTACTTGCTGGTAGAGAGCAAGCATAAAGTCGCTGGTGGGTGGCGCATGGTTGGCTAAGGGCGTGCCGCTGATGGGCACGAAGGGGACGACAAAGGGGTAAACGCCGATCGCCACGAGGCGATCGCAGGCTGTTAGGAGTGTCGGTAAATCGTCGCCCAACCCTGCCAGGAGGTAGGTGCTGACCTGCCCTCGCCCAAATACCTTCACAGCAGCGGCAAAGGCTTCGTAGTAGTAGTCCACGGGCACGGTGGCTTTTCCAGGCATGATTTTGGCGCGTACCTGCGGATCAATGGCTTCCAGGTGCATTCCTAGCGCATCAACACCTGCTGCGCGCAGGCGATCGAACCAGAGAAAGTCATCAGGTGGTTCGCACTGCGCCTGAATGGGTAGCGACACCTGGTTTTTGATGGCTCTGGCGCATTCAGTTAAGTAAGCAGCACCTCGATCGCTCGCGTTGGGTGTACCGCTGGTCATGACCATGTGCTTCACGTCATCCAGTCGTACAGCGGCTTCTGCCACTTCTGCCAATTGAGCAGGCGTTTTGCGGGCGATCGTCCGACCAGCTTCCAGGGATTGACCGATCGCGCAGAATTGGCAGGATGTAGCCGCATCGCTGTAGCGCATACAGGTTTGGAGCACCGTGGTTGCCAGCACATCGTGACTGTGCAGCAGGGCGATTTTCCAGTAGGGAATGCCATCCGCTGTCGTGAGACCGTAGAATTTTGGCTGATGAGGAAAGGCGATCGGCGCAACCACCTCATCGCCATAGTGCAGCAGCGGTTCGAGGGTGTCATCGATCGTCACCGTGTAAGGCGATCGGGCAGCAGAACCCGTATAGATTGGCACCATCACCGTTGTACCGCCCACCGTGACCGCTTTGTGATCGGATGGACCTGCACCTCCTTTCCGCCCAGAGGCACCCATTTCCTGTACCAATCTCAACCCTTGTGTCTGAAGGTCTGTAATGAGCTGCTGTTTATTCATGGATCAGGGAGTAGGGAGTGGGGAGTAGGGCTAACGGAGTTGTTAGAAAAAAGCTGATTGCTGACCCAGAACTGAGCCTTACGTTGACTCTGGTTAGCTATTTATGATGAAACAGTCTTTTGATCTCTAAAAACCAACAACTAACAACTAACAACTGAGCGCCTTGGCGCTTTATGGTTCCAGCGTGAGAAATTCGGGTTGGGGGATGTTGAGCGGTGCAGCGGCTGCTTGCCCATTGCTTTCGTCCTGCAAACCATCGACTACTGACCACTGGCTCGGATTCAATCGCAGTTGCAGTAGATCGGGGCGGGAGTAGTGACCCACACAATCCATCATGCGTTTGCGCTTGGTGATGAGGGAAAAGTCGAGGTCTGCGATCGCCATCCCCTCTCCCTCAGTAATGGGCGGACAAAGGTGGGTTCCTTCGGGGCTAATGATGGCAGTGTGACAGCCGCCGCTCAGCACGTTCTGAAGTTTTTCATCGGTGGTGATTTGTCCTACCTGTTCTGGTGACAACCACCCGGTTGCATTCACCACAAAGCAGCCCGCTTCTAGCGCGTGATGGCGAATGGTGACTTCAATTTGATCGGCAAAAATTTGTCCCACCATTGAGCCGGGGAACTGAGCGCAGTGAATTTGCTCGTGCTGTGCCATCAGCGCAAACCGAGCGAGGGGATTGTAATGCTCCCAACATGCCAGCGCACCGACTTTGCCCACAGCCGTATCCTGCACGGTTAGCCCTGCCCCATCGCCCTGCCCCCAAACCATGCGCTCATGGTAGGTTGGGGTAACTTTTCGGCGCTTTAGCAGCAGCGATCCATCCGCATCAAAGATGAGTTGGGCGTTGTAGAGGGAACCTCGATCGCGCTCATTCACGCCCAGCACCACAACCATTTCGTAAGAACGAGCCGCACGGCTTACCGCATCCGTCACAGCACTGGGGATCTCAACCGCTTCTTCGTAGAGCCGCATGTGTTCCTTGCCCATCAGCACGGGCGGCTGCACAAATGAGAAGTAGGGATAGTAGGGGACAAACGTTTCTGGAAAGACGACCAACTGTGCGCCTTCTTTCGCGGCACTGGCGATCGACTGCAACACTTTCTCGATTGTTCCATCGCGGCTAAACAACACGGGGCTAATTTGTACAGCGGCGGCTCTCACTGTGCGCGAATAATCCACAACCCCTCCCAATACACGTTGATAGTTTTGAGTAATGAGTTTTGAGTGATAGAGCTTTGAGTTTCAAGTGAACGGAAGCCTCAACTCAAAACTCAAAACAGTTAACTCAGAACTCCTTACACCGTCCACGTATCCAGAATGAAGGCGTTATCCTTGCGATGCAGCAAGATCAAATCCAGCACATCCAGAGGGCTAATGGGACGAATACCGGGGATTAAAGAGGGTTCACCATGCCCATAGAGTGCCTGAAGCGCAAAACGGCAGGCATACACCTTGCCACCTTCAGTCATAAATTTGCTGAGCTGATCGTTAAAGTTTTGGTGCCCAGGAAAAGCGGCATCACCCAGCTTGGGAAAACCGCGCTGCACGCCCAGCGTGACACCAGGACCGTAGAGCAACACAGACGTTTCAAAGCCTTTCCGCAGCAGACGCAACGCCTGAAGCAGATTGACCAGACCGATCGACCCTTCAAAGGCAACGGTATGAAACGTCACCAGCGCTTTTTCACCGGGCTCAGCCTTCACATCTTCAAAGACTTTTTCTTCATAATCAACAAAGAAATCGCCAGCTTTGTGTGCAGGAGTTGTTACTTCAGGCATCGCTTCATCCTCTGTAAAAGTTATCAACCGTTAGTGTAAACCATCAGTCAACATCGCTGTAGCGATCGTTCAAAGCTAATAGTTTACTCATCTAAAATTCACGACCTCAGCCTAAATTGCGATCGATATTGATCACGACTCACTACAGCGAACCATAGAAAACCAAGGGATCAAAAGTGGTTCGCAATATTTCTTAAGCCCGACTGAAAGGACGTTCCAATCTATCGACCTATAGTTTCAGGTGTACGGCTCGTAATGAACTGCATCCGCTGTTGCTTGATTAAAGATACAAGAAATAATCTGGCTTGCGCAATGGATTATCGTTCATCGATCGTGTAAAAAAACCGTCGATCGTTCAGACAGTTGACCACTCAATTGCCTTAACCCTCAACTTCTGACCCCTCCTTAAAATCAGTTCTTTTCTTTTTAACCGACAGTATTAACTGACTGCTTGTGTGAAGCTTAGAAGCACACTCTTTTCATACCTGTGTACCTTGTTACAAACTTGCCAGGTCTAACAGTATGGGCAGGGATCGACGGCATCTGTGTCAACACGATCTGAATTTTGCTGGAGTAACCTGTCGGTTTAGACAGGTAGGGGAGTAGCCTTGGGCAGAAAGGTGCTCCAATCGTGCCAATGGTTTTCGCCCAAAGGCTAGGGGCTGTCATCAATTACGACTACACATTGCTTGCAGCAAAGGTTCCAGCCCCTAGCTTGGTTTATTGAGACGGGCGCGACAGTGCTGATATCACAAGGTTTCGGAGCTGAATTGATGACGCGCCCTACGCCCTTACTTACAAAGTCCAGTCTTATTTTGTTTCCCTTCCTAAGGGTTAGAAAAACTAGAAGCAAAAAAGCTGAGGCAATCGCCCGATCGCCTCAGCTTTACCATTACAGATTGCCCTCAATCGCCGCTTAATACTCCGGCACAGAGGGATCAACGTCCCGGCTCCATGCTGTGATGCCGCCTGTAACGTTGATGCCGTCGATACCTGCTTGCTCTTTAAGGATACTGATCGCTTTTGCCGATCGACCGCCCATTTTGCAATGCACGACCAGCTTGTGCCCGTTCAATAGATCCTTCACCTGACTCACGCCAGCGCCATTTTCAATATCCGGCAGCGGCACTAACACAGCACCTGGAATCTTCGCAATCTCGTATTCATGGGGGTTACGGACATCCAGCAACACGTAATCATTCGCATCGCTATCCAGCAATTGCTTGAGTTCTTGCACCGTCATTTCTTGCATACCAGCTTGCTCCTTCGCTTCGGCGGCTTTTGCTTGAGGAATGCCACAAAATTCTTCGTAGTCAACCAGTTTTTCGATGACAGGGCGCACCGGATTAGGACGCAGCTTGAGTTCCCGGAAGCTCATGTTCAAGGCATCGTACAACAGCAGACGACCGCTGAGCGTGGTGCCTGTGCCGAGAATGATCTTAACCGTTTCCGTTGCCTGAATCACCCCAATGATTCCCGGCAGAATGCCCAGCACGCCGCCTTCTGCACAGGAGGGGACGAGTCCCGGTGGGGGTGGTTCGGGATACAGATCGCGGTAATTGGGACCACCTTCGTAGTTGAAGACGGTTGCCTGTCCTTCAAACCGGAAGATGGAGCCGTAGACGTTGGGCTTGTCGAGCAACACGCAGGCATCGTTGACGAGATAGCGGGTCGGGAAGTTATCAGTCCCATCCACAATCACGTCGTAGTCTTTGAACAGATCTAACGCATTCTCTGAAGTCAGGCGCGTTTCGTAAAGGTCTACTTGACAATAGGGGTTGATTTCGTGGATGCGATCTTTGGCAGACTCGATTTTGGGCTTGCCGACCCACGATGTACCGTGGATGACCTGCCGTTGCAGGTTAGAGAAATCAACGGTGTCGAAGTCCACAATGCCGATGCGTCCTACGCCAGCAGCAGCCAGGTACAGCAGCAGAGGGGAGCCGAGTCCGCCTGTACCGATGCACAGCACACTGGCAGCTTTGAGACGTTTTTGTCCATCCAATCCCACTTCGGGCAGGATGAGGTGGCGGGAGTAGCGTTCGTACTCTTCTTTGGTCAAATGAATGTCATTCAGATCGGGATTTAGCATGATGGGAGGAAAGGCTAAAGGATGAAGGATAAAGAGATTGAACCTGATGGCTGGACGGCTTCACATTCGAGCTGTTTCAGCGATCGCAATGACTTCTGATTCAAATAAGTGCTGGTCGTTAAGTGTCCAACTGCGGCAATCTTTAGTGATGCCTTGCTCAACGGAGACAATCAGGTAGGAGTATTGTGACCAGGCGATCGCGCGATCGCACTCCGACGGCACTGCCGGATGGTCGGGATGAGAATGATAAACGCCAATCATGTCCAAATTGCGGTGACGAGCTTCACGCATCGCTGCGAGCATATCTTCCGGTGCAATCCAGTAGCGACGAGTTTTGGTGAAGCCTTCCGAATCGTTCAGAACGTTTGCAGCCTCTTGATCCCATGCGTTGGGAACCTCGTAGACATGATGCACAACCTTTTTATCTGCGGTGATCGTGCCCAGCAGCAACCCACAACACTCTTCAGGATAGGTGCGATCGGTGTGGGCTTGAATGGACTGCAAGTGGTCGGCGTGAAGCGTCAAAGACACGGAAGGATAAGAAGGGCAACAGACTTCTTATTCTAGGACAGGATCACGCTGGTTATGGTGAGTTATTCAAAATGCTTAAGCAACAGCGGTACGAGAAGCACCCCGTTGCAGACTGGCGATCGCCTTTAGCGATTGCAGCAGTTGCAGGGCGCGATCGGGTTCAAACAGGTGTAGCGTTGGCATGAGCTGATAGGTTGGCGGCGTTCCCTGCTGGAGTCGTGCAAACTGGTAGTCCAACCCATTTGTCACCATGCCCCAAACCATTGGTTGAGAGGTCAGGCTTTGATAGGCGTAGGTCAGGAGTTGCGGTAAGCCTACATTGACTGCAAACGAGCTATTCTTTGCCTCGACAATCAGCACCCAAAACGGCTGACCACCAAATTCTGCTTCACGATTAATCGCCAGCACATCAAAGCGTCCGGTAATCTGAACATCGTCATCGGTGACGGCAATCCGCTCAATGGCTTCTTCCAGGTGAAGCTCTACCGGGTAGCGATAAAAACCTGCCAACCGTAGCAGCGGAAAGAGGGTGAGTACCTTGATCAACCCTTCTGATACTTTGGCTGGAGTAAGATATGTTTCAAAGTCTTTAGCGATTTGAGCGAGTTCCTGCTGCTCATAGTCTGTCAGCGGTTCGAGGGAGAGAAAATCTGCATACGCCCCGATCGGCTGCTTCTGGAAGCCCAGCAGACGGTAGACATCTTTGAGCGAAAGATTCTTGGTGTTTAGGGTGGTGGTCATGCTGGATGCGCTCCCAGGCAACATTTCAACTAGCGTATCAAATGGCTGCTGGCGCGATCATATGAGTGCATCTCAGGTTTGAAGCGTGAAGCGTTGAGCATCGTCGCTGTAGCTTGCTTCTCCGTAGAAGTACCTCAGACTGTCGAGCATGAATCTTCAAGCATCAAGCACGCACCCTGGAACATCAAGCGCGAACCTCAAACTGGAGTTTAGACTAAAGAGCGAGGAAAGGCAGCCAGACCGAACGATCTGACTGCTTAATAGTCAAGGACGTTTCAAATCACTTGACTATGAGTAATTTTGACAAGCTTCGAGCCTTTCGGCAT